>NZ_CP043311.1:152500-452500 GCF_008807375.1 Pseudomonas lalkuanensis | reverse complement strand
GGCTGGTATAACTGAATGCGTTCAATTTATGACCAATTCAGAACCCGCATTTCTCTTCCACCCCCCTGATGACCGAGACCACCATGACTCGACCCGACGCCCGGCCTCGGCGGTTACGGCTGCCCGATGGGCGCATCCTGGCCTATCAGCTCTACGGCGCCCTCGAAGGCCGCCCGCTCTATTATTTCCACGGCTTCCCCGGCAGCCGCTTGCAGGCCGCGCTGCACCACGAACAGGCGCTGGCGGCCAATGTCTGCCTGGTGGCGCCTGAGCGGCCTGGTTTCGGCTGGTCGGACTACCACCCCGGACGCAACATCCTCGACTGGGCCGAGGACGTGGCCTTCATGGCAGACACCCTCGGCCATCAGCGCTTCGGTGTGCTTGGTGTGTCCTGCGGCGGCCCGTACGCATTGGCCTGCGCCCAGCGGTTGGGCGAGCGCCTGGACTATGTCGGGCTGCTGGCCGGCATGGGGCCGATGGACATCCCAGCACTGCGCACGACGCAACTGCCGGCGCTCAAGGCGATGTTCGGCCTTGCGCGCCTCCATCCCCGGCTGGCCAGCCCGCTGTTGGCGCTGGACCGGCTGATGTTCCAGCGCAATCCGGCGCGCGCCCTGAAAGCCCTCGCCGGGCTCCTGGCCGAGCCGGATCGCCAGTTGCTGGCAGCCAATCCACAGACAGCGGAAGACTTCGCGACCTTCCTGGCCGAGGCCTATCGCCAGGGCATTCGCGGCGCCTGCACGGAAGCCGCGCTGATCGCCTCGCCCCGCCCCTTCGCCCTGGAGGGAATCCAGGTGCCGGTGCACCTGTACCAGAGCGGCCTGGACCGCCACGTGCCGGAAGCCATGGGGCGCTATCTGCAGGCGCGATTGCCCCGCGCGAACCTGCACCTTTATCCACAGGAGGGGCACCTTTCCATCGTGATCAACCAGTTTCCGCAGGTACTCGCGGACTTCACGCAATCCACCCAGCACGAGGCAGCCTGACATGAGCGACACCCTGACTTACCGCGGCGCCGTCTATCCCTGGCACTGCGACCACATGGGCCACATGAACGTGATGTGGTACGTCGGCAAGTTCGACGAGGCCACCTGGCAACTCTTCACCCTGCTGGGCCTGGCGCCCTCGCGGCTGCGCGAGGAGAACGCAGGCATGGCGGCGGTGGAACAGCAGATCGAATACCGTCGCGAGCTTCACGCCGGCGACGTGGTGTCCATCCACTCCCAGGTACTGGAGGTGAAGGACAAGTCCATTCGCTTCCGCCATGAAATGCGCAACGACGAAACCGGCGAGATCGCCGCCGTCACCACCCTGGTGGGCGTTCACCTGGATACCCAAGCGCGCAGGGCTCGCAGCTTTCCGGCGGATATCCGCGAACGGTCGGCTGCCTGGCAACCCGCCGGCTGACCTCTATCCCCACAATGCGTGGACCGTCCTGTGGACAACCTGTGGGATCGGCCACGCAGCCCGCGAAATTCCTGGGCTGCAGCCGTTCGATCAAGAAATGCTCAGCCGTTCAGTTGGCTCAGGCAGGATTGGGAAACCTTGATCAGGCGCTGGTGGGTCTGTTCCGGCAGCGGGGTTTTCTGCGCCTTCAGCGCTTCCAGCTCGGCGCCGCTGAATTCGCTGCTGACCCCGTCGGCGGCGCAGCTGCAGTAGCGCTGCAACTTGTCGACGGGAACATTGGCCTGGGCGCTGGTCTTGCACTCCTGGATGAAGTGCTCGCGCTCGCCGGTGGGCCACTCGCCGGCTGCGGCCGGCAGGCCGATCAGCATGGGGACGAAAAGGGCAATCAGGTTCGGGTAACGCATGACGTTTCCTCCTTCCGGATGAGGCGTGCTCCTGAGTTGTGAGGCAGCGCCGGCGCAATGAGTTCCCTTTGCCTGACCACGCGCCGCAGACAGAAAAGGATGTCGCCGTGAGCGAATCCTGCAGTGGCAACCTGGCGTAAAGTTAGGCCCCATGCGCCTGTGCCTGCAGGCGAACGGACTAAAGGACCAGGATATGACCGACCAGACCCAGCAATTCGCCAGCGACAACTACTCCGGCATCTGCCCGGAAGCCTGGGCCGCGATGGCCGAGGCCAATCGCGGCCATGAGCGCGCCTACGGCGAGGACCAGTGGACGGCACGCGCCTCCGACCACTTCCGCCAATTGTTCGAAACCGACTGCGAAGTCTTCTTCGCCTTCAACGGCACCGCAGCCAACTCCCTGGCCCTGGCGTCCCTGTGCCAGAGCTACCACAGCGTGATCTGCTCCGAGACCGCCCACGTCGAGACCGATGAATGCGGCGCGCCGGAGTTCTTCTCCAACGGCTCCAAGCTGCTGCTGGCCAGGACCGCCGACGGCAAGCTGACCCCCGACGCGATTCGCGAAGTCGCCCTCAAGCGCCAGGACATCCACTATCCCAAGCCCCGCGTGGTCACGCTCACCCAGGCCACCGAAGTCGGCACCGTCTACCGCCCCGACGAAGTCCGCGCCATCAGCCAGGTGTGCAAGGAACTGGGCCTGAACCTGCACATGGACGGCGCACGCTTTTCCAACGCCTGCGCATTCCTCGGCTGCTCGCCGGCCGAGCTGACCTGGAAGGCCGGGGTGGACGTGCTCTGCTTCGGCGGCACCAAGAACGGCATGGCAGTTGGCGAGGCCATCCTCTTCTTCAATCGCGACCTGGCCGAAGACTTCGACTACCGCTGCAAGCAGGCCGGACAGCTGGCCTCGAAGATGCGCTTCCTCGCCGCCCCCTGGGTCGGCCTGTTGCAGGACGACGCCTGGCTGCACTACGGCAACCATGCCAACGCCTGTGCGCAACTGCTGGCGGAGCTGGTGGCCGACGTGCCCGGCGTCAGCCTGATGTTCCCGGTGGAAGCCAACGGCGTGTTCCTGCAGATGTCCGAGCCGGCACTGGAGTTCCTGCGCGCCAGGGGCTGGCGCTTCTATACCTTCATCGGCGCTGGCGGTGCGCGCTTCATGTGCTCCTGGGATACCGAGATGGACCGCGTGCGCGAACTGGCGGCGGACATCCGTGCGGCGATGGGGGCATGACTCCATAGGGCTGGGCACCATTGTGGGAGCGATTCCAATCGCGATTGCAGGCCGCAGGCCTGCCCCACCCATCAGCTTCTCGGGCCGCTTTGCGGCCTTTTTCTCGCGAATGAATTCGCTCCCACAGTCAAAACAGCAATCCATAGGCCAAGAGCCCTCCAATATCCCCGCCTTACCCCCGTTTTCCGTGGACCAACCTGTGGACAATCTGTAGAGCCACGGTTGCAGGCCACGCCAGCCGTGGCCTCCCGCTACCTGGATATTTCCTGATCGATTTCAACAACTTGCGGATTTCCACACAAAATCTGTGTAGCGATGGGTACACAAGCTGTGGAAAACAGCCTGCAGCCCTTGTCTCATCTGCGACACAGCACGCTGTTCACTTTTTAACCATACCGCCACAGCAATTCGGTTACCCCCAATCAGCGTGGATAACCCTGTGGAAAATCTGTTGATGCCACGGTATGGCCCAAGCCGCATCATTCCTGGCTTTCCACGAATTTCATGCACAAGAGAACCCGCTCGCCAAAAACTTGCGCACAAGAACCGTGAAAATCTCTGTGGAAAAACCGTTGGCAAGTCGCCCATCGCCTGAATCCACGGCCTGTACAGCGCATCGCTCAATTATCGATCACCCACCTTTTTCGCCTCTCCAGGACCTGGTTCTTGCATCCGGCAGTGGAAAACCGGTCTTTTACTCACAAAGCCGGTGGAACCTTCTGTGGACAAGCTGTACAGACAACTTCCAAGGCCAGGAATGGCGGGGGCTGCCGAGGTCCGCTCATTTTTCGAGCGATATCAATGAGTTGTGACGAGCTGCGAGCTTCCAGGGCAGCCACCGGGCGCCTGCCTATACTGGAAAAACCCCAGCGCGCGGAGGTACTCATGGCGAACTACTCGGTGGAATCCATTCGAACGGTCGCCCTGGTCGGCCATGGCGACAGCGGCAAGACCAGCCTGACCGAAGCCCTGCTGCACCGCAGTGGCGCCATTCCCAATGCGGGAAGCCTTGAGCGCGGTGACACGGTGTGCGACTTCGATCCGCTGGAGCGCGAGTACCGGCACTCCCTCGCCTCGGCACTGGCGCATTGCACCTACGACGGCGCCGAGCTGAACCTGATCGACACCCCCGGCTACCCCGACTTCATCGGCCAATCCATCGCCGCACTGGCCGCGGTGGAAACCGCACTGGTGGTGGTCAACGCGCAGAACGGCATCGAACTCACCACCCGCCGCATGATGGCCATGGCCGCCGAGCGCGGGCTGTGCCGGATGCTGGTGGTGAACAAGATCGATGCCGAGCGCGTCGACCTCCCCGGCTTGCTCGCCAGCCTGCGCGAGGCCTTCGGCAAGGAAGTGCTGCCGTTGAATCTGCCGGCGGACAACGCCAGCCGCGTGGTGGACTGCTTCTTCGAGCCCGATGGCAAGGCCGACTTTTCCTCCGTGGCCGAAGCCCACCAGGCCCTGGTGGACCAGGTCGTGGAAGTGGACGAGGAGCTGATGGCGCGCTACCTGGAGCAAGGCGAGATCGCACCGGCGGAACTACACGAGCCCTTCGAGCGGGCACTGCGCGAAGGGCACCTGATTCCCCTGTGCTTCACCTCCGCACGCACTGGCGCCGGGGTGGCGGAACTGCTGGATATCCTCGCGCGCCTGGCGCCCAACCCCACCGAGGGTAATCCGCCGTTGTTCCTCAAGGGCGAGGGAGCGGACGCCAAGGCCTTCCGCTCCCAACCGGACCCGCAGCAGCATGTGCTGGCCCATGTGTTCAAGGTGGTGATCGACCCGTTCGTGGGCAAGCTCGGCATCTTCCGTGTGCACCAGGGCACCCTGGTGCGGGACATGCAGCTGTTCGTCGGCGATGGGCGCAAGCCGTTCAAGCTCGGCCATCTGCTTCGCTTGCAGGGCAAGCGCCATGAAGAGGTCACGCGGCTGATCCCCGGCGACTTCGGCGCCCTGACCAAGGTCGACGAGGTGGAGTTCGACTCGGTGCTGCACGACTCCCACGACGAGGACCAGATCCACCTCAAGCCGCTGGATTTCCCCGCGCCCATGCAGGGCCTGGCCATCGAGGCCAAGCGCCGGGGGGACGAGCAGCGCATAGCCGAAGTGCTGAGCCGGCTGCAGGCCGAAGATCCCTGCGTGAAGCTGGACTACCAGGCCTCCACCCAGGAGACGGTGCTGCGCGGAATGGGCGAGCTGCACCTGCGCTACCTGCTGGACCGCATCACCGGCACCTACAAGCTGGAAGTGGAAACCCGCCCGCCCAAGGTGCCTTATCGCGAAGCCATCACCCGCCCCGCCGAGGGCCACAGCCGGCACAAGAAACAGACCGGCGGCGCCGGGCAGTTCGGCGAAGTCTTCCTGCGCATCGAGCCCCTGCCACGCGGCGACGGTTTCGCCTTCACCGACGAAGTGAAGGGCGGCGTGATCCCGTCGCAGTTCATCCCCTCGGTGGAAAAGGGCGTGCGCTCGGTGCTGGCCTGCGGACCGCTGGCGGGATTGCCGGTGGCGGACGTCAAGGTCACGGTCTACGACGGCAAGCACCACCCGGTGGACTCCAAGGACATCGCCTTCCAGGCCGCCGGTCGCAAGGCCATGCTCGACGCCCTGCGTGCAGCCGGTGAAGTGGTGCTGGAGCCGGTTGTCACAGTCGAAGTAACCGCGCCGGAAACCAACCTGGGGGACATCACCACCGACCTCATCGGTCGTCGCGGCCAGGTCACCGGTACTGAATCCCTTTCCCAGGGCCTTGCACTGGTCTTTGGCCAGGTGCCCCTGGCCGAACTGGACGGCTACGCCGGCCGCCTCAAGGCCATCACCCAGGGCCACGGCGCCTTCAGCATGGTCCTCAGCCACTACAACGCCGCCCCGCAGGAGGTGCAGCAGAAGATGGCCGGGGCCTACAAGGCGGTGCAGGAGGAGGATTGAGGGCTGCCGGGCCCTCTCGGATTTCCTTCTCTGTGCTTCGCCTGTGTGGGTGCGAATTCATTCGCGAAAGCGGACCGGAGGTTCGCCCAGAACCAATTGGACAGCCCCATCGCGATTGAAATCGTCCCCACAAAAATCGTGGACTCAGGCCAACCCCTCAGCCTTCAGCGCCTCCTGCACAGCCGGACGGGAAGCGACGCGGCCCTGGAATTCCTGGAGTTCCGGGCAGTCGGAAATGTCCATCTTCAGGAACCCCGCCCAATTGGCCACGGTGAACAGGTAGGCATCCGCCGCGGTGAAGTCGTCGCCGGTGAGGTACCGGCGGCCGCGCAACTGCTCCGAGGTCCATTGCAGGCGACGGTGGGCCATCCCGGTGTAGGTCGCCTTGGCCTTGTCATCCAGGGCGGGGTTGAACAGCGCACCAAAGCTCTTGTGCACTTCGCTGTTGATGAACGCCTGCCACTCCATGACGCGGTAGCGCATCAGGGAGCCAGCGGCCGGCATCAGGTCGGTGCGGCCGGCCTGGTCGCACAGGTACTGGCAGATGACCGGCCCTTCGCTGAGGGACTGCCCGTTGTCCAGCTCCAGCAGGGGCACGTAGCCCTTGGGGTTGTTGCGATAGTAGTCGTCACCGTGCGCGGTGGTGTGGGCGCCCAGGTCGACCTTTTCCAGGCTGAAGGGCTTGCCGATCTCGCGCAGGACGATATGCACGGCAAGTGAGCAGGCTCCGGGGGTATAGAAGAGTTTCATCGCATGGGCTCCTCTGGCAGGCCACGAGTAGCCGGCGCAGGCAGCGCGCCGGCGGGGGAATCAGGACAAGCATAGTGGGGTTGCCCCCACGAACAGTGGACCAGCCTGTGGAAAAGCTGTTCGTCCCCGGTGCTCGCCCACGGCCTGCGGGACTTGCGGAGGATTGGCGATTTTTTCAACGATTTCAGCGAGTTGCGCACAGCATCTGTGCACCGCTGCATCCACAAGCTGTGGATAGATGGCGCCAGCCCGCGACGGGCGCGGGCTGGCGGGAGTTGCTCAGAAAACCATCAATAATCGATGGATACGTCGCCCTTGGGAACGCTGCAGCAGGAAAGGATGTAGCCCTCGGCGACGTCTTCGTCGGTGATGCCGCCGTTGTGCTCCATCTCCACCTCGCCAGCGGTCTTCATCACCTTGCAGGTGCCGCAGATGCCCATGCCGCAGGCCTTGGGAATATGCAGGCCGACCTTGGCGGCGGCCGAGTGCACGGTCTCGCCAGGAGCCACGCGGATGCTCTTGCCGGTTCCGGTGAACTCCACCAGGTTCATGGCGCCCGCCGGTACTTCGGCAGCGGCTTCGGCCGCCTCGGCGGCGTGCTCCTTCACTTCTTCGCGAATCTCCGGCGGGGTCGGGCCGAAGGCTTCTTCGTGATAGCGCTTCATGTCGAAGCCCGCAGCCTCGAGCAGGCGCCGGACTGCCGACATGTAGGGCGTCGGGCCGCAGCAGAAAATTTCGCGTTCCATGAAATCGCCGGCAATCAGGTCGAGCATCGCGCGGCTCAGGTAGCCGCGGTAGCCGGACCAGGTCTCGCCGATCTCGTACTTCTCGCAGATCAGGTGCAGCTTGAAGTTCTCGATGCGCGAGGCCATGTGGCGCAGTTCGCGGTGGTAAATGATGTCCTTCGGCGTCCGCGCGCTGTGCACGAAGACCATGTCCACCGCGCCGTTGGTGTCGAAGAACCAGCGGGCCATGGACATCACCGGGGTGATGCCGACGCCGCCGGAGAGGAACAGCACCTTTTCCGCCGGGAAGTCGATGGCGTTGAACAGGCCCACCGGACCGTGCACCGGGATCACGTCACCTTCTTTGAGGTTGTCGTGCAGCCAGTTGGAGACCTTGCCGCCCGGTACGCGCTTGATCGTCAGGGAGAAGCTGTAGGGCACCGAGGGCGAACTGGAGATGGTGTAGGAACGCATGATCGGCTGGCCGTCGATCTCCAGCTCCAGGGTCACGAACTGCCCCGGCTTGAAGAAGAACACCATCGGCTGGTCGGCCATGAAACAGAAGGTGCGCACATCCCAGGTTTCCTGGATCGCCTTGACGCAGCGAACCATGTGCCGGCCGTTGGTCCAGGTCTGGGTCGTGATGGGATTGAGGAAATTATTGGTCATGACGCTGCTCCGCCCATGGCCGGAAATCGGCCTATTGCGATGGATTGTGAATAACGCAAAAACGGCCCATTTACCTGTCTGCGACATTCACATGCTCATCGCGACCTGCCAGCAACCATCGGGCCTCGCGCGTCGGAAACGGATGTCCCCATGTCGCCCATGGGCAAGGTCGTGCCTGCCAGCGCCAGCACACTCATTCCCAGCCGAACCATAAGGCTTTTGAGCGAACCACCCTCGCACCCGCAGCAGGGCAGCCAGTCGGCAGGCAAGAAACGAGGGCAGGTCACGCCGCCTTGCGTGACAACCGAACCAGCCACTTATTTGCGGCGGTCGCCAGCGCGACCAGCCATTGAGGAGTTACCGATGGACGTCACTTCCACCCTGAGCCTGGGCGATCCGCTTCAACCCGCACGCAAGGCCACGGCCGAAATGCTCCGCGAACGCGACCACAGCTTCTCCCTGCCGCAGCCGTTCTACAACGACGAGCGCCTGTTCCAGATCGACATGCAGGAGATCTTCCACAAGGAATGGCTGATCGCCGGCATGACCTGCGAAATCCCCGCCAAGGGCAATTACCTGACCCTGCAGGTGGGCGACAACCCGATCATCGTCATCCGTGGTGGCGAGGGCCAGATCCACGCCTTCCACAACGTCTGCCGCCACCGTGGCTCGCGCCTGTGCGTCAGCGACAAGGGCAAGGTCGCCAAGCTGGTGTGCCCGTACCACCAGTGGACCTACGAACTGGACGGCCGCCTGCTGTTCGCCGGCACCGAGATGGGTGCCGACTTCGACATGAAGGAATACGGTCTCAAGCCCGTGCACGTGAAGAGCGCTGGCGGCTACATCTTCATCAACCTGTCGGAAAACCCGCCAGCCATCGACGATTTCCTCTCCACCCTGGCCCATTACATGGAGCCGTACGACATGGAGAACACCAAGGTGGCCGTGCAGACCACCCTCAAGGAAACCGCCAACTGGAAACTGGTGATCGAGAACAACCGCGAGTGCTACCACTGCAACGGTTCGCACCCGGAACTGCTCAATACGCTGCTTGAGTGGGACGACGTTACCGACCCGCGCGCCAGCCAGGCGTTCAAGGACCAGGTCGCCGCCTGCACCAAGGCCTGGGATGAAGAGAAGATCCCCTACGCCCACGCCAGCTTCGGCCTGCGTAACCGTATCGTGCGCATGCCGCTGCTCGAGGGCACCGTATCCATGACCATGGACGGCAAGCAGGGCTGCAAGAAACTCATGGGCCGCATCCAGAACCCGGACCTGGGCTCCATGCGCATCCTGCACCTGCCGCACTCCTGGAACCACTGCATGGGCGACCACATGATCGTCTTCACCGTGTGGCCCATCAGCGCCCAGGAAACAGTGGTCACCACCAAGTGGCTGGTGCACAAGGATGCCGTGGAAGGCGTGGACTACGACGTGGCACGCCTGCGCGAAGTCTGGGACGCCACCAACGACCAGGACCGTCGTCTGGCCGAAGAGAACCAGCGCGGTATCAACTCCACCGCCTACCAGCCGGGCCCGTACTCCAAGACCTACGAGTTCGGCGTGATCAACTTCCTCGACTGGTACAGCGAACGCATGCTCAACAACCTGGGCGATACCCCGGCCACCAAGCTGCGCCAGGTCAACGAGTAACACTTCCAGGGAGCTCCGCGAGGCGGCTGCGGTCGCCCTCGTGGGGCCGGGGGAACCGCCATGTCCGTATGCCTCGGCTTCGCCATCCTCCTGACGCTCTATGGACTGGCCTCGAGCCTGCTCAAGGCCTGGTCCGAACGCCCACACTGAGGTCCCTCAAGGACCACCCTCGCCCTCGTCGGGATGTCGGCCCTGACGGGGGCTTTTTTTTGTGCACCCTCCGTTTCGCCAGGCAGATGCCGCCGGGATTGGCGCTCTGTCGAAAAAGGCAAAACCGATCGATGATCGGCCAGGTCGCCAGCCGCGGGGGAGTAGGAAATTTCCTATTTGAAGAAGAATGCCGAATCGTGCACAGCCAGCATCGGAATTTTCCGAGGAACGTGAGGCGTCTTCTGACCAGCCCTCATTTCCTACAAAAAAAACAGAATCCCAATCTGTGGCACATAGGACAGTCCTTATTTTTACTGACCCTAGTTCCCATGGAGAGTACTGACATGAAGAAGATTCTGATCGCTGCTGCCTGCCTTCTTACTACTTTCTCAGCAACGCCCCAGGCTGCCGACGCACAGTCAGCGCGCGGCATCATTCGCTTCGTCGGTAGCGTCAACAAGGGGCCGTGCGACACGCCGGCGGACACCTGGCAGTCGCATATTGGCCGAAGCAATGGCATCAGCCCGGCCGGAGCCGACGCCATGTCGGTGTCGAATCATTGCGCCGGAGTCGAGCACACCTCCTCCGTCAGCCTCGCTTCGGTCCCTCCCCGCAAGGGAAGAAACAAGGCCGGAGTGATCACCATCACTTATCTCTAGTGCTCCGGCCAGGCGCGCTGCAATGGCTATCGGTAGGACAGGGTGAAAACGGCGTTGCCGCGTACCGAGCCCGGAGTCACCTTGGTGCCGGTGCGGACGTAGCGGGCGGTCAAGGGGATGTCCACGCGGCCGTTCACCGAGTTCGCGAGGAACTTCTGGCTCTGCGCCCCCGCCTGGGTGGACTGCGGTCCGAAGGCAATGGCCTTGCCTTCATGGAAGATCCTCAATTGGACACCCTTGGCGGTGGAGTCCGGAGTGAGGCTCAGATTGGTGCTTAGATTGCCGGGGTTGGTCACGTCAGTGAAAACGCCATGGATACGGGCACCAGCACTGCAGTCAAGGCCGATGCTAAAGGACGCATTACCCGACTCCGCGCCAATGGCGCCCAGGTCCTTGGCGGATATCGGGTCCAGGCGCGGTGTCAGGTTTTTCGAGATCACCGAGCAGGTCTGGCTCTGGATCTCGGTCCCCGCGATGACCCCGACCGAGAAGGCCAGGGGTTCGGAACAGCCATCCATGCTCAGGTTGAGGGTGGGAGGCGAAGTGATTCGGCCACCGCTCACCGGGCCCGTCACCACCAGATCGGCCTGGACCAGATCCCTACCGTCAAAAGGGGCGAACTGCGTTGTGTACTGGGTCGCTGGCATAACCGTCATGCCAGTCTCGCCTACCCAGGAGGTGTTGAAGAACTTGATGCCGATTCCAGGCACCCCCGTCTCGAAGACGCTGCTCCACCCGCTCACGGGCCTTCCGGTGACCGTTCCGCGCTTGATGTAATTGCCGAGCCCCAGGCGCAGGCCAAGCTCAAGCGTTCTGCTGGCCAGCACCGTCCCGACGGGCTTGTCCCGGGGCACGGCGAGACTGGCAGGGAAACTGAAGCTGGGAACCCCGCCATTGGCCGGCCAGGCGCAACTGGAAGGTGCCTGGATAACGATTCCGGCGGGCACTTTTATCGAGTACCTCACTGGCGCAGAACAAGCACCGCTTATGGAATGATTGAAGGTAGGTGACAGGGTGGTGGTGCCGCTTGAAACCGGGCCGGTAACCACCAGCCGCGCGTTGATCCAGTTCGGGTGGTCTCTTTTGGGTGGCGCGTAAAACGCATCACTCCTCGGTACGCTTCCGTAAGCACCGTTCAAATTCATCGTTGTCTCGAATCGCACACCGATTCCGCGCACCCCCGTCTCATAGACGTTGCTCATCCCCGGCACCAGTTGGCCAGTTACTGTGGCTTCCTTCCTGTAACCGGGCCACGGGACCGCGTTCTTATCGAGACGCAGCAGGGGGTTGACCGACGTGTAGGCCAGTTCATCACCTGGTTTCGCATCGGCGGGAACCACGATAGGGCTGGGGAATAGTGGAAAAGACACCGGGAGTCTGCCCCCATCCCCCGGGACATAGCAGAATGCCGCCCCGGCCTGGGGCCAGATCAACGCCAGCAAAATTGCCGACAAGATCAGCAACCGATTGATGTGCGTTCCTGTTCGGCCCATTCCGCATGGACTTCCGCAATGGAAAGCGGTGAATGGCATTGGGGTCATGACTCGCCTCGCATGAATTCTGTTGATCAACCGGCCAATGCCAGTTCGGAACGCCCGGCTGGAGCAATGCAGCGCACGTCGAGCTGCTGGTAATTCGGGTCGTCCGCGTCTTGCTCGGGAAGCTGGTACTGGAACCGGCATCGCTTGTCGGGGCCGTCCCCCCAGCGCACATCCAGCCAGCCGGCAGGCTCCAGCCCGCGCAGGAAGGCACGCCCGCCCTGGCCGACCATGGTCAGGCTGTTGCCCTGGCCGTCCACCACTTCCGAACCCAGGGGCGGCATCTGCCCGTCTTCGCGGAGGATGCGCAGCAGCACCGGTACGCCGGTGATGGTCGGGTAGCGCAGCATCACCACGGCACCATGGCGAGGCGTGACGGATTGCTCCGTCAATTGCAGTTCGACATTGCGGAACACGCCTTTCGGGTCAAGCACCACCTGGCTGCGTCGATAGGGCGCGAGCCCGCCGATCACCGCATAGCCGTTGCGGGCGATGCGCACACCGTTGTCGTTGCTGACATGGGCTCCCTGGGCGCCCTTTGCCTCGATCACCGCAAAGGAATCGCTCTGGGCCTGGGTGAAGTTGATGCCGCCGGGGTGGACCACCAGGCTGCCGCTGACGCCCAGGTTCTCCTGGCGATAACCGGTGCCCTTGCTGATGCCGGCACTCAGCGCCGCCGCCGAGGCACGGTGATAGATGTTGCCGCCGGCGTTTGAGGTGCGCTCGCCATGATCGCGGTTCTGCGCGCCGTAGACGCTGTAGCTGGTCTCGTACTGCTCGCCCAGGGAACCGCTCAGGCTCGCCTGGGTGTTGCTGCGGCCGCTGGCGTAGTTCACCGAGGTGCTCAGGCTGGGCGCTCGCGGGCTACTGCCCAGGGGGATGCTCAGGTTGACCATGTACTGGTTTTCGAAGCCTCCGTTGGTACGGGTGCGCCCGACGGAGAGCCCCATGGATCCCCAGCGGAAGCCATTGGAGTAGCCCGCCTGGAAGGTCATGTCGCTGCGCTGGCCGGAGTTCCAGTAGTTCTGCGCGGTGCCGGTGATGTACAGGTTGCCCCGCTCACCGCCAAGGGGCTGGTTCGCGCTCACCTGGAACCGGCTGCGCTGGCGATAGAGGGTGCTGCCAGGGCTGCCGTAGGCCTGGGCGTACTCGCTGAACCCCAGGTAACCCTCACTGGAGAAGCGATAGGCGGCGACGGTGAAGTTGGTCTGGGTTGCATCCAGCAGCTTGGAGTAGGTCACGCGATAGCTCTGGCCGCTCCTGGGCGCCTTGTCGCCCTCGACCGGCGACTCGGAAAGCCGCGAACCGGTGACGTCCAGGGCGACCGCTCCCAAGCGTGTGCTGAGGGCGACGCCGCCCTGGACGGCCATGTACTTCTCTGCCACGAGACTGCCGGTATAGGCGCTCAGTTCATTGGATAAACCGCGCTGATAGGTGCCCATGACGAACTTAGGCACGCGGTCCATGCCTTTGGAGCGGTACTCGCCGGCGGTGAAGTTGAAGCGCGTAGTTCCGGGGCGCAGCAGTTGCGCCACCGAGGCATAGGGCACCTGGAAGGAGCGCTCGCGCCCGTCGGCTTCGGTCACCGTGACCTCCAGATCGCCGGAGTAGCCGGAGTCGTAGAGGTCGTCGATGGCAAAGGGCCCCGGCGCTACCGTGGTCTCGTACAACACCGCCGATCCCTGGCGCACGGTGACCTTGGCGTTGGTCTCCGCCGTGCCATGGATCACCGGGGCGAAGCCGCGCAGCGATTCCGGCAGCATGCGGTCGTCGGAGCCGACCTGCACCCCACGGAAAGGCACGCTGTCGAACAGGTCCCCGGGGGTGTAGTAGTCACCGACGGTCAGCTGCGATCGCAGGCCGGTGAGGTCGCGCTGGGCATAGGTGCTGGCGTTGCTGTAGTGACTGCGGCTGGGCGCACCGTCCTGCCGCGAACGGTTGTAGTAGCCATTGGAGCGCAGCCGCCACTCGCCGAGGTTGACGCCGTTGTTGAGGCCGATGCTGAGCTGTTCGGAGTCCCGGCCGTCTGTCCTGTTTCGATAGAGGCTGGTGTTGTAGCCAATGAAGGCAGCGGTCACCCCCGAATCCCAGTCACGAGGGTCCACCTGCCCACGCGCCTCGCGTCCGAGGTAGGCCTGGGGGATGCTGACGTGGGCAGTCAGTTCCGAGAGCTGCACCTCGACCCGAGACTCGGACACCAGCTGAGACAGCTCGATGCATTCGGAAGACTCGATCAGCCGCCGCGCAGCATCCGGATCGGAAAGCTTGTCAAGGTCGATGCCAAGAGCGCCCAGCTGGTCCGCGCGAAAGCAATAGCGAACCCCTTGTGGCGCTTTCTCGTCCTCCAGCAGGCGCAGGGGCTGCCGTCCCGTCCAGCGCTGGTTCACGTAGATGTCCAGCCGGTAGGTACCAGAGGGCAGGTGGTTGCCTCGCTCGAAGCGAGTGAGGTCGACGGTTTCGCGGGCACCGTTGCCGAGGAAATCCGGGTTGAAGGCTGCGTATCGCGGCGCTTCCTGCAGCGGGGCGGCCACCGACGCACGCCAGGTGCTGCCCAGGGCCTCGATCGCTATGACGAGCGCCAGCAGCTTGAGCTCGAAGCCCGAGCGGCACCCCTGGTCGGATGCCTGAGCACGCGTGCGGTGACCGGCATGTCTGTCAAAAGGCAAAGTCATAGGTATACCTCGCACCGCTGAAAGCGATGCCCTGGGGCAGATCGTGTTGGCGGAGCCGAGGAACCCGCGCCTGCGACCCTTGGTCTAGAGCTGCAGGCGCGCTTCCTCGCGGATAGGTGCCCCGTAGTCATTGATCCAGTGCAGGATCACGGTTCCAGAAGCAGGCGGCGCCACTGCCCCGGAGAAGGGAAAGTCCTGGCTGCCGAAGGGCCGTACCATCCCTCCCTCGGTCTTGTACTCGCGCCCTCCGGACTTCACGCCCAGCTCGCTGAAGGAGATGTGGAAGGGGCTGGGGTTGGTTGCACGAAGGACGTGCCCACGCTCGGTCTTCGCCAGTTGCCAGCGCATGCCGGTGGCGGCCTGATCGGCCCTACCGGAAAGGCCCTCAGGACGGTAAAAGAGCTTCAACCGGGTACGGATCGCGAACTGCATGACGTTTCCGGCATCGGCGGGAACCGGTGGTATGTCCAGCAGGTTGAGCCAGAACAACGACTCGCGATCACCAGGCAAGGACTCGCCGGTGAAGGCCAGGCGCACGCTCTGCCCCTGGTTCGGGTCGACGCGGAATATCGGGGGTGTAAGCAGGAATGGCGCTTCGGCGTCTTCCGGGCGGGTATCGGGATCACCGCGATCCACCCAGACCTGCACCAGCGAGGGCAGTGTGCCGTCATTGCTTATGCGCACACCGATTTCCTGCTGCTTGGCGGGATAGATGAAGCGGGTGCCATTGACCACTATGCCCGCTTGTGCGCCCACGGACACCAGGGCGGCGGCAAGCATGAGGAACCGGCTCAGGATTGAAGTACGTAAGGACATTGGCGGGTACCGGCAACGCGCGGCCGCCCGGCATTTCTGCCGGGCGACAACGTTCGATCACTCGTAGGACATGGTGTACTGGACGGAGGTGCTGACCGCACCCGGAGTGGCCGCTGCGCTGTCCGGCGCCTTGTACGCCGCCAGGAACTCGAGGGTTCCGGTTGCTTTGCCGGACTCGCCGGTGGCAATGACTTCCTGGTTGTTGGTGCCGTTGACCAGGTGGATCGGCTTCTGGTCCTTGGTCAATATCTGCACTTCGACGTTGGAGCCACCGGCGGCCTGGTTCACCAGGTTGCCGGTCTCGTGGTTGACCGTCGGGCCGGGCTCGAAATGGGCCACGATCTTGGTGCCTGCGGTGCAGCTATCAACCGAAATCGAGAACGGCTTGAAGCCGGAGGTGGCACCGGCGCCAAGTGAGGACTGGGACACCGGCACCAGCGTCACGGTCTGGTCGCCGCTGCCGCCGGAAATTTTGCAGGTCTTGCCGGAAACTTCACCGGTGATGGAAATGGTGCCGTCGATTGCGGATGCCATTCCGCCCACGCCGAGCCCCAGCACAGCGATACAAGTGGAAGCGATCTTCTTCATTTTCTCTCCGTTGGCAGCGCCTGGTTCTCCGCGCCTATTGCATTGGACTGGTAAGAGCCAGAACCAGAATCCAGGGGGTCATTAGCCAGCCAAAGAGGAGGACACCCCCGCTTCGTGATGGCGCCGCCATGATAGCGACGCACCCTTTCCATGGATGGAGGCTGCGCCCAACGTGCCTTGTAGGAGATTTCTTATTGATGGTAGGCAAATTCGAGGGACGGCCTCGATAGAGAAAAAACACATACTGTGTTCATGGCTTGCGCACGGCAAGCTGGCCGCACCCCGGGCGGGTGCGTCGGTCAGCCCTGCTGGCGGGCGCTGAGATCGTTGCGCCGGGCGAACTCGATCAGCTCCAGCAATGACCCGAGATTGAGCTTCTGCTGGATGCGGGTCTTGTAGGTGCTGATGGTCTTGTTGCTGAGCAGCATCAGTTCGCCGATTTCCTTGTTGGTACGACCGGAGGCAAGGTACTGCAGGACCATCAACTCCTGGTTTGACAGGCGTGACACCAGCTCCGCCTCGCTGAAGGCGGTACGCCCATTGGCGGCGAAGGTCTCGGCGGGGAAGAAGGTGAAGCCGGTGGCGATGGAGTTGATCGCGGTGACCAGGTTCTGCAGGTCCTCATCCTTGCTGACGTAGCCCTTGGCGCCAGCCTGGAAGCAACGCTGGGCGAAGCCTTCCGCCGGCTGCGAGGTCAGAACCAGCACATGGCTGTCGAGACCGAGCGCACGGATGCGGGAAATCACATTGAGGCCGTCCAGCCGCGGGATGCCGATGTCCAGCACGACGATGTCCGGCTCGTGCTGGCGGATCAGCTGCAAGGCATCGACGCCGTTGTCCGCCTCACCGACCACGTCCATGCCATTGCGCTCCAGCAGCATGCGGACGGCCATGCGGATGACCGGGTGATCGTCGACGATCAGGGCACTTCTCATTGCAACCTCGATATCAAAAGGGGAGCGGATGTCCGTGACGCTGTGTCCGTTGGTGACCCGTTCAGGTCATCGGTGAATTTTCCTACAACCCCATAGGAAGCGCCGCCTAGATGCAACCACTTCTTCGCCAGTAACTTGGCCGGTATCCCAACCCCTGTCGAGCCCCGCATGAAGAACTTACGCATTCTGGTTCTGGAAGACGAACCGTTCCAGCGCCTGATCGCAGTCACCGCCCTGCGCCAGTTGGGGCTCGAACGCATCCATGAAGCGGCGGACGGCGCCGAGGCACTGGCCCGCCTGGAAGCCTGTGGCGGCGTGGACATCGTGTTGTGCGACCTGCGCATGACCGGCATGGATGGCGCAGCCTTCCTGCGTCATGCGAGCGAGGCGGGCGTCGTCCGCTCGGTAATCCTCAGCAGCGAGGTGGATGCCGAAGTACGCCAGGCCATCAGCGCCTTGACCCGCAGCCTGGGCCTGCAATTTCTCGGCGACCTGGGCAAGCCGTTCGACCTGGACCGCGCCGCAGCACTGATCGCGCGCCACACGGCGGAATCGGCCGCAGCAGCCATGCCTCGGCAGACGCCGGACTCACCCACGCTGGAGGACATTCTCCGTGGCCTGGACCAGGGCGAGTTCGAAGCCTGGTTCCAACCCAAATTCCACCTTGGCAATGAGACCTTGCATGGAGCCGAGGTCCTGGCGCGTTGGCGTCATCCGCAGCGCGGCGTGCTGGCCCCGTCGCAGTTCCTGCCGACCATGGAAGCCCACGACCTGATCGACCGGCTGTTCTGGCAGCTCTTCGCCCAGGGGCTCGCGCTGCAACGGGACGTCGCCCGCACCGGACGACGCGTGAACCTGGCATTCAACCTCCAGCCCCGGCAACTGAGCGACCAGGGCCTGGTCGAGCGTATTGGCAAGGCTCTGACGGAAGCAGGCCTTCCCGGGGAAGGCCTGACCTTCGAGCTGACCGAAACAGGTTTGCTGGAAGCCCCCGCGGCGAGCCTGGAATGCCTGGTGCGGTTGCGCCTGCTGGGCTGCGGACTGGCCATGGATGACTTCGGAGCCGGCTACTCGTCGCTGGACCGCCTCTGCGAATTGCCGTTCAGCCAGGTCAAATTGGACACCAGCTTCGTTCGCAAGCTGATGAACCAGCCGCGCAGCGGCGCCATCATCAGCAGCGCCGTTGCCCTGGCCGAATCGATGGACATGACGCTGGTGGTGGAAGGCGTGGAAACCCCCGAACAACGCGACCAGTTGCTGACCCTCGGCTGCCAGGTGGCCCAGGGTTTCCTCTTCGCCCGCCCACAGGACCGCGGCAGTTTCCTTGCCCTGCTGACCCGCAAGCTCAGGCCCGAGTCTCACTGATCGTCGGAGGCCATCCGCGCCATCAGTGCCTGCTCCAGTTCCAGCAGCGCCAGACGTAGCTCGCCCGCGGTAGCGCGCAGGTCCGATGGTTCCGGCACAGGCGCTTTGCACGCCTGTTCAAGGTCCGCGCAGGCGGCGATCAAGGGTTCGGCCCGGATGACCCGTGCGGCGCCCTTGAGCCGGTGGGCGAGCTCGGACAGGCCATGTGCATCGCCCTGCTCGGCGAGTTCAGCCAGGGGCTGCAGATCGCGGCGATTGGTCTCCAGAAGTTCTTTCAGCAGGTTGTGGATCAGGCCGGGATCGCCCCCCGTCAACGGCGCCAGCGGCGCGAGGTCGAACAACCCTGACACCCCTGCAGCGAACGGCGCCGGCGGACTTGCGGCTACCTCGGCTGCCGGCACTCCCCCTTTTGCAGCACGCAGCTTTTCCTCCAGCAGATCGAGCCCGATGGGCTTGATCAGGCAATCGTCCATTCCCGCGCGGATGCTGCGTTCGACTTCCTCCTGCTGGGCATCGGCGGTCAGGCCGAGAATCAGCGTCGGCGTCCCCTGAGCATCGCGCTCGCCGTCACGAATGGCCCGCGCGAGGTCGGCGCCGCTCATGCGTGGCATGTGGCAATCGGTGGCGACGACGTCGAAGTGCCCAGCGCGCCAGAACGCCAGGGCATCGACGCCGTTCTCCGCCTCGACCACCTCGTGGCCGAGGAAACCGAGCTGCTGGGCGAGGATCTGCCGGTTCACCGGATGATCGTCCACCACCAGCACCCGCAGCCTGCGCCGTTCCACCGCGACCGCCGCCGCGCCGGCGACAGGTTCCGCTACAGGGTCGAGGCGATGCAGCCGCAGCTCCACGTCCACCCGCGTACCCCGGCCCGGCGCACTGGTCAGCGTCATACGGCCTCCCATCATTTCGCAGAGAGAACGGCAGATGACCAACCCCAGCCCCGCCCCTTCCGTCTGGTGATAACCCCGCTCGACCTGGGCAAAGGGGCGGAACAAGCGGCGCTGGTCCTCCTCGGAGATGCCGATGCCGGTGTCCTCGACGCAGAAGCTCACCCGCAGCAGTCCGGGCTCGGACGCTTCGCCCTCGATCTGCAGGCGAACGCTGCCCTCGCGGGTGAACTTGATGGCATTGCTGACCAGGTTCGAAAGGATCTGCTTGAAGCGCATGCTGTCCACCAGCACGTCACCCTGGATGCTGGAGTCGATATCCAGCACCAGGTTCAGGCCCTTCTGCCGCGCCAGGCCGTCGAACACCCTCGCGACCGACTCCACCAGGTCCCGCAGGTTGGCCCTCTGGGGGGCCAGGCTGAGCCGCCCCGATTCGATCCGGGCGATATCGAGGATGTCGCCGATCAGTACCAGCAGGCTGCGCGCCGAACCGTAGGCGACTTCGATGCTGGAGCGGTCGACGGGCTGGTCCCCGGCGCGCTTGAGCGCCAGTTCGAGAATGCCGATCACCGCGTTCATCGGCGTACGGATCTCGTGGCTCATGGTCGCGAGGAAGGTGGTCTTGGCACGGCTCGCCTCATCGGCCAGGTTCTTCGCGGCCTCCAGCTCCTGCACCAGCTGGCGGTGTCCGGTGACGTCGAGCCAGCCGCAGATCACGCCCTTCACGGCGCCGGTGGAATCCTGGAAGGGATGGACCCAATGGTCGATCCACCGGGTCTGCCCACCTGTCTGCACGGTTCTTACGCCCTGCAGCATCTGCCCTTCCGTCATGGCCTGACTATAGAGCTGCTGGAACTCCGGCGCCGACTCGAAGAATTCCGGAGGCAGCTCCGTAACCGTGCGCCCACGCACGTTCTCCAGCGGCAGGCCGATGGCGGACAGGTAGCTGCGATTGCAGGACAGCAGGCGGCCCCCGGCGTCTCGGACATAGAGCGGTGGCGGCATGCTGTCGATCAGGGTCTCGATGAAACGCAGTTCGTCGTTCAACTGGCGTTCCGTGGCCCGGCGGCGGCGCACCTCGCGGCGCTGGTGGAAGACCCAGGCCAGCACCAGCAGCAGCAACAACCCGGCACCGATGACGATGCGCTGGATCAGGGTGCCGTAGTCACGCCAGGTCTGCGGGCTCATCCCCGGACTGCCCCGCCAGCTGTTGGAGATGGCGTTGAGCTGGTCCGGCCCGAGGCTGGCCAGGGTCTTTTCGAGGATCGCGTGGAGTTCGGTATCGGCACGGCGAACGGCGAAGTTGGCGGTGACCGGCTCGAGCCCGACCAGCCCCCTGATCGCCAGGCGCCCCTGGAACAGCCGCGTGATGTAGTAGCGCGCCGTGGTGACCGGCACCAGCGCGCTGTCGGCGCGACCGTCCGCAACCAGGTTCATTGCGTCCAGGTAGGAGCCGGTATCGGCCAATTCGAGCGCCGGGTAGGCCGCCTTGATCTCGGCGCGGGCCACGTTGCCCTTGCCCAACGCCAGGCTCTGTCCCGCCCCGTTCCCCACAAGTGCCACGTCCTCGCCGTCCTGGCCGGCGCGGACCACCAGCGCGAAGGGCACCGTGGAGATCGGGCGGGTGAAGCGCAGCTGTGCCTCTCGCTCCTTGCTCGCCGAAAGGATGGCGAGGTCCGCCTCGCCCTCCAGGAGGCTGTCGATCTGCCTGGCGAAACCACCGGCCCGGCTGACCGCCTCGAAGCGCAGCCCGGTCCGCAGGGACGCAGTTTCCAGCAGGTCGGCGACGATGCCGCGGAACTGCCCGTCATCGTCGAAGAACGCGAATGGCGCCATGTCGTCGTCGACGACCAGGCGCACCAGCGGATGGCGTTCCACCCAACGCTGTTCCTCTGCCGACAGTGGTAGCCGCTCGCTGACCGGTGTCATTCCACTGCCCACCCAGCGTCGCGCGACCTCATCCAGTTGCGAGGGTCCGATGGCGCGCAAGGCGGCATCGATCCCTCGCAGCAGGCGCTGATCGCCCTCGCGCATGAGGAAGGCGATGCCGACATCGGGCTGGTCGATGAAACGATCGAATTTGAGCATTCCGTAGAAGCTGCGATTCAGCTGGAAGTAGACCGGCAGCAGCTCACCGAGCAGCAGGTCGGCCTGGCCGAAGGCGACCTTGGCCATGGCGTCGTCCACGGACGAGGCCACCACCTGCTGCGCGCCGGGGTAGCGCTGGCCGAGCGCCTGGTCATGCCTGGGTACCCGGGCGACACGCAGCCCGTCGAGGTCCTGCGGCAGGACGCGATGGTCGTCGTAGCGGCGGAACAGAGCGAGGCGGTCGGTAGCAAACGCCTGGCTGCGCGTCACCGGGGCACCCCTGCCGTCCTGCCCATCGCCGACGAAGAGATCGATCTCCCCGGTGGCCAGGGCACGCAGCAACGCAGGGCGGTCGGGGTACTGCCGCAGCCTGATCTGCATGCCGAGCCACTGACTCATCAGGGCAAGCGTGTCGGCCGCGATGCCCTCGTAGCTGCCATCGCGCTGGATGATCTCCATGGGGACCGTGCCATCGGCGGCGACGCCCAGCACCAGCTCGCGCTTCTGCCGCAGCCAGTACCAGTCGTCCTCGCTGATGGCGAGGTCCTGCTGGTCGACCACCAGTTGGCTGGAAAGGACCAGGCGATGAATATCCTCGGCAGCATGGGCGCCCGTGCCAATCAAGGCCATCCAGCACAGGAGCCAGAGCCGCCGTACAGACGATCTGAGGAAAGAAGGAATGCGCAACTGGCCGGCCTGCCTGGGTGAATTCAACGATCAGAACCTTAGTCGAAGGGGAAGTCTTTTGTGGCGTCTGCGTTGCGAGCGAGAGGCCCGCCTACATGGTCTGTAGGAAAGTTCCTAAACGACCGCTCAGAAGGAAAACCAACAATATACTTCCGGCCCTGCGGACCTACTGATTGTTTCGATTCTTACCGATTGACGGAGCATCGGCTTTCAAACTTGTTGAAAGTTGGTACGCAGAATTTGGAGTAGTCCGAAGGACAATTGGCTTAATTCTGAAGAAGTTTTCAGAGCGGGCCAACTTGACTTCCTTCACATCCAAACGCGTTGGACAACCTGCCCCATCGGGCAGGCGCACCCAGCGAACTTCGATCAACCCGAGCTCCCAACGGCATCTTTCAGAAGGCCGCGCGCCGTCCGAATTCATTGGGAAGCCTGACGAGGAGAACCGACGGATGAACAAGGTATTGCTGATTGACAACCAGCCCATGCTCCGCTTTGCCACTCGCGTACTGCTGGAACGCGAGGACTACGAGGTCGTCGGCGAAACGGAAAGCGGCGTCGAAGGCCTCAGCATGGCCCGGTCGCTGCGGCCCGATCTGGTCATCCTGGACATCGCCATTCCCAAACTCGACGGCCTCGAAGTCCTGGGGCGACTCAGCGCCATGGACGCCAACGTGAAGTTGCTGGTGCTCACCTCGCTGCCGGCCTCGCTCTACGCCAACCGCTGCCTGCAGGCCGGCGCCACGGGCTACCTGTCCAAGCAGGAGCAGGCGTTCAGCCTGATCTCCGCCGTGCGTTCGGTGCTCTCCGGCTACAGCCTGTTCCCCAGCACGGTGCACCTGCCGGACGCCTCGCAGCCAGGACAATGCAGCGACAACCACCTGCTGGACAGCCTCTCCGACCGGGAACTGGCAGTCCTGCAGAACCTGGCCAATGGCAAGAACAACCAGGAAATCGCCAAGCAACTGTTCATCAGTCACAAGACTGTCAGCACTTACAAGTCCCGCCTGATGGACAAGCTCAAGACCCGCAACCAGGTCGACCTGATCGACTTCGCCCGCCGCTACGTGGTGCCCACTCCCTGAGCATCATGCCCTTCCGGAAGCCGCAGCCTCAGCGAGGCGGCGGCAAACCGATCACACACCCTACGTGACGTGGCCGCGGCAGCTCGCGATGAGCTGCCGCAATCGCCTCGACCTTCTCACCCACCGACAAGGCAAAGGCCGCCGAACGCGACGTCTCGGCATCCACGTTCATCAACATCTGCTCGCTGGCCGCCAGCAATTCCTCCCCGCCCGCCAGGTAAAGCCCATGGTGGATATGCAGCCGCTTGGCGTCGTGGGCGAGCAGTTGGGTGCGCACTTCCACTTCAGCGCCCAGCTTCACTTCCGCCAGGTACTTGAGGTGGCATTCCAGGGTGAACAGCGTGTGGCCGGTTTCGGCACGACCGCCCTCATCGAGGCCGATCTCGTCCATCAGGGCATCGGTGGCGTAGCTGAAGATCAGCAGGTAGAACGCGTCCCGCAGATGGCCGTTGTAGTCCACCCAGTCGGGAAGGACGGCAGTGCGGTAGGTGGTCAACGCAATGGGCATGAAGGGCTCCGATAAGAAATGTTGGGCTTCGCTGGTTCAGCGCCAACCTACAGGGCATCAGGCAGGCTGGCAGCGGTCGAAGCGAGGCCCAACGACAAGGTCATTCGGCGAAGGCGAAGCCGTGGCTGGCCTTGGTTTCCTTGATGGCGCCGAGTACCGCCAGCAGGCAGTCGTCACGGTAGCGTTCCAGCTCGGCAATGCTACGTGAACCCTGCTGCTCGGAGGTGCCTTCCACTACCCGGTCGATCAGGGTATCGGTCAATTCCGGTGCCGGCAGGTAGGTCCAGGGCAATTGCAGCGCCGGGCCGAACTGGGCCATGAAGTGGCGCATGCCGGCATTGCCGCCCGCCAGGGTGTAGGTCAGGAAGGTGCCCATGAAGGACCAGCGCAGACCGGCACCGAAACGGATGGCGTCATCGATCTCGCCGGTACTGGCCACCCCGTCGTTGACCAGGTGCAGCGCCTCGCGCCAGAGCGCCTCGAGCAGGCGGTCGGCAATGAAGCCTGGCACTTCCTTGCGCACATGCAGCGGACGCATGCCCAGCGCGGTGTAGATCTCGATGGCGGCCTGCACAGCCTCAGGCGCGGTCTTCTCGCCGCCCACCACTTCCACCAGTGGCAGCAGGTAGACCGGGTTGAAGGGGTGGCCGACCACGCAGCGTTCAGGGTGCACGGCGTCGGCGTAGAACTCGCTGGGCAAGAGGCCCGAAGTGCTGGAGCCGATGATCACATCCGGGCGCGCCGCCGCACTGATCTTCGCGTGCAGGTCGAGCTTGAGGTCGAGGCGTTCCGGCGCGCTTTCCTGGATGAAGTCGGCATCCCGCACGCACTCTTCGATGGTCGCGACGAAGCGCAGGCGGTCCTGGGACGCGCCGGGGGCCAGGCCCTGCTTCTGCAGCGCCGGCCAGGCATTGGCGATACGCGCACGCAAGGCGGCTTCGGCGCCGGGTGCCGGGTCCCAGGCGATGACATCGAGGCCGTGGGCCAGGGCGCGGGCGATCCAGCCGCTGCCGATGACGCCGCTACCGAGGGCGGCGAAGGTCTTGATCTGGGTAACGAAGGACATGGTGGCTCCTGATGGGCGAATGAAGGGCGAGTCAGGGAGGCCCGGGTGAATTCCGGCTTCCCTCACCCCCGACCCCTCTCCCAGGGGGAGAGGAGAGAAAAACGGGCTCAGCCTCTGGGCTTGAGGTTCATCTTCTTGCGGCCCTCTGCCGGGCTCAGGGCGCGACCGCCGAGGCGTTCGATGATCTCGATGGCTCGCTCCACCAGTTGACCGTTGCTGGCGTGCACACCACGGTCGAGCCAGATGTTGTCTTCCAGCCCCACCCGCACGTTGCCGCCCAGCAGCATGGCCTGAGCCACCATCGGCATCTGCGAGCGGCCGATACCGAAGCCTGCCCAGGTGATGCCCGGCGGCAGGTTGTCGGCCATGGCCTTCATGGTGGTGGTATCGGCCGGCGCGCCCCACGGGATGCCCAGGCAGATCTGGATCAGCGGGTCTTCCAGCAGGCCTTCCTTGAGCATCTGCTTGGCGAACCACAGATGGCCGGTGTCGAAGATTTCCAGCTCGGCCTTAACGCCGAGCTCGGTGATGCGCTTGGCGCCGGCGCGCAGTTGCGCCGGGGTGGAGACGTAGATGAAGTCGCCATCGCCGAAGTTCAGGGTGCCGCAGTCCAGTGTGCAGATTTCCGGCAGCAGTTCTTCCACATGAGCCAGGCGCTCCAGCGGCCCCACCAGGTCGGTGCCGGTGCCGAATTCCAGGGGCTGCTCACCCTTGCCGATTTCCAGGTCACCCCCCATGCCAGCGGTGAGGTTGATGATGATGTCGGTATCGCTTTCGCGGATGCGCTCCACCACTTCACGGTACAGGGCCACATCACGGCTCGGCTTGCCGGTTTTCGGATCGCGCACATGGCAGTGGGCGACGGTGGCGCCGGCCTTGGCGGCTTCGATGGCAGCGGCGGCGATTTCCTTCGGAGTGACGGGAATGGCCGGGTGCTTGCCGACGGTATCGCCGGCGCCGGTGACGGCACAGGTGACGATGACTTCGTAGTTCACGGTTGTTTCATCCTTCTGCGAGGCGATCGGAAACCGTGCGCGGGGCAATCCGCGCACTGGGCGTTGCGTTGATTTACTTCAGCGAGGCGAAGGCGCTTTCGACGCCGTTCTTGCCGTCGAAGGTGGTGACCCCGGCGAGCCAGCCCTTGACCACTTCCGGATTGGCCTTGAGCCACTGGCGGGCGACCTTGGCCGGGTCCTCGCGGTCCATGATCGGCTGCATCAGCTGGGCTTCCTGGTCGCTGGTAAAGCGCAGGTTGGCCAGCAGGCGATCAGCGTTGGGGCAGCGCTGGGCGAAGTCCGGCGCGGTGACGGTGGAGACGGTGGCGGCGCCATCGTTGGGGCCGAACACATCCTCACTGCCGGTGAGGTAGGTGATAGGCATCTGGATGTTCATCGGGTGCGGTTTCCAGCCGAAGAACACCACCGGCTTGTTGTTCTTCACCGCACGCTTGACCGCGGTGAGCATGGCCGCCTCGCTGGACTCGATCAGCTTGAAGCCACCCAGGCCGAACTGGTTGGTGTCGATCATCTTCTGGATCGCGGTATTGGCACCGGAGCCGGATTCGATGCCGTAGATCTTGCCGTCCAGCTGGTCCTTGAACTTCGCGATGTCGGCGAAAGTGCGCAGGCCCTGTTCGGCGGTGTAGGTGGGCACAGCGAGCACGGCGATGGCGTCGTTCAGCGAGGGCTCGGCGGCGACTTTCACCGACTTGGAAGCCAGGAACGGCTTGATGTTGTCGTCCATGATCGGCTTCCAGTAGCCGAGGAAGACATCGATCTGCTTCTTCTGGATGCCGGCGAAAATGATCTGCTGCGAAGCCTGGGTCTGGGTGGTCTGGTACCCCAGGCTACCGAGCAGTTCGTTGGCGACGGCGGTGGTGGCGACTACATCGGTCCAGCCGACCACGCCTACGCGGATTTTCTGGCAACTGGCGTCTTCGGCGGCGAATGCGGCGGTGGTGGAGAGGGCGAACAGACAGCAACCAGCGAATGCGGTGAGACGTTTCATTGATGCTCCCCTTGCGGCCATACGGTTTGTATTTGTTGTGCAGGAGCCGGGGGTCCGGAATGACCGGCGACTCCATCCGTTTTCGGGCGCCACTACAACCCGATGGAGACAAATTACTCAGCGCCCAATCCCGCAAATCGAACTAAAACGACTACCTGTTGAACAGGAACGACTACCTTTCTTGCACCCGGCTGCGTAGTGTTTTTTAGTGCCTTATCCCCTTCGCGGAAAGCGGCCATGCCCCAGACCTTCAGCTTCCTCCTGCTGCCGGGTTTTTCCATGATCGGCCTGATGTCGGCGGTCGAGCCCCTGCGGGTGGCCAATCGCTTTCGTGGTGAGCTCTACCGCTGGCGACTGCTGAGCCTGGACGGCGGCCCGGTGCCGGGGAGCAATGCCATGTCGTTGAACGTGGACGGCGGGCTGGACTCAGCGCCCGAAGGCGACTGCCTGTTCGTGGTGGCCGGTTTCGAGCCGCTCGCCAGCTTCGGCCCGCGCCTGGCCCACTGGCTCAATCGTGCCGAACGCGACGGCCTGCTGCTGGGGGGGATCGACACTGGCAGCTTCGTCCTGGCCGAGGCCGAACTGTTCAGCCGTCAACGCCTGACCCTGCACTGGGAAGCCCTGGAAGCCTTCCACGAACGCTACCCGGCGCTGAACGCCACCCAGGAACTGTTCGAGATCGACGGCAAGCGGATTACCAGCGCCGGGGGAACCGCCAGCCTCGACCTGATGCTCACCCTGATCGCCCGCAGCCACGGCGAGGCCCTGGCACTCCAGGTGTCAGAGCAGTTCGTGCTGGGCCGCATCCGCACCCAGCAAGACCATCAGCGCATGCAGATCGCCAGCCGCTTCCACGTGCATAACAAGAAGGTGGTGCAGGTGATCGGCGAAATGGAGCGACACAGCGAATCGCCCCTGAGCTCCCGAGAGCTGGCCGAGAAGGTAAGCGTCACCCCGCGCCAGCTGGAGCGCCTGTTCCGTCTTCACCTGAAGGAGACGCCGTCGAACTTCTACCTCGGCCTGCGCCTGGACAAGGCCCGCCAGCTGTTGCGCCAGACCGGAATGAGCATTCTGGAAGTCGCCCTGGCCTGCGGTTTCGAATCGTCGTCTTATTTCTCCCGTGCCTACCGCGCACGCTTCGCCACCTGCCCGAGCCAGGACCGGCATGAGCATCCGGATCAGGAACTGCTCGCCAGATAGGGTGAACCAAGAACCTGTGGGAGCGAATTCATTCGCGAAAAGCCGCTTAGCGGCCCAAGGTACGCGCCTGAGGCAGGCCTTCGGCCTGCAATCGCGATTGAAATCGCTACCACAAAGCTCAGCCGAGCGCTTGTGCACTTGTACGGGCAATGGCTTGTTGTAGGGGCGAATTCATTCGCCGAGCAGGCCGCAGGTCTGCCCTGAAGCCTTGTAAGGGGCAGCTGTGCTGCCCTTGGCGAATGAAATCGCCCCCACAAGAGAGAAAAGCCCCCACGGTGGGCTACACAGCCCTCCCCTGCTCCGCCAGGGCCTGCTGCACCAGGGGGTGCAGACATTCGCCATGGTGCTCCACCTGCCAGGCCATCAGTTCGATGCGCATGGCCGGTGTCCAGAAGCTCTGCAGGTGCGTACGCACCCCTTTCACCGCTTGCTCCTTGTCCGGTTCGGAGGCGAAGAACTGGGCGATCTGGTTGGCCATCTTGATCAGGTTGTCGGTGCTCATCGGCGTACCTCGACTTTTTCGGTCCTGCGGCGATCCTTGAGCAGGCGCCGCTGTTCGTCACTGAACTCTTGATAGCGTTTCTGCCATTCGGAGGGCTGGTAGACCCGCGTCACCTCCACCGCCGTCACCTTGTATTCCGGGCAGTTGGTGGCCCAGTCGGAGTTGTCGGTGGTGATCACGTTGGCCCCCGATTCGGGGAAGTGGAAGGTGGTGTACACCACCCCCGGCGCCACCCGTTCGCTGACCTTGGCACGCAGCACCGTCTGGCCGGCGCGACTGCCCACGCCGACCCAGTCACCTTCACGGATGCCACGGCTTTCGGCGTCGGTGGGGTGAATCTCCAGGCGGTCCTCTTCATGCCAGGCGACGTTGTCGGTGCGCCGGGTCTGGGCGCCGACGTTGTACTGGCTGAGGATGCGGCCGGTGGTCAGCAACAGCGGATAGCGGCTATTGACCTTCTCGTCGGTGGGCACGTAGCCGGTGAGCATGAAGCGCCCCTTGCCGCGCACGAATTCCTCGATGTGCATGGTCGGGGTGCCATCCGGCGCGGCGTCGTTGCAGGGCCATTGCAGGCTGCCGTGACGATCCAGCTCGGCATAGCTGACGCGGGTGAAGGTGGGAGTCAGGCTGGCGATCTCGTCCATGATCTGGGACGGGTGCTTGTAGTCCATCTTGTAGCCGAGGGCGTTGGCCAGCAGCTGGGTCGCTTCCCAGTCGGCCTTGCCGCCCAGCGGGTCCATCACCTTGCGCACGCGGGAGATGCGCCGCTCGGCGTTGGTGAAGGTGCCGTCCTTCTCCAGGAAGGAACTGCCCGGCAGGAAGACGTGGGCGAACTTGGCGGTCTCGTTGAGGAAGATGTCCTGCACCACCACGCACTCCATGGCCGACAGGGCGGCGGTGACGTGCTGGGTGTTGGGGTCGCTCTGGGCGATGTCCTCGCCCTGGCAGTAGAGCGCCTTGAAGGTGCCGCCGAGCGCCGCCTCGAACATATTGGGAATGCGCAGGCCGGGATCGGGCTGCAGGGTCACGCCCCAGGCCTGTTCGAACTGGTGGCGCACCGCGTCGTTGGACACGTGGCGATAACCGGGCAGCTCGTGGGGGAAGGAGCCCATGTCGCAGGAGCCTTGCACGTTGTTCTGCCCGCGCAGCGGATTCACTCCGACGCCCTCGCGGCCGATGTTGCCGGTCGCCATGGCGAGGTTGGCGATCCCCATGACCGAGGTGCTGCCCTGGCTGTGTTCAGTCACGCCCAGTCCGTAGTAGATGGCCGCGTTGCCGCCGGTGGCATAGAGCCGTGCGGCGGCACGGATGTCGTCGGGCGACACGCCGCAGATCGGCCCCATGGCTTCGGGGGAGTTTTCCGGTTTGCTGACGAAATCGCGCCAGCGGGCGAAGTCAGTCGCTTCGCAGCGGGCGTCGACGAACGGCTGGTTGACCAGACCTTCAGTGACGATCACATGGGCCAGGGCGTTGAGCATGGCCACGTTGGTGCCCGGACGCAGCGCCAGGTGCAGTTCGGCGCGGGCGTGGGGCGAGTCCACCAGGTCGATACGGCGCGGGTCGATGACGATCAACCGCGCGCCCTCGCGCAGGCGGCGCTTGAGCTGGGAGCCGAACACCGGGTGGGCGTCGGTGGGGTTGGCGCCGATCACCAGCACCACATCGGCCTGCATCACCGAGTCGAAGCTCTGGGTGCCGGCGGACTCGCCCAGGGTCTGCTTGAGGCCGTAACCGGTCGGCGAATGGCAGACCCGCGCGCAGGTATCGACGTTGTTGTTGCCGAAGCCGGCGCGTACCAGCTTCTGCACCAGGTAGGTCTCTTCGTTGGTGCAGCGGCTGGAGGTGATACCGCCGATGGAATCACGCCCGTACTTGAGCTGGATGCGACGGAATTCCCCGGCCGCGTAGTTCACCGCTTCTTCCCAGCTGACTTCCTGCCAGGGATCGTTGATGTGCTTGCGGATCATCGGCTTGGTGATGCGGTCCGGGTGGGTGGCGTAGCCCCAGGCGAAGCGGCCCTTGACGCAGGAGTGGCCGTGGTTGGCCTGGCCGTTCTTGTCCGGGACCATGCGCACCAGCTGGTCGCCCTTCATCTCGGCACGGAAGGAGCAGCCCACGCCGCAATAAGCGCAGGTGGTGATGACGCTGCGCTCCGGCTGGCCCATCTCCACGACGCTCTTTTCCATCAGGGTGGCGGTCGGGCAGGCCTGCACGCAGGCGCCGCAGGATACGCATTCGGAGTCGAGGAAGTTCTCGCCACCGGCCGCCGCTACGCGGGATTCGAAGCCGCGTCCGCTGATGGTCAGGGCGAAGGTGCCCTGGGTTTCCTCACAGGCGCGTACGCAGCGGTTGCAGACGATGCACTTGCTCGGGTCGTATTCGAAGTAGGGGTTGGAGACGTCTTTCTGCTCATCCAGGTGGTTGGCTCCGTCGTAGCCGTAGCGCACCTCGCGCAGGCCCACCTGGCCGGCGACGGTCTGCAGCTCGCAATTGCCGTTGGCCGAGCAGGTCAGGCAGTCCAGCGGGTGGTCGGAGATGTACAGCTCCATGACGTTGCGCCGCAGGGTGGCAAGCTTGGGCGTCTGGGTGTGAACCACCATGCCTTCGGTCACCGGCGTGGTGCAGGAGGCCGGATAGCCGCGCATGCCGTCGATTTCCACCAGGCACATGCGGCAGGAACCGAAGGCTTCCAGGCTGTCGGTGGCGCAGAGTTTGGGAATGGTGGTGCCGAGCAGCGCCGCGGCGCGCATCACCGAGGTGCCGGCGGGCACGCTGATCTCGCGGCCGTCGATGGTCAGGCTGACCTGCACGTCGCTTTCGCGGGCCGGTGTGCCGAGATCGATGTCGCTGGCGGGGTCGAAGATAGTGATCATTGGTCGGCCTCCGAGGTCTCCAGACCGAAGTCGGCGGGGAAATGCTTGAGGGCGCTGGTCACCGGGAAGGCAGTCATGCCACCCAGGGCGCAGAGCGAGCCATACGTCATGGTGTCGCAGAGGTCCTTGAGCAGCAGCGCCTGCTCCTCGCGGGCGGTGATATCGGTAGCGGCGATGAGGCGATCCACCACTTCCACGCCACGGGTCGAGCCGATGCGGCAGGGTGTGCACTTGCCGCAGGATTCCTCTGCGCAGAACTGCAGGGCGAAGCGGGCCATGTGGGCCATGTCCAGGGTGTCATCGGCGACCACCACGCCGCCGTGGCCGAGCATCGCGCCCATGGCGGCGAAGGCCTCGTAATCCAGCGGCGTATCGAATTGCGATGGCGGCACCCAGGCTCCCAGCGGACCACCCACCTGGGCGGCCTTCAGCGGCCGGCCACTGGCGGTGCCACCACCGTAGCCTTCCACCAGCTCGCGCAGGGTCAAGCCGAAGGCACGTTCCACCAGTCCGCCATGGCGGATATTGCCGGCGAGCTGGAAGGGCATGGTGCCCAGCGAGCGGCCCATGCCGAAATCGCGGTAGAACTGCGCGCCACGGGCCAGGATGACCGGCACCGAGGCCAGGGTGAGTACGTTGTGCACCAGCGTCGGCAGGCCGAACAGGCCTTGCAGCGCCGGCAGCGGCGGCTTGGCCCGGACCACGCCGCGCTTGCCTTCCAGCGAATCCAGCAGGGCGGTTTCCTCGCCGCAGATATAGGCTCCGGCGCCGACACGTACGTCGAGGTCGAAAGCCCGGCCACTGCCACCGACGTTGGCGCCGAGGTAACCGGCCTCACGGGCGATTCCGATGGCCGCGCGCAGGTTGTCCACCGACTGGGGGTACTCCGAGCGCACGTAGATGTAGCCCAGGGTGGCGCCGACGGCGAGGCCGGCGATGGCCATGCCCTCGATCAGCAGGAAGGGGTCGCCTTCCATCAGCATGCGGTCGGCGAAGGTGCCGGAGTCGCCTTCATCGGCGTTGCACACCACGTACTTCTGCGCGGCGGCGGCGCCGCGCACGGTGCGCCACTTGATGCCTGCCGGGAAGGCCGCGCCGCCCCGGCCACGCAGGCCGGAATCCAGCACGGCGGTGACGATGTCATCGCCGCTCAAACCAATCGCGCGGGCCAGCCCTTCGAAGCCGCCGTGGGCACGATAGTCGTCCAGGGACAGCGGCCGGGTGATGCCGGCGCGGGCGAAGAGCAGGCGTTGCTGGCTCTTCAGGTAGGGCAGCTCCTCCACCGGCCCCAGGGCCAGCGGATGGCTGCTGGCATCGCCTTGCAGGGCGTCCAGCAGGGAGGGCACGTCCTCCGGCGCAACCGGGCCGAAACCCAGGCGACCTTCGGCGCTTTCCAGCTCCAGCAACGGTTCCAGCCAGTAGAGGCCACGGGAACTGGTGCGTTTGATTTCCAGCGGCAGCTTGCGTTGCCCCGCTTCGCGGGCGAGGGCCGTGGCCAGGTCGTCGGCGCCGACGGCGCGGGCGACGGAATCACAGGGGATGCACAGCGTCAGCATGAACCGTCCTCCAGGCAGCCCTTAACCAGCGCGCTCAGGCGCTCAGGGGTCAGTCGCGCATGCAGGCGGCCATCCAGCTCCAGGGCCGGCGAGCAGGCGCAGGCGCCCAGGCAATAAACAGGCCGCAGGCTGATCTGCCCATCGGCGCTGGTGCCGTGGTCGTCCAGGTCCAGCTCTTCGCGCAGTTGCGCGGCCAGTTGTTCGGCGCCCCTGCTCTGGCAGGACTCGGCGCGGCAGAGGCGCAGGGTATGGCGTGCCGGCGGGGTGGTGCGGAAGTCGTGGTAGAAGCTGATCACGCCGCGCACCTCGGCCAGGCTGAGGTTCAGGGCGTGGGCGATTTCGGGAATGGCGACGTCGGGGATGTACCCGGCGCCTTCCTGGATGGCGTGGAGGATCGGCAGCAGGGCACCGGGGGTGTCCTTCTCGCGCTCCAGCACGCTATGGATCAGAGGCAGGTGAAGCGTCTCATCAGGCATACAGCGTTCCTCTGCTTCGCGGACGACAGGGCAGTGCCGTTCATCGTCCGGAGGTCTCGGCTGCGGCTCACTCACCACGTCACGGAGCGTGGCCTGTGGTGGCCGTCCCAGCGCCCCGAGGCACATCTACGCGCGCTCGTCCGGGACATTCGGGGAGCTTGCCATCCCCGTCATTCGGAAATTTCACCCCAGCGACCCTGCGCATTCTGAAACCGACGCCGGCCGGCGGAGCGCTCCCTACCTTCCTTTATAGGTGGTTGGCGAAGCCCCTGGTGACAGGCGGACCTGTGGTTTGCCGAGACAACAAAGAGCCATTGATTGTGGGAGCGATTTCAATCGCGATTGCAGGACGCAGTCCTGCCTGCGCCCAGACACAGGCCGCTGTGCGTCCCATTCGCGAATGAGTTCGCTCCCGCAGGCCCGTGCAAGACCCGCCAGATGGGCAGTTCCGAACCCCGCTTGCCCATTCGCGACCGGCTTGACGCTTTCGGCAATACCCCGGTCGCTTTTGCGCGATAGCGCCGGATTCCCCGGGGATATGCTCCCCCCAAAGCGCCGGCAGAAGATTCGGCGCATGCATAACAGGGGACAGCCTGATGAGCCCAGCCGAACTGCACGCCGACAGCATCGTCATCGACGGTCTGATCATCGCCAAGTGGAACCGTGAACTCTTCGAAGACATGCGCAAGGGTGGCCTGACCGCCGCCAACTGCACCGTGTCGGTGTGGGAGGGTTTCCAGGCGACGGTGAACAACATCACCGCGAGCAACAAGCTGATCCGCGAGAACAGTGACCTGGTGATCCCGGTGCGCACCACCGCCGACATCCGCAAGGCCAAGGAGCAGGGCAAGACCGGCATCCTCTACGGCTTCCAGAACGCCCATGCGTTCGAGGACCAGATCGGCTATGTCGAGGTCTTCAAGCAGTTGGGCGTGGGCATCGTGCAGATGTGCTACAACACCCAGAACCTGGTCGGCACCGGCTGCTACGAGCGTGACGGCGGCCTTTCCGGCTTCGGTCGCGAGATCGTCGCCGAGATGAACCGCGTCGGCATCATGTGCGACCTGTCCCACGTGGGTTCCAAGACTTCCGAAGAAGTCATCCTCGAATCCAGGAAGCCGGTCTGCTACTCCCACTGCCTGCCGTCCGGCCTGAAAGAACACCCGCGCAACAAGTCCGATGAAGAGCTGAAGTTCATCGCCGACCACGGCGGCTTCGTCGGCGTGACCATGTTCGCCCCCTTCCTGGCCAAGGGCATCGATTCGACGATCGACGACTACGCCGAAGCCATCGAGTACGTGATGAACATCGTCGGCGAAGACGCCATCGGCATCGGTACCGACTTCACCCAGGGCCATGGCAAGGAGTTCTTCGAGTGGCTGACCCACGACAAGGGTTACGCCCGCCGCCTGACCAACTTCGGGAAGATCGTCAACCCGCTGGGCATCCGCACCGTGGGCGAGTTCCCCAACCTCACCGAAACCCTGCTCAAGCGCGGCATGCCCGAGCGCGTGGTGCGCAAGGTGATGGGCGAGAACTGGGTACGCGTACTGAAGGACGTCTGGGGCGAGTGATCGCTCTTCTCCCCTCTCCCTCTGGGAGAGGGGCCGGGGGGTGAGGGATGTCGAATCCCGCTCGCCCCCCTCAAACCCTCACCCCAACCCTCTCCCAGAGGGAGAGGGGGTTAATGAAGCCCGCAGCCGGGCCCAAATCGAATTCCGGAGCTAAAACAACATGGCCAAACACGCCCCTGAAATGCCCATCGAAGTCGACAGCGAAACCGGTGTCTGGACCACCGACGCCCTGCCGATGCTGTACGTGCCCCGTCACTTCTTCGTGAACAACCACATGGGCATCGAAGCCGAGCTGGGCCCGGAGCGCTACGCCGAAATCCTCTACAAGGCCGGCTACAAATCCGCCTGGCACTGGTGCGAGAAGGAAGCCGAATGCCACGGACTGGAAGGCGTCGCGGTGTTCGAGCACTACATGAAGCGCCTGTCCCAGCGCGGTTGGGGCCTGTTCCAGATCGAGTCCATCGACCTCGACAAGGGCACCGCCCAGGTCCGCCTGAAGCACTCCGCATTCGTGTACGTGTACGGCAAGGTGGGTCGCAAGGTCGATTACATGTTCACCGGCTGGTTCGCCGGCGCCATGGACCAGATTCTCCAGGCCCGCGGCAGCAGCGTCCGCACTGTCGCCGAGCAGGTGTACAGCGGCTCGGAAGAAGGCCACGACGACGGCCTGTTCATCGTCAAACCCATCAACGAATAAGAGATCGGAGATAGGGCAATGGCATTCGAAGCTATGTTCCAGCCGATCCAGATCGGCAAACTCACCATCCGCAACCGTGTGCTCTCCACCGCTCACGCCGAGGTCTACGCCACCGACGGCGGCATGACCACCGAGCGCTACGTGAAGTACTACGAGGAGAAGGCCAAGGGCGGTATCGGCCTGGCCATCTGCGGCGGCTCGTCCGTGGTAGCCATCGACAGCCCGCAGCAGTGGTGGAGCTCGGTGAACCTCTCCACCGACCGCATCATCCCGCACTTCCAGAATCTGGCCGACGCCATGCACAAGCACGGCGCCAAGATCATGATCCAGATTACCCACATGGGCCGCCGCTCCCGCTGGGACGGCTACAACTGGCCGACGCTGATGTCGCCGTCGGGCATCCGCGAGCCCGTGCACCGCGCCACCTGCAAGACCATCGAGGTGGAAGAGATCTGGCGCGTGATCGGCAACTACGCCCAGGCCGCGCGCCGGGCGAAGGAAGGCGGCCTGGACGGCGTCGAGCTGTCCGCCGTGCACCAGCACATGATCGACCAGTTCTGGAGCCCGCGCGTCAACAAGCGTACCGACGAATGGGGTGGCACCTTCGAGGGCCGCATGAAGTTCGGCCTCGAAGTGCTGAAAGCCGTGCGCGCCGAAGTGGGCGACGACTTCTGCGTCGGCATGCGTATCTGCGGCGACGAATTCCACCCGGACGGCCTGTCCCACGAGGACATGAAGCAGATCGCCAAGTACTACAGCGACACCGGCATGATCGACTTCATCGGCGTGGTCGGCTCGGGTTGCGACACCCACAACACCCTGGCCAACGTGATCCCCAACATGAGCTTCCCGCCGGAGCCCTTCCTGCACCTGGCGGCCGGCATCAAGGAAGTGGTCAACGTTCCGGTACTGCACGCGCAGAACATCAAGGACCCGAACCAGGCCACCCGTATCCTGGAAGGCGGCTACGTGGACATGGTGGGCATGACCCGCGCCCACATCGCCGACCCGCACCTGATCGCCAAGATCAAGATGGGCCAGGTGGACCAGATCAAGCAGTGCGTCGGCGCCAACTACTGCATCGACCGCCAGTACCAGGGCCTGGACGTACTCTGCATCCAGAACGCCGCCACCTCCCGTGAATACATGGGCGTGCCGCACATCATCGAGAAAACCACCGGGCCCAAGCGCAAGGTGGTGATCGTCGGCGGTGGCCCCGCCGGTATGGAGGCGGCCCGCGTGGCGGCCGAACGCGGCCACGACGTGACCCTGTTCGAGAAAAAGGACCAGCTCGGCGGCCAGATCACCATCGCCGCCAAGGCGCCGCAGCGTGACCAGATCGCCGGCATCACCCGCTGGTACCAGCTGGAAATCGCCCGCCTCGGTGTGGACCTGCGCCTGGGCACCGCGGCCAACCCGGAAGCCATCCTCGACCTCAAGCCGGACATCGTCGTCCTGGCCAACGGCGGCCATCCGTTCCTGGAGCAGAACGAGCACTGGGGCGCGGCCGAAGGCCTGGTGGTGAGCAGCTGGGACGTACTGGACGGCACCGTGGCGCCGGGCAAGAACGTGCTGGTGTACGACACCATCTGCGAATTCGGCGGCATGTCGGCGGCGGACTTCCTCGCCGACAAGGGCGCCCAGGTTGAAATCGTCACCGACGACATCAAGCCGGGCATCGCCATGGGCGGCACCACCTTCCCGACCTACTACCGCAGCATGTACCCGAAGGAAGTGATCATGACCGGCGACCTGATGCTGGAAAAGGTCTACCGCGAGGGTGACAAGGTCGTGGCGGTGCTGGAGAACGAATACACCGGCGCCCGCGAGGAGCGCGTGGTGGACCAGATCGTCATCGAGAACGGCGTGCGCCCGGACGAGGGCCTGTACTACGCGCTCAAGGACGGTTCGCGCAACAAGGGCCAGATCGATGTCGAGGCGCTGTTCGCCATCAAGCCGCAGCCCTGCCTGAGCCAGCCCGGCGACGGCTACCTGCTGTTCCGCATCGGCGACTGCGTGGCCCAGCGCAACACCCACGCGGCGATCTACGACGCCCTGCGTCTGTGCAAGGACTTCTAAGCGCACACACGGACGGCCCCCTCTCCCGCTCGCGGGAGAGGGCGGGGGGAGAGGGCAAGCCGGCGACCCCTGCGTTTTCGGCACTCCCCTCTCCCTAACCCTCTCCCTCAGGGAGAGGGGACTGGTTCGGAGCACCCCTTTCGGTCCCTGCAAGGAGACCAACTAGAATGCTGAACACCCTTCTTCCCATCCTGCTCTTCGCCGCCCTCGGCCTTGCCGTGCTGGGCGCCGCGAAGCGCTTCTTCATGTGGCGCCGGGGCCGACCCTCCAAGGTCGACTGGATCGGCGGCCTGATGAAGATGCCGCGCCGCTACCTGGTGGACCTGCACCATGTGGTCGAGCGCGACAAGTACATGTCCAAGACCCACGTGGCCACCGCCGGTGGCTTCGTGCTGTCGGCCGTGCTGGCGATCGCGGTGCACGGCTTCGGCCTGCACAGCCGGATCCTCGGCTTCGCCCTGCTGGCCGCCACCGTGCTGATGTTCGTTGGCGCCCTCTTCGTCGCCAAGCGCCGTCTCGATCCGCCGTCCCGCCTGTCCAAGGGCCCGTGGATGCGCCTGCCGAAGAGCCTGCTGATGTTCGCGGCGAGCTTCTTCATCGCCACCCTGCCGGCGGCCGGCATCCTGCCGGAAGGCTTCGGCGGCTGGTTCCTCGCCGGCATCCTCGCCATTGGCGTGGCCTGGGGCGTGTCCGAGCTGTTCCTCGGCATGACCTGGGGCGGCCCGATGAAGCACGCCTTCGCCGGCGCCCTGCACCTGGCCTGGCACCGCCGCGCCGAGCGCTTCGGCGGTGGCCGCTCCACCGGCCTCAAGGCACTGGACCTGGAAGATCCCAACGCCCCGCTGGGCGTGGAGAAACCCACTGATTTCACCTGGAACCAGCTGCTCGGCTTCGACGCCTGCGTGCAGTGCGGCAAGTGCGAGGCCGTGTGCCCGGCGTTCGCCGCCGGCCAGCCGCTGAATCCGAAGAAGCTGATCCAGGACATGGTCATCGGCCTGGCCGGTGGCGACGACGCCAAGTTCGCCGGCAGCCCCTATCCGGGCATCCCGCTGGGCGAGCACGCCGGCGGCCCGCACCAGCCGATCGTGGTCCAGGGCGGCAAGGGCCTGGTGGAAGCGGACACCCTGTGGTCCTGCACCACCTGCCGTGCCTGCGTCGAGGAATGCCCGATGATGATCGAGCACGTCGACGCCATCGTCGACATGCGTCGCCACCTGACCCTGGAGAAGGGCTCCACCCCGAACAAGGGGGCCGAGGTGCTGGAAAACCTGATCGCCACCGACAACCCCGGCGGTTTCGCACCCGGCGGGCGCCTGAACTGGGCGGCGGACCTGAACCTGCCGCTGATGAGCGAGAAAAAGCAGGCCGAAGTGCTGTTCTGGGTCGGCGATGGTGCCTTCGACATGCGCAACCAGCGCACCCTGCGCGCCTTCGTCAAAGTCCTGAAAGCCGCCAACGTCGACTTCGCCGTACTCGGCCTGGAAGAACGCGACAGTGGCGACGTGGCCCGCCGCCTGGGTGACGAAGCCACCTTCCAGACCCTGGCCAAGCGCAACATCGCCACCCTCAACCAGTACAAGTTCAAGCGCATCGTCAGCTGCGACCCGCACAGCTTCCACGTGCTGAAGAACGAGTACGGCGCCCTGGGCGGCCATTACGAAGTCCTGCACCATAGCACCTACATCAACGAACTGATGCAGCGCGGCAGCCTGAATCTGGGCCAGCACAAGGGCGGCAGCGTGACCTACCACGACCCGTGCTACCTGGGCCGCTACAACGGCGAGTACGAAGCCCCGCGCGCCGTGCTCAAGGCCATCGGCATCGAAGTGAAGGAAATGCAGCGTTCGGGCTTCCGCTCCCGTTGCTGTGGCGGCGGCGGCGGCGCGCCGATCACCGACATCCCCGGCAAGCAGCGGATTCCCGACATGCGCATGGTGGACATCAAGGAAACCGGCGCGGAGCTCGTGGCCGTGGGCTGCCCGCAGTGCACCGCAATGCTCGAAGGCGTGGTCGCCCCGCGCCCGGAGATCAAGGACATCGCCGAACTGGTGGCGGATGTGCTGATCGAGGTGCCGGTGGAAGCAAAAAAGCCGTCGGCGGCTAAAGCTGCCGTGGAGGTGGCGTGATGGTACGCACAGCACTGGCTGCAGGTGTCGGAGCGAGCTTGCTCGCCAACCGGCACTGCGCCGACGTCATCTCCTTCGCAAGCAAGTTCGCTCCTACCAAAAGCATGCTGGAGGCCCGCCCATGAGCGACATCATCCGCCGCGACCCGCGCGCCGAGTGGATCGCCCGCAACCGCCTGCACCCGCTGCATGCCGCCATGCAGACCCAGGGGCAGACGAGCTGGATGGGCCCCAACGGCCTGATCCGCAAGAATCCCCACGCCGCGGCAGCGGGCTTCGTCGGCCCCAACGGCATCAAGCGTATCGACCGCAGCGGTGCCCAGCAGGGCACCGCTGGCAAGCGCAGCGCGGCCAGCGAAGTGGTGCAGCTGCCCCTGCACGTGATCGAACAACCGGCCTTCCACATCTGCGTGGTGCCGGACATGGTCGGCGGCCGTCTCTCCAGCCACGACAAGGACCTCCTGGGCCTGGCCAACAAGCTGGCCGGCAGTGAAGGCGCGGTGGTCGCCGTGCTCTTCGGCGAAGACAAGGAATCCGCCTTCGATACCGCGGGCGTGGACCGCATCCTGCGCATCGCAGGGGACGAGTTCGAAGGCTACTCGCCAGAAGCTCGCGTGCTGGCCCTGAGCGCGGTGGAAAGCCAGCTGGCACCGCGCCACTGGCTGCTGCCCGACAGCCGCACCGGTGGTGGCGAACTGGGCCGCCGCCTGGCCGCGAAGCTGGGCGAACGCCCGGCCACACGCGTCTGGCAGGTCGCCAATGAACAGGCCACAGGTCGTGCCGGTGCAGGCCGCGAGGACCTGGTACGCCAGGTGCCGCGCCTGATCCTGGCCGCCGCCGAATGCGCCGAGCCGGTCAGCGAGACCCGTCACGAAGCCCGTGCCCTGGAGCTGGCAGCCGGCATCGCCCACAGCCTGCCGCGCATCGAGGACCTCGGTCCGGTGGCCGTGGACCCGGCGCAAATCCCCATGGCCGAAGCGGAGTTCATCCTCTCTGGCGGCAACGGGGTGAAGGACTGGGCACTGTTCCACGAAGCGGCCGGCGCCCTCGGCGCCACCGAAGGTGCTTCCCGCGTGGCGGTGGACGACGGCTTCATGCCGCGCAACCGCCAGGTGGGCGCGACGGGTACCTGGGTCACTGCGCGCGTCTACCTCGCGGTGGGCATCTCCGGCGCGATCCAGCACCTGCAAGGCATCGGCGCTTGCGACAAGGTAGTGGCGGTGAACATGGACCCGGGCTGCGACATGATCAAGCGCGCCGATCTCTCGGTGATCGGCGACTCCGGCGCCATTCTCGCGGCGTTGATCCAGCTGGCCACCGAATACCGTCAGGGAGGGGCACGCGATGCCGCATGACGCACTGAAGATCGTCAGCCTGGTTTCCATCGGCGCGCACCCCACCTCGGGCCGCGCGCGCCGCGCCGACCAGGATGCCCGCGCCGTCGAACTCGGCCTGCGCCTGGCCGGCCCGCGCCTGCGCGTGGTGCATGCCGGCAATCCCCGGGAAGAAGCCCTGCGCGCCTACCTGGGCATGGGCCTGGATGAACTGATCGTCCTTGAACAGGGCCCGCAGGACGACGCCCTGCCCCCGCTGGGCGACTTCCTCCGCGAAAGCGGCGCCCAGCTGGTGCTCACCGGCAGCCAGGCGGAAACCGGCGAAGGTTCGGGCATGCTGCCCTACCTGCTGGCCGAACGCCTGGGCTGGCCACTGGTGGTGGGCCTGGCCGAGGTGGAAAAGGTGGACAACGGCGTGGCCCAGGTCCTGCAGGCCCTGCCACGCGGCCAGCGCCGCCGGTTGAAGGTGCGCCTGCCCTTCGTCGCCTGCGTCGACAACGCCGCGCCCACGGCCCGCCAGAGCGCCTTCGGCCCTGCCCGACGCGGGCGCATCGAAGCCGAAGACGTGGAGCTGGTGGAGGATGTATTGTTCGCCGAGGCCCAGTTGCAACCGGCTCGCCCACGGCCCAAGCGGCTCAAGGTGATCAAGGCCAAGACCGGCGCCGAACGGATGAAGGCGGCGACCGCCAAGGCATCCGGCGGTGGCGGCCAGGTACTCAAGGACGTCTCGCCGCAGGCGGGCGCCGAAGCTATCTTCAAACTGTTGCTGGAAGAAGGTGTGCTGCGCTGACCGCGCAGCACCCGATGCGGAGGAATAGCGCGATGATGCATGCCGATCTGATCGACCAGGAAGACTTTCGTGAGCGCCTGGTGGCGCTGGGTATCAGCATCCCGCCGGGGGTCAGCGCCGAGCAGGCCTGCGAACAGGCCGTGAGCGGCCTCAGCCCGGAGCGCGCACTGGCCCTGCGGCGTCTGGTGGAAGAGCTGCTGGGCGGCAGCGCCACCCTGCTGCCGAACGTGCGCGAAGCCATTTCACGCACCCTGCTGCCAGCGCTGGTACCGCGCTGACAGCTGAAACCCATGAACGAAAAGGGCGCCATTGGCGCCCTTTTTCTGTCTCTTGGGGTGTGCCTCTTTGTGGGAGCGAATTCATTCGCGATTGAAATCGCTCCCACAGGCCCGCAACTTCACACCACCCGCACGCTGGCGAAGGTGGACTCGCCCTGGGCGCGGGTCAGGGCTACGCCGGCGGTGGACGGCGCGTTGCGCACCAGCTCGTCCGGCACCGGCATCAAGGCCACCACGTTGGCGTTCTGGCCGGCACGCTCGTCACGCGGCGGAATGCCGAAATACTCGCGGTAGCACTTGGAGAAGTGCGGGGTGGAAACGAAGCCGCACACCGACGCCACCTCGATGATGGACATGGCGGTCTGCTTCAGCAGCTGGCGTGCGCGGATCAGGCGCAGCTTCAGGTAGTAACGCGACGGCGAGCAGTGCAGGTATTTCTGGAACAGGCGCTCCAGCTGGCGGCGCGAAACGTCGACATAGCAGGCCAGTTCGTCGAGGTCGATGGGCTCCTCCAGGTTGGCTTCCATCAGCGCCACGATTTCCTGCAGCTTCGGCTGGTTGGTGCCGAGCATGTGCTTGAGCGGCACGCGCTGGTGGTCCTGCTCGTTGCGGATGCGCTCGTAGATGAACATCTCGGAGATGGCGGCGGCCAGTTCGCGACCGTGCTCACGGGCGATCAGGTGCAGCATCATGTCCATCGGCGCGGTGCCGCCGGAGGAGGTGTTGCGATTGCGGTCGATGGAGAACAGGCGGGTGCTGATGCCGGCGCGCGGGAAGGCCTCCTGCATGGCCGCCAGGCACTCCCAGTGCACGCTGCATTCGAAACCGTCGAGCAGGCCGGCCTTGGCCAGCGCCCAGCTGCCGGTGCACACGGCGCCCAACTGACGGCCCTGGCGGGACTGGGACTGCAGCCATTGCACGTGTTCACGGCTGACGCTGTGCTGGATGTCGACGCCGCCGCAGACGATCACGGCGTCCAGCGCCGGCGCGTTGTCCAGGCCGCTGTCGGGGGTGATTTGCAGGCCGTCGCTGGCGCTGACCGGGCGAGCGTCCTGGCTGAGCGTGTACCAGCGATAGAGTTCGCGGCCGGAGAGATGGTTGGCCATGCGCAGCGGCTCGACCGCGGATGCCAGGGAAATCAGGGTGAAGTTATCCAGCAGCAGGAAACCGATGGACTGGGGAACACGGTTCTGGGGTTGAGCCCCTTGGTTGAACTGTGACATCAGCGAAACCCTCAGCTAGGCACGGAGCGGAGCCTCGTTCAGAGGCTTTTTTGTTATGGCCTGGTCGTCAGAACCAGGGAATACCAAATCTAGGCAAAGGTCGTGCCTAGTTTTATTGATCGTTCAATTAAAAACAGCAGATTCCTCCAAGGCCCATGCCATCCGGCCTAGGCGTCAGCGACAGAATCATTCTGTTTACGACCGCAAGAGGCCGCATCCGGCGGGCCCTGGGGACTTAGGTAGCACTGGCGGTGTCAGCGAATGTCACCCCGTGCCATAGGACAACACCTTCAGTAACAGACGGAATATTCATAACCTGACTGCCAGGTCATAACCGCCCCGCCGCATCGTGCACCAGCATTGGGCGGCGGCGGCCGCCCATGGTCGAGATCAGCACTCGATGGCGCTGACCGCCAGGCCACCGCGCGAGGTTTCCTTGTACTTGTCGTGCATGTCGGCGCCGGTGTCGCGCATGGTGCGGATCACCCGGTCCAGCGAGATGAAGTGTTCGCCGTCGCCACGCAGCGCCATCTGCGCCGCGTTGATCGCCTTCACCGCGGCAATTGCGTTGCGCTCGATGCACGGCACCTGCACCAGGCCGCCCACCGGGTCGCAGGTGAGTCCAAGGTTGTGTTCAAGGCCGATCTCGGCGGCGTTCTCCAGCTGCGCCGGGGTGGCCCCCAGCACTTCCGCCAGCCCGGCGGCGGCCATGGCGCAGGCCGAGCCGACTTCACCCTGGCAGCCGACTTCGGCACCGGAGATCGAAGCGTTCTTCTTGCACAGGATGCCGACGGCGGCGGCGCCGAGGAAGAAATGCACCACGTCGTCGTCGGTCGCCTCGGGATTGAAGCGCATGTAGTAGTGCAGCACCGCCGGGATGATCCCCGCCGCGCCATTGGTCGGGGCGGTGACCATGCGCCCGCCGGCGGCGTTCTCCTCGTTCACCGCCAGGGCGTAGAGATTCACCCACTCCATGGCGCTCATGGTCGAGCCGATCACGTTCGGCTTGCCCAGCTCCTGCAGGCTGCGGTGCAGCTTGGCCGCACGACGACGCACGTTGAGCCCGCCGGGAAGGATGCCTTCCTCGCCCAGACCGTTGCGTACGCATTCCTGCATGGCGTCCCACAGCTTCAGCAGCCCGGCACGGATCTCCGCCTCGCTGCGCCAGGCCTTCTCGTTGGCCAGCATCAGTTCGGAGATGCGCAGGTCGTGGCGCTGGCAGAGTTCCAGCAGCTCTTGGGCACTGGAGAAGTCGTAAGGCAGTTCGGTGGCGTCCTGATCCAGTTGCCCGGACTTCGCCTGGGCCTCGTCGACAACGAAGCCACCACCGATGGAGTAGTAGGTGTCGCGATGCAGTTCACCGCCTTCGCCTTCGACCATCAGGGTCATGGCGTTGGGGTGATACGGCAGGTTCTCTTCCAGCAGCAGCAGGTCGCGCTGCCAGTCGAAGGCCACCGGGTGGCTGCCGTCCAGCAGCAGTTCGCGGGATGCCTTCAGCGCCTCGATGCGCGGGGCGATCTGTTTCGGGTCGACCTGGTCCGGCCATTCACCCATCAGCCCCACCAGGGTGGCGCGGTCGGTGCCGTGGCCAACGCCGGTGGCCGACAGCGAGCCATACAGGCGTACTTCCACCCGTTTCACCTGCGCCAGCAGGCCGCGCTCGCGCAGCGCCGTGGCGAACAGCGCCGCCGCCCGCATCGGCCCCACGGTGTGCGAGCTGGAAGGGCCGATACCGATCTTGAACAGGTCGAACACGCTGATAGCCACGGGGCAACTCCGGTAGGGATCACACTTGCCGGACATGATCGGCATTTCGCCGGCTCGAGGACTTCCCACACCGACTTGCTCGTATCCAAATACGTCGTGCTCGTTGCACGGAATGGCCTGGACCTTGTGGGAGCGAATTCATTCGCGAAAGGTGTACGCAGCGGTCCTATGGGGTGGTGAGGGGCAGGCCTGCGGCCTGCAATCGCGATTGAAATCGCTCCCACAACTGATCCTGTGCTCCCACCTGTTGCCTTGCATCAGCCGCGACAGATACGTTCTGGGTGCGACCGGGTCGGTAGTCAGGCGACGCGTCTGGCCCGCATCATTCCGCCGCCCGGGGGCGGGGGCCTGCAGCAGTCCGACAGCCACGCGAGTCCGGAGAACGACAATAAAACCTGCTGTGGACGGACCCCTTCCATGACTCGACCCACTATTCCCCTGCTGGCAACGACGCTGCTGGCCGTATCTCTTTTCAGCACCCAGGCGACCCTCGCCGCCACCGACCCAGAGCGCTGTTCCACCGTGCATTTTGCCGACGTCGGCTGGAGCGACATTACTGTCACCACCGCCGTCACCCGTCATGTGCTAGCCGAGCTCGGCTACGTCACCAAGGTCAAGCGCCTGTCGGTGCCGGACACCTACAAGGCCCTCGGCGAAGGAAAGATCGATGTGTTCCTCGGCAACTGGATGCCGAGCATGGAAAACGACATCCGCCCCTATCGGGAGAACGGCACGGTAGAAACCCTGGGGGCCAACCTCGTCGGCGCCAAGTACACCCTGGCGGTCAACCAGGCGGCCTGGGACGGCGGCCTGAAGAGCTTCGCCGACCTGGCCAAGTTCAAGGAACAGCTGGGCGGCAAGATCTACGGCATCGAGCCCGGCAACGACGGCAACAAACTGATCGGCAAGATGATCAAGGAGAACGCCTTCAACCTCGGCGACTTCAAACTGGTGGAGTCCAGCGAAAGCGGCATGCTGTCCCAGGTCAAGCGTGCCGAGCACCTCAACCAGTGGGCGGTCTTCCTCGGTTGGGAACCGCACCCGATGAACAATCAGCTGAACATGCATTACCTGGCCGGCGGCGATGACTGGTTCGGCCCGGATTACGGCGGCGCCACCGTCTATACCAATGTGCGCAAGGGCCTGACCCAGGAGTGCCCCAACCTCGGACGACTGCTGAAGAACCTCAAATTCAGCCTGGCCATGGAGAACCACCTGATGGAGGCCATACTTAACCAGAGCACCAACCGCAGGCGCGAAGCGAAGGCCTGGCTGAAAGCCAATCCCGACACGCTGACCGCCTGGCTGCAGGGCGTCACCGCGCGTGACGGCGGTCCCCTGCCGACAGCACTTACGCAGTTGGAAGCGCCGTGACACGGCGCATCCAGCGATATCATCGGCCATGTCGCCGCTCAATATATGAACGTCGCAAACCGACAATTGCGAAGGCCTCAAGGCTTTATCGTTGAGTCACCCGATTTCGTCGCTGTCGGCTCCCGTGGACCGGCAGACCGTGAGCACTCCGCTCCGGACCGAAGAACACAAGCGGCGACCTCCCCCCGAATAGAGGTCGGCCTAATAAAAAATTTCGGAAGTACGCGCACCTCTGGCCGAGGTGCTGAACCCGCCCAGGGAATGGGTTTCGTAACACTGCCAGAGGGCTGTCAGGTTCTCGAAACATTGTTATCCACACAGGCAAGACAGTCGGCATCACCAGGCTGGGCGTCGTCGAGCGCCCGTTCTGGCTCCGTGTAGCTGACCTGGATGTCTACTGAAGGGGAAATATCCCATGCAGTCTGGAAAGATCGTGGTTCAAAACCTCTACAAGGTTTTCGGGCAACAACCACAAGAAGCAATCGATCTACTCAAGCAAGGCTGGAGCAAGGAAAAGATCCTGGCCGAACGTGGCGCCGTGATCGGCGTCAGCGATGTGTCCTTCAGCGTCAACGAGGGTGAGATCTTCGTGCTGATGGGCCTGTCGGGTTCGGGCAAGTCGACCCTGATCCGTCTGATCAACCGTCTCATCGAACCCACCGCTGGCGATGTGTTCATCGACGGCCAGAACGTCGCCAAGCTGCCCAAGTCGCAATTGATCGACCTGCGCCGCCGCGACATGAGCATGGTGTTCCAGTCCTTCGCCCTGATGCCGTCGCGCTGCGTGCTGGACAACGCAGCCTTCGGCCTGGAAGTGGCCGGCAAGGGCAAGAAGGAACGCGAGAAGCGCGCCATGGAAGTGCTGGAGCAGGTGGGTCTGGCCAGCTTCGCCCACAAGTATCCCCATGAGCTCTCGGGTGGCATGCAGCAGCGCGTCGGCCTGGCCCGCGCCCTGGCCGTGGACCCGTCGATGATCATCATGGACGAGGCCTTCTCCGCGCTCGACCCGCTCAAGCGCCGCGAAATGCAGGACGTGCTGCTGGACCTGCAGAAGAAGCACAGCCGCACCATCATCTTCGTGTCCCACGACATCGAAGAGGCCATGCGTATCGGTTCGCGCATCGGCATCATGGAAGGCGGCAAGCTGATCCAGGTGGGCACGCCCCAGGAGATCATCGAGAACCCCGCCAACGAATACGTGCGCAACTTCTTCAACACGGTCGACACCAGCCGCTACCTCACCGCCGGCCAGCTCAAATCCGACAGCGTTCCGCTGTTCGTGCACAACGGCAAGGCGCCGGATGCCCAGACGGTCTGCCAGAAGCTGCAGGCCATGGACAAGCACTACGCCTTCATCGTCGACGAGAAGAACAACTTCCGTGGCTCCATCAGCCTGGAAAAGATCGCCCTGCTGGTAGAGGGCGGCCGGACCCTGGATCTGGAGCAGAGCCTGCTCAAGCACATCGATCCGGTACCGGAAGACCTGCCACTCGACAGCGTCATCCAGCGCCTGGTGATAAACGAAGGGCCGATCCCGGTGGTCGACCAGAGTGGCCGCTATAGCGGCGCGATCAGCAAAGGCCGCCTGCTGAGCCGCCTGCGGGGAGAATGACGATGAGCGAGAAACTGGATCTTGGCAGCTGGGTGAATGACGTCGTCCAGCACCTGCTCGAAAACTACAGTGGCGCCTTCGAAAGCGTCGGCAATGTGGTCAGCGGCTTCTCCGAGCTGATCGAGCGCTTCCTGCTCTGGCCGCCGGCCTGGGTAATCATCGCCGTGTTCGTGGGCCTCGGCTTCTGGCGCATCGGCGCCAAGTTCGCGGTCTTCACCGCGGTTTCGCTGATCCTGATCGTGATGACCGGGTTCTGGGAACAGACCGTGGTCACCCTCGGCCTGACCTTCTCCTCGACCCTGATCAGCCTGCTGCTCGGCATTCCGCTGGGCATCTGGGCCGCCAAGAGCGAGCGCGTGGCCTATGTGATCCGTCCGGTGCTGGACTTCATGCAGACCATGCCTGCGTTCGTTTACCTGATCCCGGCGGCGATGCTCTTCGGCCTGGGCCGTGTGCCCGGCATCATCGCCACCGTGATCTTCGCCATGCCTCCGGCGGTGCGCCTGACCGCGCTGGGTATCCGCCAGGTGAACAAGGAAATCGTCGAAGCCGGCCAATCCTTCGGCTGCACCAGTTGGCAGCTGCTATACAAAGTGCAGCTGCCGAACGCCATGCCGTCGATCATGGCCGGCGTGAACCAGACCATCATGATGGCGTTGTCCATGGTGATCATCGCGTCGATGGTCGGCGCCGGTGGCCTGGGTAACGACGTGCTCGCCAGTATCCAGCGCCTGGACATCGGCCTGGGCTTCGAAAGCGGCATGGCAGTGGTACTGCTGGCAATCATTCTCGACCGTATCACCGAAAGCTTCGGCACCCGCCAGACCGCGACTCGTGGTCGCGTTTTCGGTCGACTCGGCGCCAGATTGCAGCGGCAGCAAGCGCACTAAGAACGCTTCACCTTTCAATGTCAGGGAGTCGCTAATGAAAAAAATGAAAAAAGTCGCTGCACTGGGCCTTCTGGCCTGCGCGCTGGCCCAGGGTGCCTGGGCCCAGGAGCCGCAGAGCTGCAAGCAGGTCCGTTTCGCCGAAATCGGCTGGGCCGACATCGCCGCCACCACCGGCGTGGCCATGGTGCTGACCGAGGGATTGGGCTACACCCCGCGCAAGATCATGGCGTCCGTGCCCATCGCCTTCACCGGTGTGAAGAACAAGCAGATCGACGTCTTCCTCGGCTACTGGGCGCCCTCCATGGACGCGGTGATCGAGCCCTTCACCAAGGACAATGGCGTGAAGGTGCTGGCGACCCCGAACCTGGAAGGCGCCAAGTACACCCTGGCGGTTCCCACCTACGCGGCTGAGGCCGGCCTGAAGAGCTTCCAGGACATCGCCAAGTTCAAGGACCAGCTCGGCGGCAAGATCTACGGCATCGAACCGGGCAACGACGGCAACCTGCTGATCGACAAGATGATCAAGGGCGACCAGTTCGGCCTGGGCCAGTTCCGCATGGTCGAGTCTTCCGAAGCCGGCATGCTGGTACAGGTCCAGCGCGCCGTGAAGAAGAAGGAACCGGTGGTGTTCCTCGGCTGGGCACCGCACCCGATGAACACCCAGTTCGACATCACCTACCTGGCCGGTGGCGACGACGTGTTCGGTCCCGACTACGGCGCCGCCAAGGTCTACACCGTGGTGCCGCCGGACTATGAACAGCGTTGCGCCAACGTCGGCAAGCTGCTGAACAATCTGCAGTTCAATGTGCAGATGGAAAGCCAGCTGATGGAGAAGATCCTGGAGAAGGAAGACCCGGTGAAAGTCGCCACCACCTGGCTCAAGGCCAACCCGGCCGTGCTGGACAAGTGGCTCGCCGGCGTCACCACCTTCGATGGCCAGGACGGCGCCGCCGCCGTGAAGAAACACATCGGCCTGTAATACCCCGGGGCTCCTCCCACAGGAGCCCGTTTCCTTGCAATTCGCCAATCGTGGCCCGGCAACGGGCCGCGAAGGGCACTGTCGCGAACCCCGCCTCAGAACGGGTCACCGACCACGTAGTTGGCTGCCAATCCCACCTGATGGAGCAATACGTATGCGCAAGATGAAATCCCTGTACCTCAAGACCCTCGGCGTCGCCGCCCTTGCCCTTGGCATGGGCATGGCCAACGCCGCTGACAAACCGACCCTGAAGATCGGCTTCGTGAACGGCTGGGACGACAGCGTCGCCGCCACCTACGTCGCCGGCGAAATCCTCAAGGAGAAACTCGGTTACGGCGTCGAGCTGAAACCCGTCGAGCCGGCCATCATGTGGCAAGGCGTGGCCCGTGGCGACCTGGACGCCACCCTCTCCGCCTGGCTGCCGGCCACCCACGGCGAGTACTACGCCAAGCTCAAGGACAAGGTGGTGGTGCTGGGCTCGAACTACACCGGCGCCAAGATCGGCCTGATCGTTCCGGATTATGTGAAGGCCAAGTCCATCGATGACCTGAACACCTACAAGGCCGACTTCGACGGCAAGATCACCGGCATCGACGCCGGCGCCGGCGTGATGCGCCGCACCGAAGACGCGATCAAGCAGTACAACCTCGACATCAAGCTGATGCCCAGCTCCGGCCCGGCCATGGCCACCGCCCTGACCCGTGCCGAGAAGGCCCAGAAACCGATCGTGGTGACCGGCTGGATTCCGCACTGGATGTTCGCCAAGTGGAAACTGCGCTTCCTGGAAGACCCGAAAAAGGTCTATGGCGATGACGAGCACGTCGACACCGTGGTCAACCCTGGCCTGGAAGCCAAGGCCGCCGACGCCACCGCATTCCTGAAGAAGTTCTCCTGGAACGGCGAGGAAGTGGGTGCGGTGATGCTGGCCATCCGCGAAGGCGCCAAGCCGGAAGCCGCTGCCAAGGACTGGATCGCCAAGAATCCGCAACGCGTGGCTGAGTGGTTGAAGTAAGCAGCCACCTCGCCCCGGACGCCCCCGCCGGCCACCGCCCGCGGGGGCGTTCTGCTTTTTGTGGGAGCCTCGCCGCCCCGATAAACCCCATCGATTGATCGATCAATCAATTTCCCCCTAGACTGCGCGCTCCCGATTCCCGCACAAAATGGTGGAAATACCCGATGCCCAAGGTCGGAATGCAGCCGATCCGCCGCTCGCAGTTGATCCAGGCCACCCTCGAAGCCGTCGACCAGGTGGGCCTCAGCGATGCCAGCATCGCCTACATCGCCCGTGTTGCCGGGGTCTCCAACGGCATCATCAGCCATTACTTCCAGGACAAGAACGGCCTGCTGGAAGCCACCATGCGCCACTTGATGGCCGCGCTCAGCAGCGCTGTGCGCCAGCGTCGCTCCGCCTTGCACGACGACACCCCGCGCGAGCACCTGCGGGCCATCGTCGCCGGCAACTTCGACGACAGCCAGGTCAGCGGACCGGCAATGAAGACCTGGCTGGCCTTCTGGGCCGCCAGCATGCACCAGCCCTCCCTGCGCCGCCTGCAGCGGATCAACGACCACCGCCTGTATTCCAACCTGTGCTGCGAACTGCGCCGCGCCCTGCCCCAGGACCAGGCCCGCTCCGCTGCCCGTGGCCTGGCCGCGCTGATCGATGGCCTGTGGCTGCGCGGCGCCCTGTCGGGTGATGCCTTCAACGTCGAGCAGGCGCTGCACATCGCCTACGAGTACCTGGATCAGCAGTTGGCCAAGGTGGAGAAGTGATGCCGTCCTGTGGGAGCGAATTCATTCGCGAATGAATTCGCTCCCACAGACCCATAAAAAAGCCCGGTCCAGAGACCGGGCTTTTTCAGTTCAGGCGGTTGGCCGATCAGGCCGCTTCGCCATGCAACTGGACGACTTTCGGGTGCTTCGGCGCATGCTCCATCGCTGCCACATCCTCCTTCATCTGCTTGAGCAGGGCGAACATGTACAGCAGCAGCACCACCGAGAACGGCAGGCCGGCCAGCACCACCACCGTCTGCATCGCGGTGAAGTTACCCGCGAACAGCAGGCCGATGGTCGCCAGGGTCACCACCACGGACCAGAAGATACGCAGCCAGTTGGGCGCGTCTTCGTCCAGGTCGCCTTCCTCGCGGGACAGGTTGGCCAGCATCACCGAGCCGGAGTCGGCCGGGGTGAGGAAGAGCACGAAGCCGACGCAGATCGACAGGCCGATCACCGCCTTCGCCCAGGGGTAATGCTCCAGAAGCAGGTAGATGGACATGGCCGGCTGTTCCAGCGCCGCCTTGCCGAGGTCCGCCGCGTTCTGGTTCATCACCAGGTCGATGGCGCTGTTGCCGAACACCGACAGCCAGGCCAGGGTGAAGCCCAGCGGGATCAGCAGCACGCCGCTGACCAGTTCGCGCACGGTGCGGCCACGGGAGATACGGGCCACGAACATGCCGACGAAGGGCGCCCAGGAAATCCACCAGGCCCAGTAGAACAGGGTCCACAGGCCCATCCACTCTTCGCTCTTGCCGGACTGGCCGGTGTAGACGTAGAGGTCGAAAGTCTTCAGCACCAGGCCGTTGAGGTAGTCGCCCAGGTTCTGCACGAAACCGTTGAGCAGGTGCAGGGTCTGGCCCGCCAGCAGCACGAACACCAGCAGGCCGCTGAACAGGATGATGTTCAGGTTGGACAGGCGGCGGATGCCCTTCTCGATGCCCGACACCGCGGCCAGCGTGGCCACCGCGCTCATCACCAGGATCACCGCCAGCAATGCGCCCTGGCTGTGGGGCAGGCCGAACAGGTATTCCAGGCCGGAAGACACCTGCAGCGAACCGATGCCAAGGTTGGTCACCAGGCCCAGCAGGGTCACGAAGATGCCGAAGCAGTCCACCGCGTTACCCACCGAACCTTTCATCCGGCGTTCGCCGAACAGCGGGTAGAGCGCCGAACGCAGCGCCAGCGGCTTGTTGTGGCGATAGGCGAAGTAGCCCACCGCCAGGCCCACCAATGCGTAGATGGCCCAGCCATGCACACCCCAGTGAAGGAAGGTCAGCTGCAATGCCTGGCGCGCGGCGGACTGGCTGCCCGGCTCGCCTTCCGGCGGGTTGTAGAGGTGGTCGATGGGCTCGGACGCGGCGAAGTACAGCAGCGAAATACCGATACCCGAGGAGAACAGCATCCCGGCCCAGGCGCCGTAGCTGAAGTCCGGACGGCTGTCGTCGGCGCCCAGGCGCAGATTGCCGTAACGGGAAAAGGCGACATAGAGGACGAAGAACAGGTACGCGCCGATCGCCAGCATGTAGTACCAGCCGAAGCTTCGCGACAGCCAGGCCTGGGCCTTGCCGAGCACACTACCGGCGTCTTCCGGGAACGCAATCAAGGCAACCGTGAGAAGCATGATGAGCGCGGTGGATCCGTAGAACACGACCGGATTCAGGCGCACCTTCCCGTGGTTTGTTGTTGTTGGAGCTTTACTCATTTGGAAATTCCAGGGCAGTGAAAGCAGGCGCCTCATGGACGCAACGACAGACCCGCGCCAGCGGCCGGCGACGGGTGGTTTTCGCCGGCAGAAGGCCTGAAATCGGGTGCGGCGAACTGACGCATCCCGTTCCATGGTGCGCATCGTATTCTTTGTTGTTTGAACGATCAATCAAAATAAAGTAGGCTGGATTTCAACCCGTCCGGAATGGTTCCGGAAGAGGAGGAAACCCCATGCCAAAAGTCGGAATGCAGCCCCTGCGGCGCACCCAGCTGATCCACGCCACGCTCGAGGCGGTGGACCAGGTCGGCATGGGCGATGCCAGCATTTCCTACATTGCGCGGCTCGCCGGGGTCTCCAACGGCATCATCAGCCACTACTTCCAGGACAAGAACGGCCTGCTGGAAGCCACCATGCGCTTCCTCATGAACGATCTGCAGGACGCGGTGCGCAAGCGCCGCGAGACCATGCGCGACGACAGCGCGCGTGGCTACATCCGCTCCATCATCGACGGCAACTTCGACGAGACCCAGGTCAACGGCCCGGCCATGAAGACCTGGCTGGCGTTCTGGGCCAGCAGCATGCACCAGCCGTCCCTGCGCCGTTTGCAGCGCATCAACGACCTGCGCCTCTACTCGAACCTCTGCTGGCAGTTCCGCCGCGAGCTCGACGCAAGAAGCGCCCGTGCCGCCGCTCGCGGCCTGGCCGCCCTGATCGACGGCCTCTGGCTGCGCGGCGCGCTGTCCGGCGAAGCCTTCGATACCGAGCAGGCCCGCCGGCTTGCCTACGAATTCCTTGATCAACAACTGGCCAAGCAGGCGGCTTGAACCGCCCGGCAGCCTTGCGAACACAAGACCTAGAGAGGACAACCACCATGGCCCGATTCGAAGAACAGAAGCTCTACATTGGCGGTCGCTACGTCGACGCTACCAGCGGCGCCACCTTCGAGACCGTCAACCCGGCCACTGGTGAAGTCCTGGCCAACGTCCAGCGCGCCAGCAAGGACGACGTCGAGCGTGCCGTCGCCGCTGCCGTCGAAGGCCAGAAGGTCTGGGCCGCGATGACCGCCATGCAGCGCTCGCGCATCCTGCGTCGCGCCGTGGACATCCTCCGTGAGCGCAACGACGAGCTGGCCGCGCTGGAAACCCTGGACACCGGCAAGCCGCTGGCCGAAACCCGCGCCGTGGACATCGTCACCGGTGCTGACGTGATCGAGTACTACGCCGGCCTGATCCCCGCCATCGAAGGCGAGCAGATCCCCCTGCGCGAAACCAGCTTCGTCTACACCCGCCGCGAGCCCCTGGGCGTGGTTGCCGGTATCGGCGCCTGGAACTACCCGGTGCAGATCGCCATGTGGAAATCCGCCCCGGCCCTGGCCGCCGGCAACGCGATGATCTTCAAGCCCAGCGAAGTCACCCCGCTCACCGCCCTGAAACTGGCCGAGATCTACACCGAAGCCGGCGTACCTGACGGCGTGTTCAACGTCCTCACCGGCAGCGGCCGTGAAGTCGGCCAGTGGCTGACCGAACACCCGCTGATCGAGAAGATTTCCTTCACCGGCGGCACCTCCACCGGCAAGAAAGTGATGGCCAGCGCCTCCAGCTCCTCGCTGAAGGAAGTGACCATGGAACTGGGCGGCAAGTCGCCGCTGATCATCTTCGAAGACGCCGATCTCGACCGCGCCGCCGACATTGCCGTGATGGCCAACTTCTTCAGCTCCGGCCAGGTCTGCACCAACGGCACCCGCGTGTTCGTGCCGCGCGCCCTGCAGGCCCGCTTCGAAGACAAGGTGATCGAGCGCGTCAAGCGCATCCGCCTGGGCAACCCGGAAGACGCCAACACCAACTTCGGCCCGCTGACCAGCTTCGCCCACATGGAAAGCGTGCTCGGCTACATCGAAACCGGCCGCAAGGAAGGCGCGCGCCTGCTGATCGGCGGCGAGCGCGTCACCGACGGTGAATACGCCAAAGGCGCCTACGTGGCCGCGACCGTATTCAGCGACTGCACCGACGACATGACCATCGTCCGCGAGGAAATCTTCGGCCCGGTGATGAGCATCCTGGTCTACGACACCGAAGAAGAAGTCATCCGCCGCGCCAACGATACCGAGTACGGCCTGGCCGCCGGCGTCGTCACCCGCGACCTGGCCCGCGCCCACCGCGTGATCCACAAGCTGGAAGCCGGTATCTGCTGGATCAACACCTGGGGCGAGTCCCCCGCTGAAATGCCAGTGGGCGGCTACAAGCAGTCCGGCGTCGGCCGCGAGAACGGCCTGACCACCCTGGCCCACTACACCCGCATCAAATCCGTACAGGTCGAGATGGGCGATTACTACTCGGTGTTCTGACCCGAGCCAGCGCCCAGGCGGCCCGGAGCATACCGGGCCGCACCCGAGAACAAGATGCCGTGCCCCGGGGGCGACCCCGGGTTATCTAGCAGGTAAGTCACATGTCCCAAGAATTCGATTACATCATCGTCGGAGCCGGTTCCGCCGGTAACGTGCTGGCCACCCGCCTGACCGAAGACTCCGATGTCAGCGTCCTGCTGCTGGAAGCCGGCGGCCCGGACTACCGCATGGATTTCCGTACCCAGATGCCCGCCGCCCTCGCCTATCCGCTGCAGGGCCGCCGCTACAACTGGGCCTACGAGACCGATCCCGAGCCGTTCATGAACAACCGCCGCATGGAGTGCGGCCGTGGCAAGGGCCTGGGAGGCTCCTCGCTGATCAACGGCATGTGCTACATCCGCGGCAACGCGCTGGACTTCGACGGCTGGGCCAAGACGCCGGGCCTGGAAGACTGGACCTACCTGGACTGCCTGCCTTACTTCCGCAAGGCGGAAACCCGCGACATCGGTCCGAACGACTTCCACGGCGGCGACGGCCCGGTGAGCGTGACCACGCCCAAGGCCGGCAACAACCCGCTGTTCCACGCCATGGTCGAGGCCGGTGTGCAGGCTGGCTTCCCCCGCACCGAAGACCTCAACGGCTACCAGCAGGAAGGCTTCGGCCCCATGGACCGCACCGTGACCCCGGAAGGCCGCCGTGCCGCCACCGGTCGCGGCTACCTGGACCAGGCACGCAGCCGCCCCAACCTGACCATCGTCACCCACGCCCTGACCGACCGAATCCTGTTCAGCGGCAAGCGGGCCACGGGTGTTGCCTACCTGCAGGGCAACAACGACAACCCCATCACCGTCCGTGCCCGTCGCGAAGTCCTGGTGTGCAGCGGCGCCATCGCCTCGCCGCAACTGCTGCAGCGCTCCGGCGTAGGCCCGGCGGCCCTGCTGCGCGACCTCGACGTGCCGGTCGTGCACGACCTGCCGGGCGTAGGCGCCAACCTGCAGGACCACCTGGAGCTGTACCTGCAGTACGCCTGCAAGGAGCCGGTGTCGCTGTTCCCCGCCCTGCAATGGTGGAACCAGCCGGCCATCGGTGCCGAGTGGCTGTTCCTCGGCACCGGGCTCGGCGCCAGCAACCAGTTCGAGGCCGGCGGCTTCATCCGCACCCGCGAGCAGTTCGAGTGGCCGAACATCCAGTTCCACTTCCTGCCGGTGGCGATCAACTACAACGGCAGCAACGCGGTGAAGGAACACGGCTTCCAGGCCCACATGGGCTCCATGCGTTCGCCGAGCCGTGGCCGTATCCACCTGAAGTCCAAGGACCCGCGCAAGCATCCGAGCATCCTGTTCAACTACATGTCCCACGAACAGGACTGGCAGGAATTCCGCGACGGCATCCGCATCACCCGCGAAATCATGGGCCAGCCGGCGCTGGACCCATACCGCGGCCGCGAGCTGAGCCCAGGCGCGAACCTCAAGTCCGACGCCGAACTGGACGAGTTCATCCGCACCCACGCGGAAACCGCCTTCCACCCGTCCTGCTCCTGCAAGATGGGCACCGACGACATGGCGGTGGTGGACGGCCAGGGCCGCGTGCACGGCATGGAAGGCCTGCGGGTGGTGGACGCGTCGATCATGCCGGAGATCATCACCGGCAACCTCAACGCGACCACCATCATGATCGCCGAGAAAATCGCCGATAAGATCCGCAACCGCAAACCGCTGCCGCGCAGCACCGCCAGCTACTACGTGGCCGGCGACAAGCCGGTGCGTGGCGAGCCGCTGCGCAAGCTGTAAGGCTTCCGGCTATAAGGAAAGGCCCCTGGTGCATTGCACCAGGGGCCTTTTCATTTTCGTGCCACTGCCACCCGTTGTGGGAGCGAATTCATTCGCGAAACTGCCTGCGGTTGGGCATCGAGCCAGCCGATTCCGTGTGCACCAGCGTTGACATCCCTACTCCGGCAGTTCCTGCCGGATCATCCAGTGCCCGCTGGGCGGCATCAGGTGGCTGATGTCGAAGCGTTTGAGGTTGCCCTTGTCGATCACTTCGATTCGCGGGCTGACCCGCTGCGGCGAAGGTTTGCCTTCCAGCGCGCGTATCGCCAGGTCCACGGCCACCCGCGCCTGGATCACCGGCGCATCCGTTGGCGAGGCGAGGACGGTGCCATCGGCGATGGCTTCCAGCACCCGCTCGGTGGCATAGAGCGAAACCACCTGGGCCTTGTAGCGGCTGCCACGGGCACGCACCAACTGGCCAGCGAAGGCCGCCGCTTCGGCATTGCCGAGGATGTAATCCAGCTCCGGTTCGCGGGCCAGCAACTGGCGCACCAGCACCGCCTGGGTGGAACGGTCCACCGGGCCGTAGCCGCCGTTGAGCACCGCCACCTTGCTGCTCGTATCCATCTCGGCCATGCCACGCTCGGCGTCGGCCACCCAGCCGGCGTCCTTGGGTCCCGGCAGCCAGCCCACGCGCACCGTTCGCCCCTTGCTGTGTTCGATGATGTAGGCCATGGCGGCCTTGGCCATGTCGGCGAAGTCCACCTGGCTGCGGGCGGTGATTCCGGGGCAGTCGATGCGGTTGATCAGGTCGACCACCGGCACCTTGTCGCGGTGCAGCAGGGCGATCTCGTCGCACAGCCCCTTGGCGCTGATGGCGGCGATCACATAGGCATCGGCGGCCAACTGGCCGCAACGGGTGAGTTGCGCACGCTGCATATCGGGATACTGGTAACCGCCGGCTTCGTAGACGCCCAGCTGCACGCCCTGGCGCTGTGCCTCCTCGTCCAGTCCCCAGGCCACGCCCCACCAGTAGCGGTCCATGCCGTGGGGCAGCAGGGCGCAGATGCGCCAGGGCTTGCTCGCCCCGGTCAGCGGTTGGTAGCTGGCCCCGCGGCCATCCACCTCGACCTGCAACGGAAACCACTCCGCCGCGACGCAGGAGGTCGCGCTCAGCCAGCTCAACAGCAGGGCACAGAGGGTCCGCATGGGGACATTCCTTCCATGGCAGGAACAGTGGGACATGGATAGTGGCAAGCCTAGCAGCCGGGCGCCAGCACTCCTTGGTCCAGACGAGTGACGGGGGTGGCGCGCCGCGGCCTGCTAAACTGCGCGCCATTTCGACTTGCAGGCTCCTCCCGTGACCACCACCGCCTTTACTTCCCTGCCCCTCTCCGCAGCCACCCTGGCCAACCTGGAGACCCTGGGCTACCGCGACATGACGCCGATCCAGGCCCAGGCCCTGCCGCTGATCCTCAAGGGCCGGGACCTGATCGCCCAGGCCAAGACCGGCAGCGGCAAGACCGCAGCCTTCGGTATCGGCCTGCTGGAACCGCTCAATCCGCGCTACTTCGGCTGCCAGGCACTGGTGCTCTGCCCCACCCGTGAACTGGCCGATCAGGTGGCCAAGGAAATCCGCCGCCTGGCCCGTGGCCACGGCAACATCAAGGTGCTGACCCTCTGCGGCGGCGTGCCCTTTGGCCCGCAAGTGGGCTCGCTGGAACACGGCGCCCACGTCATCGTCGGCACCCCCGGACGGGTGCAGGAGCACCTGCGCAAGGCCACCCTGGTCCTCGACGGCCTCAATACCCTGGTGCTGGACGAAGCCGACCGCATGCTCGACATGGGCTTCTACGACAGCATCGCCGACATCATCGGCCAGCTCCCGGCACGCCGGCAGACCCTGCTGTTCTCCGCCACCTACCCGGCCGGTATCGCGCAACTGGCCAGGACTTTCATGCGCGAGCCGCAGCAGGTGAAGGTGGAAGCGCTGCACGACGACAGCCAGATCGAGCAGCGCTTCTACGAGATCGACCCGCGCCAGCGCATGGACGCCGTGCTGCGCCTGCTGCAGAGCACGCGCCCGCAGTCCTGCGTCGCTTTCTGCCACACCCGCCAGCAGTGCCAGGAACTGGAAGCCCACCTGCGCGACAACGGCATCTCTGCGCAGTCGCTGCATGGGGACCTGGAACAACGTGAGCGCGACCAGGTGCTGACCCTGTTCGCCAACCAGAGCTGCAGTGTGCTGGTGGCCACCGACGTCGCCGCCCGCGGCCTGGACATCGCCGGCCTGGAGGCGGTGATCAACGTCGAACTGTCCCGTGACCCCGAGGTGCATATCCACCGCGTCGGCCGCAGTGGTCGGGCTGGCGAGAAGGGCATGGCCCTGAGCCTGGTGGCGCCGGCCGAGGCCAACCGCGCGCAAGCCATCGAGGACCTGCAGCAGGCGCCGTTGAACTGGCAGCGGATCGACGAGCTGGTGGTGAAAAACCGCGAGCCGCTGCTGCCGCCCATGGCCACCCTGTGCATCAACGGCGGTCGCAAGGAGAAGCTGCGCCCCGGTGACATCGTCGGCGCCCTCACCGGCGAAGCCGGGATTCCGGGCAGCCAGGTGGGCAAGATCGCCATCTTCGACTTCCAGGCCTTCGTCGCCGTGGAACGCGGCATCGCCAAGCAGGCGCTCAAGCGCCTCAGCGAAGGGAAGATCAAGGGGCGTAGCTACAAGGTCCGCATCCTCTGATGGGGTTTGGACCCAGGACCTATCGAAGGCTGGGTAGGCCGTGGCGGGCGAAGATGGCCTGATAGGTGCCGTCCTCGCGCATGGCCTGCATGGCCTGGTTGAACTCATCCACCAGTTGCTGATGGCGAGGGTGGCTGCGGCGCACCAGGATGTGCAGGCCGTTCTCACTGAGGGGCCGCGGCAGGAACTCCAGCTGGTCTCGAACCCCCGCCAGCTCGCGGCCAAGGTAGTAGCGCGCCACCAGATCGTCTTCCAGGGCCAGCTGAACGCGCCCGGCGGCCAGCATCCGCGCGGCCATCTGGAAGCCTTTGACCGGTACCTTGTTCAGGCTGGCGTCGGCATCGAAACCCGGCAAGTAGCTGTATCCGCGCACCACGGCGATGCTGTAGCGCTTGAGGTCGACCGGCGCCCGGAAGTCGACGTCACTGCCCTTGCGCTTGAGGAAAAGGATGCGATTGGCCAGGTAGGGCTGGGAGAACTGGCCGAAGCGCGCGCGTTCATCGCTGTACCAGGCATTGACGATCAGGTCGTACTCGCCCACCTGGACCCCGCGCAAGGCACGGGCCCAGGGCACTTCGACATATTCCGGGCGATGTCCGGCGCGCTTGAGCGCGGTGCTGACCAGCTCGGCGGCCAGGCCATTACCCGGCAGGCTGGCATCGGTGAAAGGCGGCCAGAGGTCGGCGGCCATGCGCAAGGTTTCGGCACAGGCGCTTGCGGTAGTGAGCAGCAGGGCGAACAGGGCAAAACCACAGCGTCGTCTCATGCGAGGGCATCCGAGAACAGGTTTGGCCGACGGGTGTCCAAGACTGCACCAATTTACGGATGGCCACCAGCGCGTCCAGGTACTCGCGTACCGGATTTTTTCATTCCCCTCCATGTGACTCCCGTCGTCGCCCGGCATCGAATGCGACAGGGTGGCTGACAGCGCCTCCCGCTCACCTTAGGCTGTCGCCAGCAGCACAGCCGCAACGGACATTCGCCCACAAGGCCCCTATGCCCTCGACCCGATTCACTCAAACGCTGCGCCGCCTCTGGGCGCTGGACAAGTTCAGCTACAGCCTGCGCGTCTTCGTCGCCCTCACCGGGAGCATGGCGCTGTGCTGGCAGCAGGACCGCATGGACCTGCTCATCCCCCTCTTCCTCGGCATCATCGCCAGCGCCCTGGCGGAGACCGACGACAGCTGGCAGGGGCGCCTCACCGCCCTGCTGGTGATCCTCGGCTGCTTCAGCGTCGCCTCGCTCTCGGTGGAACTGCTGTTCCCCTACCCCTGGATCTTCGCCGCCGCCCTGGCCCTGGCCAGTTTCGGCCTGACCATGCTCGGCGCCCTTGGCGAGCGCTACGCCACCATCGCCTCGGCAACGCTGATCCTCTCCATCTACACCATGATCGGCGTGGACCAGCGCGACGGCGCACCCACCAACCTCTGGCAGGAGCCCGCGCTGCTGGTGGCCGGTGCCGCCTGGTACGGCCTGCTGTCGGTGCTCTGGCAGGCGCTCTTCACCCACCAGCCGGTGCAGCAGAGCCTGGCCAGGCTGTTCCGTGAACTGGGGCAGTACCTCAAGCTGAAATCAGCCCTGCTGGAGCCGGTGCGCCAGCTCGACGTGGAAGCACGACGCCTGGAGCTGGCACGGCAGAACGGCAAGGTGGTGGCGGCGCTCAATGCGGCCAAGGAGATCATCCTGCACCGGGTCGGCAATGGCCGGCCGGGCCCCAAGGTGAGCCGCTACCTCAAGCTCTATTTCCTCGCCCAGGACATCCACGAGCGCGCCAGTTCCTCCCACTACGCCTACAACGAACTGGCCGAGGCCTTCTTCCACAGCGATGTGCTGTTCCGCTGCCAGCGCCTGCTGCGCCAGCAGGGTGGCGCCTGCCAGGCCCTGGGGCGGGCCATCCGGATGCGCCAGCCGTTCGACTACCTGGACGGCGCCCAGGCCCTGGAAGACCTGAACAAATCCCTGGAGCACCTGCGCATCCAGAGCAATCCGGCCTGGCGTGGACTGCTGCGCTCGCTCAACGCCCTGGCGCGCAACCTTGCCACCCTCGACCGCCTGCTGCTCGACGCCAGTAATCCCGACGCCCTTGCCGAAGCCCAGGATGCCAGCCTGCTAGACCGCTCGCCCAAGGGCCCGAAGGATGTCTGGGAACGCCTCAAGCAGAACCTCACGCCCACCTCCCTGGTGTTCCGCCATGCCCTGCGCATGGCCGTGGCGCTGACCGCGGGCTATGGCGTGCTGCACCTGATCCACCCCGAGCAGGGTTACTGGATCCTGCTGACCACGGTATTCGTCTGCCAACCCAACTTCGGCGCCACCCGGCGCAAGCTGGTGCAGCGGATCGTCGGCACCCTGCTCGGCCTGGCGCTGGGCTGGGCGCTGTTCGACCTGTTCCCCAGCGCCCTGGTGCAGTCCGCCTTCGCCGTGATCGCCGGGGTGATCTTCTTCGCCAACCGCGCGACCCACTACACCCTGGCCACGGCCGCCATCACCCTGATGGTGCTGTTCTGCTTCAACCAGGTCGGCAACAGCTACGGCCTGTTCCTGCCGCGCTTCGTGGATACCCTGATCGGCGCCCTGATCGCCGGCCTCGCGGTAATCTTCATCCTGCCCGACTGGCAGGGCCGCCGGCTCAACCAGGTGGTGGCCAACGCCCTCGCCTGCAACAGCCGCTACCTGCGGCAGATCATGCTGCAGTACGCCAACGGCAAGCGCGACGACCTGGCCTACCGCCTGGCCCGGCGCAACGCCCACAACGCGGATGCGGCGCTGTCCACCACGCTGTCCAACATGCTCATGGAGCCGGGCCACTTCCGGAAGGAGGCCGATGTCGGTTTCCGTTTCCTGGTCCTCTCCCACACCCTGCTCAGCTACCTCTCCGCACTCGGCGCCCACCGCAGCGAGACCCCCGGCGAAGCCCTGACGCCGACCATCAACGACGCCGCCGAACAGATTGCCGAGAGCCTGGACTGCATCGCCCAGGGCCTGACCGACCGCCGCCCGATCAGCATCCATCGCGACGAGGAAGATGCGCTCGCCAAGGCGTTGGAGCAGCTTCCCGAAGACATGGACGACCGCCCGCGCCTGGTGCAGACCGAGCTTGGGCTGATCTGCCGGCAGCTGGGGGCGTTGAGGACGCTGGCGGCGCATTTGTTGAATGAGGGGAAGGCGGCGTAGGGGAGCAATCCCAGGCTCGCAGCGCAATTCTTGTGGGAGCGAATTCATTCGCGAATGCTTTCCCACACGGAGTATGGGCTCCGCCGCTCACGACCTTCAGTGAATTCCCTGCCCGGGCAAGCACCAGCTTCCACAGCAGGCTTTTAAAGTCTTTGCCTTCGTAACCAGGAGGCAATGGAAATGCCAAGCAAGAAACTCAGGGTGGGCAGGCGATCTTTACCCGGACAGATCTACCACATCACAACCAGCACGGAAGGCCGCCGGCCACTGTTCAGGGACTTCACTCACGCTCGTATCGCTGTCGCCGAGCTACGTCGCCTGCATGAGCAGAACGTGATCGACTCACTGGCCTGGGTACTGATGCCGGACCATTTGCATTGGTTGTTTCAACTCAGGGGGCCAATCCCCCTTTCCACCGTCGTGAAAGTGTTCAAGGGCCGATCTGCGAGACAGCTCGGAATGCAGACGAGCATCGACGGTGTGGTCTGGCAAGCAGGGTTCCATGACCACGGTTTGCGGCGGGATGAAGATCTCTTGAAAGTCGCCCGCTATATCGTGTCCAACCCTTTGCGGGCAGGGCTGGTGGAGCAGATTGGCGACTATCCGTTCTGGGACGCGCACTGGCTCTGATTGATCTCGATCCTGTAGGAGCGAATTCCTTCGCGAAAGCCGCACAGCGGCTCCTGACCCGCAGGCCTGCGGCCTGAATCGCGAATGAATTCGCTCCCACAAGTTGGGGGTCTGAACGCCTCCTCCTTTACTCCCCCATCAACTCCCTGATCGTCTCCCCCACCATCCGCACGGCGGCTTCGATGCTTGGGGTTGGCTTGGAGGAGTAGTTCATCCGCAGGCAGTTCCGGTACTTGCCGGAGGCGGAGAAGATGCTGCCGGCGGCGATCTGTACGCCTTTTGGCAACAGGGCGCGATTGAGCAGCAGGGTGTCGAAATCCTCGGGCAGTTCCACCCACAGCATGAAGCTGCCCTGGGGCCGGCTGGCGCGGGTGCCTTCGGGGAAGTAGCGCATCACCCAGTCGATCATCTGGTCACGGCTGTACTGGTACTGGCTGCGCATTCGCCGCAAGTGCGGTTCGTAGTGGCCGTTGGCGATGAAGTCGGCCAGCGCCAGTTGCGGCTGGGTCGCGGTGGCGCCGGTGGAGATGTACTTCATGTGCAGCACCCGGTCGAGGTAACGGCCGGGGGCGATCCAGCCGACGCGGATACCCGGCGCCACTGTCTTGGAAAACGAGCTGCAGAGCAGCACGCGGCCGTCGGCGTCGAAGGACTTGATGGTGCGCGGGCGCGGGTACTGGTAGGCGAGGTCGCCGTACACGTCGTCCTCGAGGATCGGCACGTCGTAGCGCTGGGCCAGGGTGACCAGGGCGCGCTTGCGGGCCTCCGGCATGATGTAGCCGAGCGGGTTGTTGCAGTTCGGGGTGAGCTGGATCAGCTTGATCGGCCACTGCTCCAGGGCCATTTCCAGCGCCTCCAGGCTGATGCCATTGAGCGGGTCGGTGGGCAGTTCCAGGGCCTTCATGCCGAAGCCCTTCAAGGTCTGCATCGCGCCGTGGAAGCTCGGCGAATCCACCGCGACTATGTCCCCAGGCTCGCAGGTGGAACGGATCGCCACCGACAGCGCCTCATGGCAGCCGGTGGTGATGACGATGTCGCTGGCGGGGACCTGGCAGCCGGAATCCAGCGCCAGTCGCGCCACCTGTTCGCGCAGGGCCTGGGTGCCGTAGATGCTGTCGTAGTAGAGGCCGCTGCCGTCCTGGCGCCGGCTGATCTGGCCGAGACTGCGCAGCAACGGCTTCAAGGTCGGGCTGGTGATGTCCGGCATGCCGCGGCCGAGCTGGAGCACATTGTCCTTGGCGCTGCGCTTGATCAGGTCGAGCACGTCATTCCACTGCGAGACATCCACCGGCCGCTGCGGTGCCCGGCTCACCGCCGGCAGCGCCGGCGTCTGGCGGCGCGGCGGCACGAAGTAGCCGGACTTCGGCCGCGGCTCGGCCAGGCCGCTGTCTTCGAGAATCCGGTAGGCCTGCTGCACCGTACTCAGGCTCACGCCGTGCTCCAGGCTCAGCGCACGTACCGAGGGCAGACGGTCGCCGGGGCGGTAATACCCGTGCTCAATACGTTCGCCCAGGGTTTCGGCCAGCTTGATGTAGAGCTTCATGACAGTCTCCCGAATCGGTACTTATCCGCAGCAGAACCATTACAGATGATTCTGAAACGGAGGATTCAGATAGGAAATCACGCAATCTGTATGAAAAAAATATACAGATCGTGAATCTGTATTGTGAATTCGCCAACGGACATCATGGTTCCACCCCGATCCACCAAGGGCATGAGGAACGCAATGATGAACGGCCTGAGCGATGTACGCCTCACTCTCCAAGCGCGGGAACTGGAACAGGAGCAGCGCGCCACTGTTTTCCTGGCATCGGCACGGCTGGGCCATCGCTGGAACCGCTTCTGGATGCGCCTGCACACCCGCCGCCAGCTCCTGGAGCTGGACGATCACGCCCTGAAGGACGTTGGCCTGAGCCGTGCGCAGGCGCTGGAAGAAGCCCTCAAGCCGTTCTGGAAGCGCTAGGGCCAGGGTTTCCAGTCGCTGGACAACCGGTTCAGCGGTGCCTGCAGCTTCGGGAAGCCCGGCTGTTTCTGGAGCTTGCCCAGGGCTTCCATGAGGCGCCGGTCCACCAGGGCGCCGCGAGGGTTGTCCGGCACCAGCCAGCGCACCGGATAGAGACCGAAATCCTGGGCCCGCAACTGTTGTCGCAGGCCCAGACGGTCGATCTCGTGCTCGGTCTGGTTCACCGCGAACACGTAGCCGTCGAGGCGTCCGCGCACCAGTTTCTGCAGGCTGCCCTCGATACTGTTGCCGGAGAGCGCCGGGAACCCCAGCCAGGGCGCGTGGGCGCGATCGGTCTCGATCCGATAGGGATAGGCCAAGGTCCGCAAGGCCGGTGGCACCCTGGGCGCGGCGAGCTGTTCCTGCAATTCGTCCAGCCGCCAACTCCGCCCCAGCAGGGGCTTGAGCTGTTCCCGCTGGCCGGCGTCCATACCACTGGCGGCCAGACGTTCGGCACTGAGCACATGGGCCGGGTCGAGCAGCTGGGCGACGCTGAGGGCATTGCCACGTTGGGTGAACAGGCCGAAGCGCACCTGCCAGAGACGGCCCGAGCCGTAGCGCAAACCGGCCGGCAGGCGCGGCAGATTACCTAGAAAGGGCACCTGGAATTCGCACTGGCCGTTCTGCAGCAGGTGGAAGGTGCGGGCGAAGGGGGTGATCTGCAGTTCGAAGTCGATGTCCGGCAATTGCGCGTCCAGCGCGCGGAGCAGATCCGGCAGGGGGCCGGTGCCGTTGGCCTCGGCCAGCCCCGGGACCTCGGCCACCGCTACCCGCCACTGCTCGGCAGCCATGACCGCGTGGGCCCAGGCCAGGCACAGGCTGAGGCAGAGCAGCGGAAGTCGGCGCATGGATCACCCGGGAGCGAGCGGTACGCCTGAGTATAGGTGCGCCCTTCAGCGCAGCAGGCTGGCCGTGCGCTGGATGGCGTCCTGGTGGAAGGAAACCAGCGCGAGCCCTCCGCCGGCATCCATCTCATCCTGGGGCGGCACCAGCTTGCGGAACGCGGCGAGCTGGTCGAGAGGCGGCAACTGGGCGAACCGGCCATCGTCGCGCAGGGCATGGTAGAGGCCCAGGTTGACCAGATCGATCAGGCCGAGCCGCCCCCCCGTGTCTGCCTCCCAGCGCCGTGCACCGCGCACGACCTCGATGTAGCTCTGATCCACGGCCCATTTCTGCAGCACGATCACGCTCAGGGACTGGCCGTACTCGCGACAGAGCCGCGCGTAGACCTCCGGGCCCGGCACCTGGCTGGCATCCTTGAAGGCGGAGAGCACCGCCAGTTCACCGACATCGCAGAGCAGGCAGGCCAGCAGTGCGTGGTCCGGCGAGGTGAACCCCAGGGGACGAGCCAGCACGGCGCTGATGGCGGCCTGTCGCGTCAGCCGCCCCCAGACGCCGACGAACAACTGCTTGTGGGCGACGCTGTGGAGGGTGAAGAGGCTCTTCAGGCTGTGCACCAGGGTGATGCGGTCCACCTCCTGCAGGCCGAGCATGCGGATGACGTCTTCCAGGGTCCTGGGCGGCTGGGTGGAGCGGAACGCGATGCTGGAAGCGTGTTTCATCAGCAGCGCGCTGAGGGCCGGGTCCCTGCTGATGACCTGCTTCAGGCGGGCAACGGAGACATTCGGATCAGCCAGGGCCCGGCGGATGTCCAGGGTGATCATCGGCAGGCTGGGCAACTGCTCCTCGCCGTTCATCAGTTGCGTGACCACCTTGCGGTAGATCGAATAATCCGACTCGACTGCGTTCAATCCGACTCTCCCGCCTTTTCTTCTTGTGGCGGCAGTGTAGCCACGCCCCGCCCCAACGCCCACGGGCGTCCGGGGCAATCGGACGACTTGCTCAGGGAAGGGGCACGCCATAAGGCTTTGCGAGTTTCGCCAACCGACCATCGGCACGCATCTGTCGCAGGGTCCGGCCGATGTCGTCGCGGAGCTGGCGGTGGGATTCACCTCTTGGCAGGGCGAAATAGCCCACCTGGGTATCGATGTCCGGCTTGAGGCGATGCACCTTGTCGGCAATACCCAGCTCTTCGATGCGCGGCCGGGAATCCCTTTCGTTGGTGGCGGCCAGGTCGGCGCGCCCGGCCATCAGCAGCTTGAAGGCATGCTCCACCGAGGGCGTGATGTGCTGGTCGAGCTGGCCGCGCATGGCCTCGAAGCGTTCGCCGTAGCTCCAGCCGTGGATGATGGCGATGCGCTTCCCCATCAGGCTGGCCAGGGTGCCGTCCCAACTGCTGGCCGAGTCCGTGCGGGCATAGAAGACGACGCTGTCGCGGTAGAAACCGGGCTCGGCAAACTGGAAACGAAGCTCCCGCGCGGCGGTCCGGTAGGGACCGATCAGCACATCGGCGCGGCCCTCTTCCACCAGTTTCTGCGCGCGGGCCCAGGGATAGTTCTCGAAGCGCACCTGATGGCCCAGCTCGCCGGCGATCACGCGCAGGGCATCGACGCCGAGCCCTCGCGGCTTACCGCTGCGGTCGAGGACGTAGATACCGGGGAATTCGGTGCCGACCGCGAGCAATTCCCGGCCATCGGCGAAGGGAACCAGGCCCAGCACCCAGAGAACGAAACAGAGGGTGCGGAAAGTCGGACGCATGTCCGCGAACCTCGGTCGGCTGCTAACTCAGAGCCTAGCAGCCGGTGCTGGGCTCAGCCCGCCAGTTCCCGCCAGGTGAGGTAGATGCGCAGGTCGAATTCCAGCTGGTGGTAGCCGGGCAGCATGTGCTCGCACAGCTGGTAAAAGGCCTTGGTGTGATCGCGTTCTTTCAGGTGCGCCAGCTCGTGGACCAGGATCATCTGCAGGAACTCCGGCGCGGCCTCCCTGAACAGCGAAGCGACGCGAATCTCCTTCTTCGCCTTGAGCTTGCCGCCCTGTACCCGCGAGATGGCCGTGTTGAGACCGAGAGCCTTGTGCACCACATCGAGTTTGTTGTCGTAGAGCACCTTGTCCGGCGCCGGGGCGTTGCGCAGGTGCTCCTGCTTCAGGCTCATGGCGTAGCTGTACAGCGCCTTGTCGCTCTGCACTTCGTGACGGCCCGGATAGCGGCGCTCCAGGTACTCGCCGAGGCGGCCGGCGGCCATCATCTGCGCCACCTGTTCCTGGAGGTGGGCCGGGTAGCCGCGGAGGTACTTGAGACTGGTCATGGCAAGGCAGGTGGAAATGGGGGCGCGACAGTCTACCCGAGCACAGCGTTTCGCGAGCGCCTACCGGACCAGTCGACCGGACCTCGAATAGTTCCCTGGGGCTTTGCGACGCAGTTCAATTTTTGAGCAGATTCCCCCTCGAGTGCGCGGCGGGCATCGCTGATAGCACCGAGCCAGAGCCTTTCAAAAAACCGGCGCGCCCCTGGGGAAAATTTCCTTATCCATCAAGGACGGTCATATCCGGCCGAATCCGCCTCGCTCGCCGGAGGCAATATCGCAATGCTGGCCAACTGGAGATAAGGCATTTCTTTGACGTCAACATGCCGACAATCGGTAACTGACAAGCCACTCGGCGAGTCCGTATAAAGCGCTCGCGAGACGGCCGCAATGCCTTCGGACGACACGGCAGGCAACTGCCACCAGCAACCTCACTTTTGGTTCGAGCGCGATTGGCCGGAACGCCGCCCCAGTATCTGGGTGACGAGGATAAGCAGCGCCCGACTGGAAGTTCCTTTCGAGAACTCAGTCATGATCGACCTCTCTACCTGGAACCTGACCCTGCCCGTAGGCGTGCCCGCCGTCACCATCGAAACCCCGCTGCTGGTAGGTGGCTACCAGGACCACTATTTCCAGAGCACCTCCACGGGCGTGACCTTCTGGGTCCCGGTGAACGGCACCACCACCACCAATGCCGTGTACCCGCGCAGTGAACTGCGCGAGACATACGCCGACGGCGAGCTGCGCAACTGGACCTACCCCAGCGCCGACAACCTGCTCAGCGCCAACCTCGCCGTCAGCCAGGTGCCCTCCACCGGCAAGCTGGTGATCGGCCAGATCCACGCCTTTGGCAGCTCCAGCCCGCTGCTCAAGCTGGAGTACCAGTTCAAGACCGCAAGCCAGACAGCCAACATCGTCGCCAAGGTGCGCAACTCGCCCACCGACACGACCAGCACCGTGATCCCGCTGCTCAGCGGCATCCCGTTGAACCAGCGCTTCAGCTATGTGATCGACCTGTCGCCGAAGGGCCTGCTCAGCGTGATGGTCAATGGCAGCCTGTGGAGCCAGCAGCTGTCGACGGCATGGGCGCCGAAGCCGCTGTACTTCAAGGCCGGGGTGTATGCGCAGGACAACACGGGATACGAGACCGAGGCGGGGAAGGCGACCTTCTACAGCCTGAAGATCGAGCATCGGCTGCCTTGAGTACCCGCCTCCCGGCCCCTCTCCATCAGGGAGAGGGGCCGGGGGAGAGGGGTACGGGCTCCAGGCACCTTGCCAGAGCCTTCGCTTCCGTCAGCAGGCACGGATCACCCGCCAGATAGCTGCGATACACCCGAAGCAGATCACCTTCGCTGATCCGGCAGTCACCGGCCGGGCACTGGCTGGCGAACTCGAAGCGCCCGGTTGGCGGGGCGGCCAGGCGGATCTTCAGCGATGGCCAGCCGGACGGCTTGGCCGCGCTCGGGGTGAACAGCCAGGTGCCCTTGCGTTGCACCAGGGCGCCGCCGGCTTCGGCGTAGTCGAAGACGAACATCAGGGTGCGCGAGGTCTTGGTCGTGCAGTCGGTGCGATCCAGGCACTGCTGCGGATCGCTGGATGCCGCCTCGGGCGGCGGCGCAGGGGCCACTGGCGGCTGGCCGGCACAGCCCGCGAGCAGCAGGGCGAAACCCATCATCAGGGGCAGGCGCATCGGAAACTCCTGTTGCCGGATACGAAAGAGCCCCGCACTGCGGGGCTCCTCGTGAAGCACTACGGGATCAGTTGACCTTGGCGGCCAGCTCGCCCTTGGCGTAGCGCTGGAACATGCCTTCCAGGGAGATCGGCTTGATCCTGGAGGCGTTGCCGGCGGTGCCGAAGGCTTCGTAGCGGGCGATGCAGATGTCGCGCATGGCTTCGACGGTCTTGGCGAAGTACTTGCGCGGATCGAACTCGGCCGGGTTCTTGGCCAGGAAGCTGCGGATGGCACCGGTGGAAGCCAGGCGCAGGTCGGTGTCGATGTTCACCTTGCGTACGCCGTACTTGATGCCTTCGACGATTTCCTCGACCGGCACGCCGTAGGTTTCCTTAATGTCGCCGCCGAACTCGTTGATGATCGCCAGCCAGTCCTGCGGAACGGAGGAAGAACCGTGCATCACCAGGTGGGTGTTGGGGATGCGCTTGTGGATTTCCTTGATGCGGTCGATGGCGAGGATGTCACCGGTCGGCGGCTTGGTGAACTTGTAGGCGCCGTGGCTGGTGCCGATGGCGATGGCCAGGGCGTCCACCTGGGTCTTCTTGACGAAGTCGGCGGCTTCTTCCGGGTCGGTCAGCATCTGGCTGTGGTCCAGGGTGCCTTCGGCGCCAACGCCGTCCTCTTCACCGGCCTGGCCGGTTTCCAGGGAGCCCAGGCAGCCCAGCTCGCCTTCCACGGACACGCCGCAGGCGTGGGCGAAGGCAACGGTCTGCTGGGTGACGCGCACGTTGTATTCGTAATCGGACGGGGTCTTGCCGTCTTCGCGCAGGGAGCCATCCATCATCACGGAGGAGAAGCCGAGCTGGATGGAGCGCTGGCAGACGTCAGGGCTGGTGCCGTGGTCCTGGTGCATGCACACCGGGATGTGCGGGAATTCTTCGATGGCAGCCAGGATCAGGTGGCGCAGGAAGGGGGCGCCGGCGTATTTGCGGGCGCCGGCGGAGGCCTGCACGATCACCGGGGAATCGGTCTTGTCGGCCGCTTCCATGATGGCGCGCATCTGTTCCAGGTTGTTGACGTTGAAAGCCGGTACGCCGTAGCCGAATTCGGCGGCGTGGTCCAGCATCTGGCGCATGCTGATGAGTGCCATGGTGTTTCAGTCTCCCGATTGGGTGGGCTGTCAAATTGCAAAGCCTGCCGCAGGGGCAGGCCGGGTTCAAGTTCCCGGGGAGGAGCGGTCGTTGCTCCACTCCGGGGAAAATCAAAATCGAATCAGGGCGCCTTGCAGCCGCGACCAATCAGGTCGTCAGTGGCCACCCAGTACACCAGGCCTTCATCGCCCTTGGTGTGGAAGGCCAGGTTGCCGTCGCTGTAGAGCGCGCCGGAGCCCGCAGGTTCCTGCTTCAGGCGGTGGACGATATCGCCGCCCCCCAGGCGCAGGTCGACGCTCTCCCTGCTCGCGTCGGCGAAGCGCCAGAGCACTTCGGCCTGGCTGTCGCAGACCCAGCGCGTCCAATCATCGCTGGGAGCCTGCTGACCGGCACAACCGGCCAGCAGCGCCAAACCCGCGAGGGCGAACCATCCTTTCATCCACGTCTCCTTGGGGGACGGCTCCGGCCATCCACGCACCGCTCCGTCACGGGCAGTGCTGTTGTCCTTCATTGCTGGCCGCGGGGTCACCACTGGCCTGGGCCTCTACCCGCTGGTCATCCTGATTGCTCGGGACTATCACCTGGGGCGGGCTCATCACTTCACAAGTGCTGGAGGGCTTGCCACCGGCACAGCCCCAGAGTCCAGCACAGAGAATCAGCAAAATCGCAGCGTAGCGCATGGCAGGTACTCCTTTTCGCTGGCCCTGTTCAAGGGACCGCGGAACCCTGCCATGGTTTAGGCCGTTTTACTTCGCGCGCTGCTCCAGAACCTCGACGGCCGGCAGCACCTTACCCTCGACGAACTCGAGGAAAGCACCGCCACCGGTGGAGATGTAGGAGATCTGCTCGCCCACGCCGTACTTGTCGATCGCCGCCAGGGTGTCACCACCACCCGCGATGGAGAAGGCCGGGCTTTCGGCAATGGCCAGGGCCAGGGCCTTGGTGCCATTGCCGAACTGGTCGAATTCGAACACACCTACCGGACCGTTCCAGAGGATGGTCCTGGAGGACTTCAGCAGCTCGGCGAACTGGGCAGCGGTTTGCGGGCCGATGTCCAGGATCATGTCGTCGTCGGCCACGTCGGCGATTGCCTTGACGGTAGCAGCGGCGCTTTCAGCGAATTCCTTGGCGACCACCACGTCCACCGGCAGCGGCACGCTGACCTTGGCGGCAATGGCCTTGGCAGTGTCCACCAGGTCGGCTTCGTAAAGGGACTTGCCCACCTTGTAGCCGGCAGCGGCGAGGAAGGTGTTGGCAATGCCGCCGCCGACGATCAGCTGGTCGCAGATCTGCGACAGCGAGTTCAGCACGTCCAGCTTGGTGGAAACCTTGGAGCCGGCAACGATGGCAGCCATCGGGCGGGCCGGGTTGCCCAGGGCCTTGCCCAGGGCGTCCAGTTCGGCGGCCAGCAGGGGACCTGCAGCGGCAACCTTGGCGAACTTGGCCACACCGTGGGTGGAACCCTCGGCGCGGTGGGCGGTACCGAAGGCGTCCATCACGAAGACGTCGCACAGGGCGGCGTACTGCCGGGCCAGCTCATCGGCGTTCTTTTTCTCGCCCTTGTTGAAGCGCACGTTCTCGAACAGCACGACCTGGCCGGGGGCAACGTCGACGCCGCCCAGGTAGTCGGCCACCAGCGGCACTTCGCGGCCCAGGGCCTTGGACAGGTAGTCGGCCACCGGCTTGAGGCTGTTCTCTTCGGAGAACTCGCCCTCGGTGGGACGACCCAGGTGGGAGCAGACCATTACCGCCGCGCCCTTCTCCAGTGCCAGCTTGATGGTCGGCAGGGAGGCGAGAATGCGCGCATCGCTCTTCACGACGCCGTCCTTCACCGGCACGTTGAGATCCTCACGGATCAGCACGCGCTTACCCTGGAGGTCGAGGTCGGTCATTTTCAACACGGTCATGGGGTCAGTCCTTCACGGGGGCTGGTAGTTAACGAGAAGCAGCGGAAACCCGCAGATAGTGGTCTGCGGTGTCGAGCATACGGTTGGCGAAACCCCATTCGTTGTCGAACCAGGCCAGCAGGTTGACCAGGCGCGGGCCGGACACGCGGGTCTGGCTGCCGTCGACGATGGCGGAATGGGGATCGTGGTTGAAATCGCAACTGGCGTGGGGCAGCTCGGTATAGGCCAGCAGGCCCTTCAGCGGGCCGCTTTCGGCGGCTTCGCGGAGTACGCGGTTGATCTCGGCGGCGGAGGTGTCGCGGGCGGTCTGCAGGGTGATGTCCAGGCAGGACACGTTCACCGTCGGCACACGGATGGCCTTGGCCTGGATGCGTCCGGTCAGCTCCGGCAGCAGGCGCTCGATACCACGGGCGAGGCCGGTGGATACCGGGATCACCGACTGGAAGGCAGAGCGGGTGCGGCGCAGGTCTTCGTGGTGGTACGCGTCGATCACGGGCTGGTCGTTCATCGCCGAGTGGATGGTGGTAATGGAGACGTATTCCAGACCCACGGACTCGTTGAGAAGTTTCAGCAGCGGTACACCGCAGTTGGTGGTACAGGACGCGTTGGACACCAGTTTCTCGGCACCGCTCAGGCTGTCCTGATTGACGCCATAGACGATGGTGGCGTCGATATCCGACTCGGTGGACATGGGCTGGGACAGCAGCACGCGGGGTGCGCCGGCGGCCAGGAAGCGCTCGGCCTGCTGGCGGTGGGTGTACTGGCCGGAGCATTCCAGCACCAGGTCCACGCCCAGGGCAGCCCAGTCGATGCCTTCCGGTTCGGCACTGCGCAGTACCTTCACGCAGTCGCCGTTGATATGCAGGCAATCGCCATCCACCCGCACTTCGCCGGGGAAGCGGCCGTGGGTGGAGTCGAAACGAGTCAGGTACTCGATGCTGGCCTGGTCGGCCAGGTCGTTCAGCGCGACGATCTCGAAGCTCGCCCCGCCACTGCGCTCGTGGAGCGCGCGCAGCACGCAACGGCCGATACGGCCGTAGCCGTTGAGGGCGACTTTGAAGGGGCGATGGCTTGGCATGGTGCGCTCGCAGGACCGGGAGGTGTGGAAAACCCTGCAGGAGCGAGCGTTGCTCGCGAACCCTGCGCGAAGCAGGGCGCTTCGCGAGCAGAGCTCGCTCCTACGAACGGGTCAGACGTCCAGCAGTTCTTCGGCGGTGGCGACGATGTTGTCGACGGTGAAGCCGAAGTGCTCGAACAGCGCGGCGGCCGGGGCGGACTCACCGAAGCTGGTCATGCCGATCACGCGGCCTTCCAGGCCGACGTACTTGTACCAGAAGTCGGTGTGGGCGGCCTCGATGGCGATGCGCGCGCCAACCTGCACCGGCAGCACGGCCTGCTTGTAGGCGGCGTCCTGCTGATCGAACAGGCTGGTGGACGGCATCGACACCACGCGAACCTTGCGGCCGGCGGCAGTCAGCACGTCAAAGGCCTGGACGGCCAGGCCCACTTCGGAGCCGGTGGCGATCAGGATCAGTTCCGGCTCGCCATCGCTGTCCTTGAGCACGTAGCCGCCACGGGCGATGTTCGCCACCTGGGCAGCGTCGCGAGCCTGGTGAGGCAGGTTCTGGCGGGAGAAGATCAGCGCGCTCGGGCCGTCGTTGCGCTCGATGGAGGATTTCCAGGCCACGGCGGATTCCACCGCGTCGGCCGGACGCCAGGTGTTCAGGTTCGGAGTGCAGCGCAGGCTGGCCAGTTGCTCCACCGGCTGGTGGGTCGGGCCGTCTTCGCCCAGACCGATGGAGTCGTGGGTGTAGACGAAGAGCACGCGCTTTTTCATCAGGGCGGCCATGCGCACGGCGTTGCAGGCGTACTCCATGAACACCAGGAAGGTGGCGCCATAGGGAATGAAGCCGCCATGCAGGGCGATGCCGTTCATGATGGCGCTCATGCCGAACTCGCGAACGCCGTAGTAGAGGTAGTTGCCGGAAGCGTCTTCGGCGGACACTCCCTTGCAGCCTTTCCACAGGGTCAGGTTGGAGCCGGCCAGGTCAGCCGAGCCACCGAGGAATTCCGGCAGCAGCGGGCCGAAAGCGTTCAGGGCGTTCTGGCTGGCCTTGCGGCTGGCGATGGTTTCGCCCTTGGCGGCGACTTCCGCGATGTAGGCATCGGCCTTGGCGGAGAAATCGGCCGGCAGCTGGCCCTTGATACGGCGCTGGAATTCAGCGGCCAGTTCCGGATGGGCGGCGGCGTAGGCGGCAAAGCGCTCGTTCCACTCGGCCTCGCGGGCAGCACCGGCGGCCTTGGCATCCCATTCGGCGTAGATATCGGCCGGGACTTCGAAGGGCGCGTGGTTCCAGCCCAGGGCAGCGCGGGTCAGGGCGATCTCGTCATTGCCCAGCGGCGCGCCGTGGCACTCTTCCTTGCCCTGCTTGTTCGGCGAACCGAAGCCGATCACGGTCTTGCAGCAGATCAGGGTCGGACGGTCGCTGGACTTGCGCGCGGTCTCGATGGCGGTCTTGATCTCGTCGGCGTCATGGCCGTCGACGTTGCGGATCACCTGCCAGCCGTAGGCTTCGAAGCGCTTCGGGGTGTCGTCGGTGAACCAGCCGTGCACTTCGCCGTCGATGGAGATGCCGTTGTCGTCGTAGAAGGCGACCAGCTTGCCCAGGCCGAGGGTGCCGGCCAGTGCGCAGACTTCGTGGGAAATGCCTTCCATCATGCAGCCATCGCCGAGGAACACGTAGGTGTTGTGGTCGACGATGTTGTGGCCGTCACGGTTGAACTGGGCAGCCAGGGTCTTTTCGGCGATGGCGAAACCAACGGCGTTGGCGATGCCCTGGCCCAGCGGACCGGTGGTGGTCTCGACGCCGGCGGTGTAGCCGTATTCCGGGTGGCCCGGGGTGCGGCTGCCGAGCTGGCGGAAGTTCTTCAGGTCTTCGATGGTGAGGTCGTAGCCGGTGAGGTGCAGCAGCGAGTAGTTCAGCATCGAGCCGTGGCCGTTGGACAGCACGAAGCGGTCGCGGTTGGGCCATTCGGGGTTGTTCGGGTTGTGCTGCAGGTAATCCCGCCAGAGCACTTCGGCGATATCGGCCATCCCCATGGGGGCGCCGGGGTGGCCGCTGTTGGCTTTCTGCACCGCATCCATGCTCAGGGCACGAATGGCATTGGCACGCTCACGACGGCTGGGCATCGCTTATCTCCTGCAGGTCTGAATAGACGGCTAATCGAAAAAAGGCCGCTATTTTCGCCCAGCCGGCAGGTCGCGGGCAATCACAGATGGTCGCAGTTTCACCGGTCAGGTGCGGGAAAGTCCTGCGGCAGCCGCAAGACAGGGCGCCTGGAACAGTTCGCCATGCCAGAGACCGGCCAGCGTGCGGGCCATCACCTGCAGCCAGATCAGCGCCAGTCCGAGGGCCAGCGCCGCCGCCACGGGGCCGAAAAAGGCGATGCCGGTGCGCCGCTGCAACTCGAAGGTGGCCAGGGTGAAGACCGCCAGCGGGAAGGTGAAGCCCCACCAGCCGAGGTTGAAGCGCATGTCCTGGCGCAGATGTCGGCGGGTGCAGAACAGCGCCATCACCAGCCACCAGAGCGCCGCGCCCCAGAGCAGCAGGCTGCCGATCAGCCCCACATCGCGGGCGAGGTCCGCCACGCCGGTCAGGGCGGTACCGGCGAAAGCCGCGGGCATCGCCTTGCCCAGGCTCAACAGCCCCAGGCAACCGGTGGCCAGCGGGCCGACCGGCAGCCAGCTGGTGGCGGCGAACTCGCTGCCCGGCAGCTTGTGCAGGGCCAGGCGCAGCAGCACCAGGGTGATCAGGGAGAAAGCCAGGCTCAGGGACACGCCCCAGAGCAGATAGCCCGTCACCAGCACCTGCCGTGCGGCTTCGGGCTCCAGATGCGGCGCCAGCACGCCAGCCGCGGCCGCCGCCACCTCGGGCGCGACGATGGGCAGCAGCCAGACCGCAGTGAGTTTCTCCAGGGCGTGGTCCTGGCGGGTGAACATCAGATAAGGCACCAGCAGGGCCACACCCAGCGCCAGCGCCACGTCCAGCCACCAGAGCCCGTGGGCCAGGACGAGCGCGCTTTCGCCCCAATGCGGCACGCCGAACAGCACCAGACCGTTGATCAGGGTGGCCAGCCCCATGGGAATGGCACCAAGGAACATCGACTGCACCGGATGCAGCAGCATGGGCCGCAGGGTGTCGCGGAACAGCAGGATCCGCGCAATGAACAGCAGGGCGAAACCGGCGAAGAGGACGGCATTGAACAGCCAGAAACCCTCAGCCAGGCGCCGCTCCAGCGCCCCGCCCCAGGGCAGCGCCGCGATGACCAGGGCCAGCGCGCCGGTGCCCATGGTCACGGCGAACCAGCTGGGGGTGAACTGGCGAACGAAGGCCAGGGGTTCGGCAAGGCGGGTAAAGGGGCGTGGCATCGAGGGCTCCGGTCGGGTGGTCCCGTGGCGGGAAGAACGAAGCCAGCCTAGGGAAGGCTGTGCTATATGAAAAATACATATTCAGCATCTCTCGCATACCTATCATTTATGAATCTGCATCACCTCAAGGTCTTTCTCGCCGTCGCCGAGAGCGGCAGTATCAGCAACGGCGCCGCCCGCCTGTTCATCAGCCAGCCGGCCGTCACCCGGGAAATCCGCGACCTGGAAGCCAGCATCGGCCTGCCCCTGTTCGACCGCCGGCCGCGCGGCGTCAGCCTGACCGAGGGCGGCGAACGCCTGCTGCAATACGCCCAGAGAATCTTCGCCCTGGAAGCCGCCGCCGAACGCGACCTGCGCGGCTTCGCCAGCCTGGAGGACGGCGAACTGCGCCTCGGCGCCAGCGCCACCCTGGGCAGCTACCTGCTGCCGGAGCTGATCGAGCGATTCCACCAGTTGCATCCCACCATGGCGGTGGACCTGGCCGTCAGCAACACCCGCGAGGTAGCCGCGCAACTGGAGGATGGCCGCATCAGCCTGGGTTTCGTCGAAGGCGCCTTCGACAACCAGGCCTTCGCCAGCCGGCTGCTGGACCGCGACCGGCTGCTGCCGGTGGTCGGTCCTGAGCATCCACTGGCCGGGCGCGGCCAACTCGGCGCCCGCGACCTCGCCGGGCAGGACCATTACCTGCGCGAGCAGGGTTCGGCCACCCGCGCCAGCGTCGAGCAGGCATACCGCGAGCGGGGCATCGACCTGCGCGTACGCATGTCCATCGGCAGCACCGAAGCGCTCAAGCGCCTGGTGCAGGACGGCCGCGGCATCGCCTGGCTGTCGCCGCACATGGTCCGCGCGGAACTGGCCAGCGGTCGCCTGGCGAGCCTGGAGGTGCGCGATCTGGTGATCGAACGGGAATTCCACGCCCTCTGGCGCCCCGGCCAGAGCTTGAGCCCGGCGCCCGCCGCCTTCCTCGAGCTGGCGGGAAAGCGTGGTTGACCGCCGATCACTCAATATCAAAACTTTTTGATATTGGCATTGCGACACCCGGAAGCGGGGGCTAGACTTCGCCCCCTATGAGCCTGCGCGTACCCCAGATCCGCCATGACGACAGCGATGAGCTGGCCGCCCTGTGCAAGGCCGGCGGCGATCCGCTGCGCCTGAACGTACTGCGGGTACTGGCCAACGACTCCTTCGGCGTGCTGGAACTGGCGCAGATCTTCGCCACTGGCCAGTCGGGCATGAGCCACCACCTCAAGGTGCTGGCCCAGGCGAACCTGGTGGCCACCCGCCGCGAAGGCAATGCGATCTTCTACCGCCGCGCCCTGGCGCAGAACGAGCGGGTTGGCGGCATGCTGCATGCGGCCCTGCTGGCCGAGGTGGACGAGTTGGAGTTGCCCGCCGAGATCGCCGGGCGCATCGCCGAAGTACACGCCCAGCGCGAAGCGGTCAGCCGCGACTTCTTCGCCCGCGCAGCGGAAAAATTCCAGGCGCAGCAGGACCTGATCGCAGGACTGCCGCAATACCGTGACAGCGTACTGGCATTGCTCGATGCGCTGGCCTTCGAACCCGGCGCCACGGCGCTGGAAGTCGGCCCAGGCGACGGTGGATTCCTGCCGGATCTGGCACGACGTTTCAGCCGGGTCACGGCGCTGGACAACAGCCCGGCCATGCTGGAGCTGGCACGGATGCGCTGTAACGACGAAGGCCTCGGCAATGTCGAACTGCGACTGACCGATGCCCTGAATGACGAGCAGGCGGCCGCCGACTGCGTGGTGCTGAACATGGTCCTGCACCATTTCGCCGCGCCGGCCGATGCAATGAAACAATTGGCCCAGCGGGTGCAGCCAGGCGGCGCGCTGCTGGTGACCGAGTTGTGCAGCCACAACCAGAGTTGGGCCAGGGAGGCCTGCGGCGATCTATGGTTGGGCTTCGAACAGGACGACCTGGCCCGTTGGGCCAATGCCGCGGGGCTCACGCCCGGCGAGAGCCTCTACATTGGCTTGCGAAACGGCTTTCAGATTCAGGTAAGGCACTTCGCCAAACCGGATTCACGAAGCGAACTCACCCACCGGTAACGAATAGGAAAACCGATAGATGAGCGAATACTCCCTGTTTACCTCCGAATCCGTGTCCGAAGGCCATCCGGACAAGATCGCCGACCAGATTTCCGATGCCGTCCTCGACGCCATCATCGCCCAGGACAAGCACGCCCGCGTCGCCTGCGAAACCCTGGTCAAGACCGGCGTAGCCATCATCGCCGGTGAAGTCACCACCTCCGCCTGGGTCGACCTGGAAGAGCTGGTGCGCAAGGTCATCATCGACATCGGCTACAACAGCTCCGACGTCGGCTTCGACGGCGCCACCTGCGGCATCCTGAACATCATTGGCAAGCAGTCCCCGGACATCAACCAGGGCGTCGACCGCTCCAAGCCGGAAGACCAGGGCGCCGGTGACCAGGGCCTGATGTTCGGCTACGCCAGCAACGAAACCGACGTACTGATGCCAGCCCCGATCTGCTTCTCCCACCGCCTGGTGGAACGCCAGGCCGAAGCCCGCAAGTCCGGCCTGCTGCCGTGGCTGCGCCCGGACGCCAAGAGCCAGGTCACCTGCCGCTACGAGAACGGCAAGGTAGTCGGCATCGACGCCATCGTGCTGTCCACCCAGCACAACCCGGACGTCAAGTACTCCGACCTGCGCGAAGGCGTGATGGAGCTGATCGTCAAGCACGTGCTGCCGGCCGAACTGCTGCACAAGGACACCCAGTTCCACATCAACCCGACCGGCAACTTCGTGATCGGCGGCCCGGTGGGCGACTGCGGCCTGACCGGCCGCAAGATCATCGTCGACTCCTACGGCGGCATGGCCCGTCACGGCGGTGGCGCCTTCTCCGGCAAGGACCCGTCCAAGGTTGACCGTTCCGCTGCCTACGCCGGCCGCTACGTCGCCAAGAACATCGTTGCCGCTGGCCTGGCCGAGCGCTGCGAGATCCAGGTGTCCTACGCCATCGGCGTGGCCCTGCCGACCTCCATCTCGATCAACACCTTCGGCACCGGCAAGATCAGCGACGACAAGATCGTCCAGCTGGTCCGCGAGCACTTCGACCTGCGTCCGTACGCGATCACCAAGATGCTCGACCTGCTGCACCCGATGTACCAGCCGACCGCGGCCTACGGCCACTTCGGTCGCAATCCCTATGAAATGTCCTACGGTGACGACACCTTCACCGCATTCACCTGGGAAAAGACCGACAAGGCCGAAGCCCTGCGCATCGCCGCTGGCCTCTAAGCCTCGACCGTTCTGCAAAAAGCCCCGCCTCGTGCGGGGTTTTTTGTTTGTGCGCCGGAGAGACCGAAGAAGTGGGCGACATAGCGGATTGGCAATCCGATATGAGTTGGCGTTGAGCTAGATGCTCAGGTCATTACTGCGTACGCATCAAAATTTTGTTTCGCCTTCCCAGGCGAGTCCCTTTTGCAATCGTTCAAAAGGAACCAAAGAACTTGCCCCTGCATCCGGGTTCGGCTTCGCCGAACTCCCCTCCCTACATCCTTGCGCCGGGGGCACGGCGAGAGGGGCCGGGGGTGAGGGATTCATCCGGTTACACACCGACAGCCAGCATCGCTCATACGAAATTGCCAATCCGGCATGAACCCACCCCCAAAGATTCGAAAGACTCCTTCCCCTGAAGCCACTCACCAATCCCCACAACCAACCACGCCCGAACGGACAAGGGAATCAGCGCCCGTTGACAACCCCCGCCCCTAGACTGGCCGCCTCCCGAACGAGCACGGAGGCTCGCCATGAAAACCTGGATTCCCCTTCCCTTCCTCCTGCCCTGCCTCGCGCTGGCGGATGCCTGTCCGGACTGGCCGGCCGGCCGCGCCAGCGCCGAACTCTCAACCCTCGGCAACCGCCTCGCCGAATGGGACCGCGCGTACCACCGCGAGGGGCGTTCGATGGTGGACGACGAGCTCTACGACCAGGCCCGCGCCCGCCTGGCACGCCTGAACGAGTGCTTTCCCGCTGCGGCATTGCCGCTCCGCTCGCCCCTGGCAGCCAGTGACGGCAAGGCCCGCCATCCGGTGCCCCAGAGCGGCCTGGACAAGCTACGGGACATCGACGACCTGCGTCGCTGGCTGGGTCAGCGCCGGGACCTCTGGGTCCAGCCCAAGGTGGATGGCGTGGCCGTCACCCTGGTTTACCGCGGGGACCGGCTGGCGCAGGCCATCAGCCGGGGCGACGGCGGCCACGGCCAGGACTGGACCCGACAGGCCCGGCGCATCGCGGCGATTCCCGCATTCTTGCCCGGCATCGGCAATGGCGTGTTGCAAGGCGAGCTTTACTGGCGCCTGGAAAGCCACGTGCAGGCCGAACGGGGCGGACAGGGTGCACGCGGCAAAGTGGCCGGGCTGCTCAATCGCCATGAACTGAAACAGCGCGATGCCACCGGCATCGGTCTCTTCGTCTGGGACTGGCCGGATGGTCCGGCCCCCATGGAAGATCGCCTGCACGGCCTGCAGGCAATGGGCTTCGCCGACGCCAATGCACTCACCCAGCCCGTCGCCAGCGCAGAAGACATCGCCGCCTGGCGCGAACGCTGGTACCGCTCGCCCCTGTCGTTTGCCAGCGACGGCGTCGTGATTCGCCAGGGCACGCGGCCGGCGGCTCGGCAGTGGAAGCCGCAGCCACCGAACTGGGCCGTGGCCTGGAAGTACCCCTTCGCCAAGGCGCTGGCGGAGGTTCGCGCCGTGGAGTTCAAGGTCGGTCGCACCGGGCGGGTCACGCCCTTGCTCAAGCTGAAACCGGTCGAGCTCGATGGCCGACGCATCCAGCGCGTCGGCCTGGGGTCGCTGAAACGCTGGCGGGAACTGGACGTCCGCCCCGGCGACCAGGTCGCCATCGCCCTGGCCGGCCTCACCATTCCACGCATGGAAGCCGTGGTCCTGCGCGCCACCGAACGCCCACGGGTGGAAGCGCCAGCGCCCGGCCGCTATCACGCCCTCAGCTGCTTTCGTGCGGAACCCGGCTGCCGGGAGCAGTTCCTCTCGCGCCTGGAGTGGTTAGGCGGTCCCAAGGGCCTGGACCTGAACGGGCTGGGGCGCGGAACCTGGGCGCGCCTGGAGTTGGAGGCGCTGCTGGACTGGTTGTCCCTGGATGCCGCCGCGCTGGCAGCCAAGCCGGGCATCGGCAGCACCCGCTCGGCGGCCCTGGTGCAGAGCTTTGCCGAAGCTCGGGGACGGCCCTTCGAGCAATGGCTGAGGGCGCTTGGGCTGCCGCCCACAGGGTCGGCAAGGCTGGAGGGCGACTGGACGAACCTCAGCCGCAGGACACCGGAAGACTGGAGAAAACGGGAAGGCCTCGGGCCGGTCAGGGCCGCGCAGCTGGCGGCCTTCTTCCAGCACCCGGAGGTACGGGCGCTGGCGGATCGGCTTCAGGCGGAGGGCGTAGCGGGGTTCGGCGCGCCTCAGTAGGCGCGGAACTCCTTGTGGCAGGCCTCGCAGTTGTCTTCCACCTTCTGCACCAGCGGCGCGACGCCCTGGGCGGTGAACGGACGGGCCTGAGCGGCGCTGGCGAGCTGGCCGGTGCTGGCTTCGAGCTCGCGCACCAGTTCCTTGAAGCGCTCCTGGCGCTGCCAGACTTCATCGCGGGCGGCGCTATCGGCGTCGCCTTCCTGGGCCTGCGGGAAGTGCTGCCAGGGCTGGCGGGAAAGCTGGTCGAGCTTGGTGGCGCCGGTGGCGAAGCGCTGTTCGTCGAAGCTGATGCGGCCACGCAGCATGCCGCCGAGGTCTTCGCTGGTGCGCAGCATTTCCTTGAAGATCGCCTGGCGCTTGCCCAGCGGCGAATTGGGGTCCACGCCACCGCAGGCAACAAGGCTCAGGCAGGCGGCGGCAAGGATGAAAATCTTCTTGGCATTCATCGGCAGGATCACGGGTCAGGCTTAAGGCGGGCGACAGGGTACTCCCAGCCGGCCGACAATTTCCAAGCCAGGCGACAGTTTGTCGCAGATCATCGAATGCACGACCTGCCCCGCGCCAGACCGGGTCTCCCGCCAGACCGGTGTCTTTCGATCTGGAGGAAAATCCGATGAACAGTCGTCACTCCCTGTATCTCGCATCCCTGATCACGGGCATCGCCCTGGCCGGTCCGGCCCCCGCTGCCGGCACTTCGGCGAGTGGTTGCGCGGCCAAGCGCCAGGCGCCATCGCCCTGAACCTCAGGTCCTGAAGTGGTCGAGGTGACCGTTCAGCGCCTGCACCTCCCCCTGGATACGCTCGCTGGCCTGCATCACGCTGCGGGCATCGTCCCGGCTGCGCTCGGCCAGGCTGGAGATTTCCGTCACCCGCTGGTCGATGTCCTGGGCCACCTGGCTCTGCTGCTCGGCGGCGGTGGCGATCTGGGTGTTCATGGCACTGATACCGTCCACCGCGACCACGATGCTGCCGAGTACTTCGTTGGCTTCCTCGATGTGACTGAGGTTTTCCCGCACCAGCTGGTTGCTGTCCTGCAAGGCGTTGACGGCCTGCTGGGCACCGCCCTGCAAGCGCTGGATCATTGCCTGGATCTCGCCGGTGGATTGCTGCGTGCGGCTGGCCAGCGTCCGCACTTCGTCCGCCACCACGGCGAATCCGCGACCGGCTTCGCCGGCACGTGCGGCCTCGATGGCGGCATTGAGCGCCAGCAGGTTGGTCTGCTCGGCGATGCCGGTGATGACTTCCAGCACCTTGCCCACCCCTTCGGTTTCATTGCGCAGGACGTTCATCTGCCCGGCGCTCGCCGCCATCTGCTCCGATAGCTCTCCGATCAGCTCGGCACTGCGCTGCACGGCCCTCTGGCCGGACTTGGCACAGCTGTCGGCGTTACGTGCCGACTCGGCGGCATGAGCGGCATGGCGGGCCACCTCGGCCACGGTGGCACTCATCTCGTTCATGGCGGTAGCGACCTGGTCGAGGTTTTCGTGTTGCAGGCGCACACCGTCGCTGGCCGCATGGGCAGCGGCGACCACGGTCTCCACGTGCTGTCGGGTATGGCCACCGGTCTCCTTGACCTGTCCCAGCAGCCCGCGCACCTGTTCACGCATGAGGTTGTAGCCGGCGACGATGCGGCCGATTTCGTTGTCCTGGCGCCGATTGTCCAGGGACTGGGTGAAGTCGCCCTGCCCCACTCGGGTCAGCACGGCTTCCAGCTCAGTCAGGCGCTGGATCAACGGACGCAGGCCGAATTGCCGCCCCAGCACCACCAGCAGGAGGATGCCGATCACACAGGCGAAGGCCAGCCACATCTGCCGGCGCTGCGAGCTTTCCGCATGGGCGGCCATCAGCCCGACCGCCTTGTTCATTTCCTTCAGCAGGTTGAGCGACGCCCCCTCCAGTGCAGCGAGGTCGCTGTCCGGGCGCTCCAGTTGAGGTCGGAAGTTCGCCCAGAGCTGACCCACCAGGCGCATCTGCCCTGCCACTGCCGGGGCCTGGATGGCGCTGATGTTGCGCGCCGGGTTCCCGTTCAGCAGGTCGCGATGGGCCTGGTCGAACTGGGCGATGGTGGCGTCCAGGGTGGGCCGGGCAATGGCGCCCTGGCGCAGCAGCAGCGCTTCCTTGGTCATTTTCTGGCTGAGCATGCGCTGGGCGCCGGCGATGTTGATGGTCTCCGGCGACACCGACATGCTCAGGTAGAGCGCCACCGAGGCGGTAACCGCCAGCAGGAACATCAGCGCGTAGGAAAAGAGAAATTGCTGGTTGAGGGTACGCAGCCCCACGGAACGGAGCAGCGAATCGAAAGCGGAAGTGGCGGACATGGGTGCCTCCTGGCCGGGCCCACCCCGGAGCTTCAGGCGGGGCTGAGGGCTGCACAGCAAGAAGGCGGCCAATCCCGGCCTAGAGAGCCTGGCGAGTGGCGACAAGCGCGAAACGCCCCATCACGGGGCGAGCTCAGGCTCCAGGCGCACCAGAGTCAGGCAGACAGGTCGTCGTCCTTGAAACGGTCCTTTATGTAAGTGATCTCCGTCTTGCCGTGGGGTGCCGGCAGGCCGTCTTCACCGATGTTGACGAAAACCATCTTGTCGATGGTCAGGATGCTCTTGCGGGTGATCTTGTTACGCACTTCGCAACGCATGGTGATCGAGGTGCGCCCGAACTCGGTGGCGGTGATGCCCAGCTCGATGATGTCGCTCTGGCGCGCGGAACTGACGAAGTTGATCTCGGAGATGAACTTGGTGACCACGCGCTGGTTGCCGAGCTGGATGATGGCGTAAATGGCCGCTTCCTCATCGATCCACTTCAACAGGCTGCCGCCGAACAGCGTGCCGTTGGGGTTGAGGTCTTCGGGCTTGATCCATTTGCGCGTATGGAAATTCATGCAGCGTCCTCCTTGGGTGGGATGGGAGGCATCATGACCGGCCCGGCACGGCTTGTCCCGACAAGGCTTTCAATGGCTGCGATAGGGACTCGTCCGGGCGACGGAAAACCTTGGGCTTGCCCGCCAGCGCCGCTATAATCCGCAGGTTTTTCAAACGGTCGGCGCTGCCCTGCCGTTCCCGCCTCCCTTCCGAGGGGCGCTGCAGCACGTGGTGCCTGTTTCGAATCTCGCGAGCCTCAGAGTATTTCTGCGGCACCCGATCAGATTCGAATCAGGCTCCGCCTGTCAGGCTCGGAAGGGGCGTTGCCAAAACGCATCAACGGCGCCCATTCGCACACTACGAATGGAGACTCATACATGAGCGCTGTCATGACGCCTGCCGGTTTCACCGACTTCAAAGTCGCCGACATTTCCCTGGCCGCCTGGGGCCGCCGCGAGCTGATCATCGCCGAGTCCGAGATGCCCGCACTGATGGGCCTGCGCCGCAAGTACGCCGGCCAGCAGCCGCTCAAAGGCGCGAAGATCCTCGGCTGCATCCACATGACCATCCAGACCGGCGTACTGATCGAGACCCTGACCGCCCTGGGCGCCGAAGTACGCTGGTCCTCCTGCAACATCTTCTCCACCCAGGACCAGGCCGCTGCCGCCATCGCCGCCGCCGGTATCCCGGTGTTCGCCTGGAAGGGCGAGACCGAGGAGGAGTACGAGTGGTGCATCGAGCAGACCATCCTCAAGGACGGTCAGCCGTGGGACGCCAACATGGTGCTGGACGACGGCGGTGACCTGACCGAGATCCTGCACAAGAAATACCCGCAGATGCTGGCGAAGATCCATGGCATCACCGAAGAAACCACCACTGGCGTGCACCGTCTGCTCGACATGCTCAAGGCCGGCACCCTGAAAGTCCCGGCGATCAACGTCAACGACTCGGTGACCAAGAGCAAGAACGACAACAAGTACGGCTGCCGTCACAGCCTGAACGACGCCATCAAGCGCGGTACCGACCACCTGCTGTCGGGCAAGCAGGCGCTGGTGATCGGCTACGGCGACGTGGGCAAGGGCTCCGCCCAGTCCCTGCGCCAGGAAGGCATGATCGTGAAGGTCTCCGAAGTCGACCCGATCTGCGCCATGCAGGCCTGCATGGACGGCTTCGAAGTCGTTTCCCCGTACAAGAACGGCCTGAACGACGGCACCGAAGCCAGCGTTGATGCCGCGCTGCTGGGCAAGATCGACCTGATCGTCACCACCACCGGCAACGTCAACGTCTGCGACGCCAACATGCTCAAGGCCCTGAAGAAGCGCGCGGTTGTCTGCAACATCGGCCACTTCGACAACGAGATCGACACCGCCTTCATGCGCAAGACCTGGGCGTGGGAAGAGGTCAAGCCGCAGGTGCACAAGATCCACCGCACCGGCAAGGACGGCTTCGACCCGCTGAACGATGACTACCTGATCCTGCTGGCCGAAGGCCGCCTGGTGAACCTGGGCAACGCCACCGGCCACCCGAGCCGCATCATGGACGGTTCCTTCGCCAACCAGGTGCTGGCGCAGATCCACCTCTTCGAGCAGAAATTCGCCGACCTGCCGGCCGACGAGCAGGCCAAGCGCCTGACCGTGGAAGTCCTGCCGAAGAAGCTCGACGAAGAAGTGGCGCTGGAAATGGTCAAGGGCTTCGGCGGCGTGGTCACCCAGCTGACTCCGAAGCAGGCCGAGTACATCGGTGTGACCGTGGAAGGCCCGTTCAAGCCGGATACCTACCGCTACTGATGGTCCGGGTGGACGGGCCGGTCCCGTCCACCCCCGTTTTCAGCCTGGCGGAGGGCGCGCCCTCCGTCTCTTGCTCCCGAGCCTGGAAAGACCCATGTCCCAAGAACGCCGTTACAGCTTCGAGTTCTTCCCCGCCAAGACCGAAGCCGGGCACGAAAAACTGATGGCCACCGCCCGCAACCTGGCCGCCTACCAGCCGGATTTCTTCTCCTGCACCTACGGTGCCGGCGGCTCCACCCGCGACCGTACCCTGCAGACCGTCCTGCAGCTGGACGGCGAAGTGAAGGTGCCCACCGCGCCGCACCTGTCCTGCGTCGGCGACAGCAAGGCCGAACTGCGCGCTCTGCTGGCGTACTACAAGGATGCCGGCATCCAGCGCATCGTCGCCCTGCGCGGCGACCTGCCGTCGGGCATGGGCATGGCCAGCGGCGAGCTGCGCTACGCCAACGAGCTGGTGGAGTTCATCCGCGCGGAAACCGGCGATCACTTCCACATCGAAGTCGCCGCCTACCCGGAAGTGCATCCCCAGGCACGCAGCTACGAGTCCGACCTCGCCAACTTCGTGCGCAAGGTGAAGGCCGGCGCCAGCAGCGCGATCACCCAGTACTTCTTCAACGCCGACAGCTACTTCTACTTCGTCGAGCGCGTGCGCAAGCTGGGTGTGGATATCCCCGTGGTACCGGGCATCATGCCGATCACCAACTACAGCAAGCTGGCCCGCTTCTCCGACGCCTGCGGTGCGGAAATCCCGCGCTGGATCCGCAAGCAACTGGAGGCTTACGCCGATGACGCGCAGAGCATCCAGGCATTTGGCGAGCAGGTGATCACCGAGATGTGCGAGCAGCTCCTCCAGGGCGGTGCTCCCGGCCTGCACTTCTACACCCTGAACCAGGCAGAACCGAGCCTGGCGATCTGGAAGAACCTCAACCTGCCGCGTTGAGTTTGCCGTAGAAGACGAAAAGGCCGGGCAATGTCCCGGCCTTTTCTTCATGTGGGAGCGATTTCAATCGCGAATGAATGCGCCCCACGATCGGAGCCAGTGGCGACGGTGATCACAGCCTGGAAATCTTTGACCCTCGGCTTACTATCCAGCGCGCGTGCGGCCACGTAATCTGGCCACATGCCACTATTTCGCACCCTCCTTGTCATCCTGTCCGCCTGCCTTGGCCAAGTTGCCGGGGCGGACCCACTGCGTATCGTCAGCGAGCCGTGGGCGCCCTATGTCTATGAGGACGACGGCGAGATACGGGGGCTGGACTACGAGGCCAGCAGCGTCATCTTCAAGCGCCTGGGCGTCGAGGTGCAGTGGAGCCTGATGCCCTGGAAACGCTGCCTGATGGCGCTGGAAAGCGGGCAGGCCGACGCGGTGCTGGATATCTTCCACATTCAGGAACGCGAAGCCCGGATGGCCTTCCCCAGCGAGCCGCTTTCGGAAGTGGAATTCGTCCTGTTCTACGCCAGGCAGCGCCCCTACCCGTTCCAGCGCATGGCCGATCTGCAAGGACTGAAGGTGGGCGTTTCCCCCGGCTACTGGTACGCCGACCAGGCTTTCCGTACATCCACGCTGTTCATCCGCGAACCGGCGCCCACCCACGAGGCGAACCTCGGCAAGCTGGTGCGCGACCGGGTCGACCTGGTGGTGAACGATCGCCGCGCCGGTCTTTTCCTGATCCACCAGATGGGGCTCGGGGCCGAAGTCGGCCAGCACGAGCGGGTGATCAGTCGCGACCGCCTGTATCTGGCGTTTCGCCGCGAGCCGCGCCTGGACGGACTTGCCGGACGCTTCAGCGAGGCGCTCAGGCGCTTCAAGCGGGAGCCCGCATACGCCGAGCTGGTGGATCGCTACCGCGAACCCGGCGCGGGAAACCTTCGGTAACCGTTGAGCGCCGCGAGGGCTGTACATTCTCGCGGAGCTGTTATACTCGGCGCTCCGTCAGGCATACGCCCGGATGCTGAGCCACCCCCAGAGCCAGCAGGACCGGTCGGGATCACCAGCCATCGCCGTGATTCGAGCCAGACACGATCACCCTATCGGGCCAGCCCCTTAGAACTCACACAGGATCTCCCATGTCCTTTGCCTCCCTCGGTCTCTCCGAGGCATTGGTCGGCGCCGTCGAAGCCGCCGGCTACGCCAAGCCCACTCCCGTGCAACAGCGGGCGATTCCCGCCGTGTTGCAAGGTCGCGACCTGATGGTTGCGGCCCAGACTGGCACCGGCAAGACCGCCGGTTTCGCCCTGCCCGTTCTGGAACTGCTGTTCCCCAACGGTCACCACGACAAATCCCAGCGCCATGGCCCGCGCCAGGCGCGCGTTCTGGTCCTGACGCCGACCCGCGAACTGGCGGCACAGGTCCACGACAGCTTCAAGCTCTACGCCCGTGACCTGAAACTGGTCAGTACCTGCATCTTCGGCGGCGTCGGCATGAATCCCCAGGTGCAGGCCCTCTCCAAGGGCGTGGACCTGCTGGTGGCCTGCCCCGGCCGCCTGCTCGACCTGGCCGGTCAGGGCAGCGTCGACCTCTCCCATGTGGAAATCCTCGTGCTCGACGAAGCCGACCGGATGCTCGACATGGGCTTCATCCACGACGTGAAGAAGGTCCTCGCCAAGCTCCCGCCCAAGCGCCAGAACCTGCTGTTCTCGGCAACCTTCTCAAAAGACATCGTCGACCTCGCCAACAGGCTGCTGCACGATCCCGAACGCATCGAAGTGACCCCGCCGAACACCACGGTGGAGCGCATCGAGCAGCGCGTGTTCCGTCTCCCCGCCAGTCACAAGCGCGCCCTGCTGGCGCACCTGATCACTGTCGGCGCATGGGAACAGGTGCTGGTCTTCACCCGTACCAAGCACGGCGCCAACCGCCTGGCCGAGTATCTGACCAAGCACGGCCTGGCCGCCGCCGCGATCCACGGCAACAAGAGCCAGAACGCCCGCACCAAGGCCCTGGCCGACTTCAAGGCCAACGAGGTGCGCATCCTGGTGGCCACCGACATCGCGGCCCGTGGCCTGGACATCGACCAATTGCCCCATGTAGTCAACTTCGAGCTGCCCAACGTCGAGGAAGACTACGTGCACCGCATTGGCCGTACCGGTCGTGCCGGTCGCAGCGGCGAAGCCATCTCCCTGGTCGCGCCGGATGAAGAGAAGCTGCTGAAGGCCATCGAGCGCCTGACCAAGCAGAAGATCCCGGACGGCGATACCCAGGGCTTCGACCCGGCGACCGTCGAGGCCGAGCGTCCCGAAGCGCGCCCGCCGCGCCCCGAGCGCCAGCCGCGTGCCGACAAGCCCAAGCGCGAAGCCAAGGCCGCCGCGCCGCAGGCGCCCGCCGAAGGGAAGGAAGCCAATGCCGAAGGCGCCGCAGAAGGCAAGCCGCGCAAGAGCCGTAATCGCCGTCGTGGCAAGGGCAAGGGGCCGGACCAGGAACAAGGCCAGGGCCAGCAGGCAGCCGGCCAGCGTCAGCAGCAGCCCAAGCAGCCCAAGCCGGCGCGTCCGCCGCAGCCAGCCGCCGACCGTGATCCGGAAGAATTCCTCGACGACGAAATCGACAACTTCGGCAATCGTGTCGACTACGTCAGCCCCTATCCACCCAAGGGCCAGGGTCGCAACCAGCGCCGTGGTGGCCAGGGCCAGGGCCAGGGCCAGCGCCAGCAGGGTCAAGCCCAGCAAGGTCAGGGCCGTAGTGGTGGCGCTCAGGGTCAAGGCCGTAGCGGAGGTCAGGGCCGCAGCCAGGGCCAGGGAAGTGGCAGCAACCAGGGCCAGCGCCAGGGTGGCCAGAAGCAGGGCCAGCAGCGCCAGGGTCAGGGCAAGGCGGCCAAGGGGCGCGGCAACGGCCAGCGCCGTAGTGACGATCAACTGGTGTCCCGTGGTCGCGACGAGCCTGCCGTGCAGGATCCCCGAGCCAACAAGCCGGCACCGAAGATCATCATGAAAGAGTCCCGCGCCGACCGTTACCCGACTCCGGAGCAACTGGACGAACTGCAACAGAGCAGCCGCCCGCGCGGCGAGAAACCGGCATTGCTGACCCGCAATCGCTGAGTTTCACCCGCTCATGAAAACGCCGGCCAAGTGCCGGCGTTTTCGTTTCCGCGAGGCGGCGGCATTCCCCTGTGGGAGCGATTTCAATCGCGATGGGGGACAACGTGCTGCTTGGTGGCGCTTTCGCGAGTGAATTCGCTCCCACAACGCAAAACGCCGGCACTGGGCCGGCGTTCTGGTACGGCGGGAAAGCACGCTTAGGAACGTACGCCCTCGAAGGAGATGATCAGCTCGGCTTCCTGGGAGGCCGGGCCGAGGTCCTTCTGAATGGCGAAGTCCTTCAGCTTGATGGTGGTGGTGCCTTCGAAACCGGCGCGGTAGCCGCCCCACGGGTCGTCGCCCTGGCCAACGAACTTGGCCTTGATCACCACCGGCTTGGTCACGCCGTTCAGGGTCAGATTGCCGGTCACGTCGGCAGTGCCCTGGCCGGTGGACTTGACCGCGGTGGATTCGAAGGTGGCGGTGGGGTTCTTGCTGACGTTCAGGAAGTCACCGCTCTTGATGTGCTTGTCACGCTCGGCGTGGTTGGTGTCGACGCTGGCGGTCTTCAGGGTGACCTTGATCTTGCTGGCCTCCGGATTCTTCTCGTCGAAGCTGAAGGTGCCGTCGAAGTCCTTGAAGGTGCCGTAGATGTAGCTGTAGCCCAGGTGGCCGATCTTGAAGTTGACGAAGGCGTGCTGGCCTTCCTTGTCGATCACGTAGTCAGCGGCCATCGCCTGGCCAGCGAAGAGCGCAGCACCCAGGGTCAGGGCAGCGAAGGTTTTCTTCAGCATCGATGAATCTCCTTGTTGAGAGGTTGCAGCGTTATTTGGCGGCGCGACCGAGCATGCGGGTCAGGGTCGCGTCACGATCAATGAAGTGGTGTTTGAGGGCGGCCAGGGCGTGGATGCCGGCGAAGATCAGCAGGCCCCAGGCGAGGTATTCGTGAATGGCACCGGCGACATCTTCCTGGTCCGGGATAGCGGTCAGGGTCGCGGGCACCTCGAACAAGCCGAACACGGCAATGCCGCGTCCTTCGGCGGTGGAAATCAGGTAGCCGGAAATCATCAGGGCGAACAGGCCGAGGTAGAGCACCAGATGGCCGACCTTGGAACCCAGACGGGTCATCGGACCATGGTTGGGCAGGGCGGGCGGCGGCGGACTGACGAAACGCCAGGCCAGGCGCGCAAGCATCACCAGGAACAGCAGGATACCGACACCCTTGTGGATATCCGGAGCGGTCTTGTACCAGCTGCTGTAGTAGTTCAGACCGACCATCCACAGGCCCAGGGCGAACAGGCCGACGAAGACGATGGCCACCCCCCAATGCAGAACGATACTGACCAGACCGAAGCGGGACGGGGAGTTACGCCATTGCATGAAATGAATCCTTGGAAACACAGGCTGGGTAAACGCGAGTGATTTAGCCTAGCGGCAAATCTATCGAATTAAAGCGGAAAATTTCGCTTTGAAATATCGAGCAATACGATCTTTATGACGAATGAACCCTTGCAGGATTTTGTCGAAGGGAATGCCTGAAAGTTCGTAGGACGCGGCCGAGCGTTGCGTCAGGGGGGACAGGCGGCGAGACGACTCGCCGCCTGGGACTGGACTCAGTTGAACAGGCGAGAGAAGAAGCCCTTCTTCTCTTCCTTGGTGGACGCCCTGGGCGCGGCCTCCGGCTTGGCTTCGGCCACGGCTTCCACCGGACCGACGGTCTTGCCGGCCTTCAGGTCAATGACCTGGCCGGCGGCGCGCTGGCCGCTGCGCAGCGCACCTTCCAGGGTGCCCGGATAGAGCGCGTCAGTGTGTTCGCCCGCGAACACCACGCGGCCCAGGGGCTGCTCCCACATGCGCCAGTAGAGGCTGATCTCGCCCGGACCGTAGGCCAGGTAGGCACCGCCGGCCAGGGCGTCCTTGCCGTAGCGGCGCAGCTCGAAGCCCTTGAATTGCTCGCGGGCGCCCGGGAAGTGCTTGTCGAAACGGATCAGCACCTGGTCGACCATCTGCCGGTCGCCAAAGGCCTGCATCAGGCGCGCGTTATCGCCGGACAGGTTGATCAGCAGGTTGGCGCCGCCCTTGAGCGCCGGCTCGACCCAGAGCATGCCCAGGCCCTGGTCGCTGTAGACCTCGCCGGAAAGCCGGCTCTTGCCCCAGACCGGCTTCTTGAACTGCAGCAGCATCTGGTCGCGCCAGCCGTAGTTGATGTCCTTCAAGGCACGTAGCTGAAGCGCGGAAAGGGACGGGGTCATGCTGATCTTGCCCAGCGCCGGCAGCGGCACAGCGAGCACGACGTAATCGGCCTTGTAGCCGGTGCCGCCAACCTTGACGGTGACGCTCTCCTGCTCCTGCACGATGGCGGAGACGCGGGCGTTGGTCTTGATGGTCTTGATCTGCTTGGCCATGGCCTGGGCCAGGCCCTGGCTACCGCCGGGCAGGCGCGCGGCACGCATTTCGGTATCCGGCAGGCCACGGTAGACGCGGGCTTGCTGGGCCAGGTAGAGCAGGGACAGGCGCGACGGCTCGTCATAGCGCGAGCGGATGCGCTGATCCACCAGGGCCTTGGCGGTCGGCGCCAGGTTCAGCTTCTCCAGCCAGCGGGCAACGGAGATGGAATCGAGGGTCTGCAGGGTGTGGTTGGCCAGCGGCTTCATCGGATCGTCGATCGAGGCGGCCAGGTCGTCCAGGCTCTTGTCGAAGCGCTTCAGGCCTTCCACGGTGCTGGGCGCTTCCTTGAGCAGGTCGGCCTCGGAGAAGTAACGGCCGTTCACCAGGTAACCGGGATTGCGCACGTAATCCGGGGCGGGTACGGCCTTCAGCTTGAACTGGTCCAGGTAGCGGTACAGGCTCGGCTGCAGCTTGGCGCTGCCTACCCACTCACTGGCGGCCAGGCCCGAACGGCCGCCGATGCTCGGCTTGGCCTCCAGCACGGTAACCTGCCAGCCCTTCTGCTGCAGCTCGTAGGCCGAAGTCAGGCCCGCCATGCCGCCGCCGATGACGATAGCCGTCGGCTGCTTGTCCTTGGCCAGCGCCGTCGCACTGAGCCCTCCCACGATGATCAGCGCCAAGGCGCGCCAGGCTGCAGGCATGAAGAATCCCCCCGGTGAAGCAGCGTCGTTCGAAATTGGCGCGCAGGATACGCCAGCCCCGACGGCCCGGCCAGAAGTGCCTTCCGGCTGGCCAATGGCGTCCTGCTTGTCCGGGCCAGCCGCATTGCATAGGCTTCGCCGATCGCTACAGGAGAACGAGTCATGGGCCTCAATGCCGACTGGATGCAACGCGACCTCGCTGTGCTCTGGCACCCCTGCACCCAGATGAAAGATCACGAACGCCTGCCGGTGGTGCCGATCCGCCGTGGCGAAGGCGTCTGGCTGGAGGACTTCGAGGGCAAGCGCTACCTGGACGCTGTCAGCTCCTGGTGGGTCAACGTCTTCGGCCACGCCAACCCACGCATCAACCAGCGCATCAAGGATCAGGTAGACCAGCTGGAGCACGTTATCCTTGCCGGCTTCAGCCATCAGCCAGTGGTGGAACTGTCCGAGCGCCTGGTCAGGATCACGCCCAAGGGCCTGGATCGGGTCTTCTATGCCGACAACGGCTCCTCCGGCATCGAAGTGGCGCTGAAGATGAGCTACCACTTCTGGCGCAACCAGGGGCTGGAACGCAAGAAACGCTTCGTCACCCTGACCAACAGCTATCACGGCGAAACCATCGCGGCGATGTCGGTGGGCGACGTCGCGCTATTCACCGAGACCTACAAGTCGCTGCTGCTGGACACCCTCAAGGTGCCGAGCCCGGACTGCTTCCTGCGCCCCGAAGGCATGTGCTGGGAAGAACATTCCCGCGCCATGTTCGCCCACATGGAGCGCACCCTCGCCGAGCACCATGAGGAAGTCGCGGCGGTGATCGTCGAGCCGCTGATCCAGGGCGCAGGCGGCATGCGCATGTATCACCCGGTCTACCTCAAGCTGCTGCGCGAAGCCTGCGACCGCTATGGCGTGCACCTGATCCACGACGAGATCGCCGTCGGCTTCGGCCGCACCGGCACCATGTTCGCCTGCGAGCAGGCCGGCATCGCCCCGGACTTCCTGGTGCTGTCCAAGGCGCTGACCGGCGGTTACCTGCCGATGGCCGCCGTGCTTACCTCCGAGGCCGTCTACCAGGGCTTCTACGACGACTACCAGACCCTGCGCGCCTTCCTCCACTCGCACACCTACACCGGCAACCCGCTGGCCTGCGCCGCCGCCCTGGCGACCCTGGACATCTTCGAGCAGGACAAGGTGATCGAGGCCAACCGCAAGCTGGCCATGCGCATGGCGACGGCCACTGCCCACCTGGCGGACCACCCGAACGTGGCGGAGGTGCGCCAGACCGGCATGGTGCTGGCCATCGAAATGGTCCAGGACAAGGCCAGCAAGACGCCCTTCCCCTGGCAGGAACGTCGCGGCCTGAAAGTCTTCCAGCACGCCCTGGAGCGCGGCGCGCTGCTGCGTCCGCTGGGCAACGTGGTGTATTTCCTGCCGCCCTACGTGATCACCGAGGAACAGATCGACTTCCTCGCCCAGGTGGCCGGCGAAGGCATCGACATCGCCACCCGCGAGTCAGTGAGCGTGCCGGTGGCGGTGGACCTGCATCCGAACCATCGCGATCCGGGCTGACGGGTAACACGGACGGCGCGCCAGGCCTTAAACTGCGCGCCTGTCTCTCCTTTGCCCGAATGCCCATGCGCCTTTCCCGCTTTTTCATCGACGCCCCGCTCTCCCTCGGCCAGCACGAACTGCCCGAAGCCCAGGCCCACTACATCGGTCGCGTCCTGCGCCTGGCCACGGGCGATGCCGTGCAGCTGTTCGACGGTTCCGGGCAGGAGTACCTCGGCGAACTGATCGAGGTGGGCAAGAAGATCGTCAGGGTGGAATTGCGCGAAGCCTTCGCCGGAATGGCCGAGTCTGCCCTGCGGGTGCACCTGGGTCAGGGCCTGTCGCGCGGCGAGCGCATGGACTGGGCGATCCAGAAAGCCACCGAGTTGGGCGCGGTCGAGATCAGCCCGATTGTCAGCGAGCGCTGCGAAGTCCGTCTGAAGGACGAACGCGCCGACAAGCGCCTCGCCCACTGGCGCCAGGTCGCCATCAGCGCCTGTGAGCAATGCGGCCGCTCGGTGCTGCCGGTCATCCATGCGCCAATCGCCTTGGCCGACTGGCAGCGCCAGGTCGAGGCCGACCTCAAGCTGGTCCTGCATCCGGTGGCCGCCCCCCTGGCCAGCCATGCCCGGCCGGGTAGCCTGGCTTTCCTGATCGGGCCGGAAGGCGGCCTCTCCGAGGCCGAGGTGGATGCGGCGAAGTCAGCCGGCTTCCATGCCGCGCGCCTGGGCCCCCGCGTATTGCGCACCGAAACGGCGCCGGTGGTGGCGCTCAGCGTGGCGCAGCAACTCTGGGGCGATTTCTAGCTGGCGTAGGCTGGTCTGAGCTACCCGCAGCCCAGCACACGGGATAACCAGAGAAACGTCGGGCCTGGCTGCGCTCGGACCAAGCTACTGGACTCAGATCAGCCCGGCATCCGCCAGCATCTGCTCCAGGGCCATCAGGTCAGGAATCTTCGCCACGTCGGTGCCCAGTTGCACCGAATCCAGCTCAAGAATCGACAGCGGCGCATTGGCGCGGCGCAGGTCGTCTTCCAGCTTCAGCGAACGGGGAATGCCTTGCAGCAGCAGGGCGATGAACTTCACGTGAGGACGGCCGCCGAGGGCATTGAGTACCGCCACCCGGGCACCCGATCCCACTTTCACCTCGCCGCCCGCGGCGGCTTCGAAGGACAGCAGCGGCAGGCGCAGGTCGCGCCAGGCTACCTGCCCCAGCAGCCAGGCGGGCAGCCCCGGCGTCGCCTGGGGCGCGCGGTAGGGAATGAGTTCAGCCAGGGCCACGTTTGGCACCAGCAAGGTACGGTCGGACAGCGGCAGCAGCAGGCCGGTGAGGCTGGCGGTGCTGTTCTGGGTAGTAACGGCTTGGCTCATGGGAGTCCTGGGCTAGGGTCTGTTGGCATTTCGGCGCGAGCCGGAGGGCCGGGCCAGTTTTGCGCGGTGCTGCGTTATTCGTCGTTCATTTGGAATAACCAAACCTCTCTCCTCATGCCGTGCCCCGCGCAAGAACTGGCTTCGGCGCGGCCGCGAGCGAAACGTCAACAGCCCCTAACTGAACTGCGCGGCCAGATGTTCGACCAGCTTGGCGGCCAGCTCGCGCGGGTCGCCGCTGAAACCGCTGTAGCCACCTTCGCGCAGGCTGTCGGGCATGCTCGAACAGGCGCATGATTCGGCGCTCTGGGTCCAGATCAGCCCGCCCTGGCGGCGCAGGTAGGCGGCGGCGGCACTGCCGTCGCTGCCCATGCCGCTGAAGGCGATCACGCCGCACTGGGCACCGAAGTGCTGGGCGAGGTTGAGCATGGCCTGGTCGATGGACGGGCTGTAGGGTTCCGGCCAGGGGCGTTCGCCCATCTGCATGCGGCCGTCGTCGGTGAAATTCAGTTCGCGGCTGATGGGCGCCACCACCACTTCACCACAGCGCACGGCGTCACCATGGCGGGCCTGGTTGACGTGCCACTGGCTATGGCGTCCAACCGCCTGGGGCAGCGCGCCCTCGAAGCTGGGGTCGATATGCTGGGCATAGATGAAGCCGATGGGCAGGCCGCCGGGCAACGCGTCGAGGAACGCCTTGACCGCCGCCGGACCACCGAGGGAAGCGGCCAGCAGCCAGACCTGACGCGCGGGCTCGCCCGCCACCAGCGGGGTATCGGCGAGCGCCCTGGGCAGTTCCAGGCGGGACGGCCGCTGCGCCTCGGCCAGCAGCGTTTCCAGGCTCGGCCCTACCGCCACGGCCGGATCACCCACCAGCTTCTTCAGTTTGCCGAACAGGCGCCTTTCCCAGCGCGGGTAGTGCTCGGAATGGCGCTCAGGTGCGTGCCCTTCGCCGAACAGCACCGGTGCGCTGGCGTGTTCCAGCAGGTTGTCCACCAGGGGCGAGTCTTCGGACAGGGCCAGGTCCACCAGCCAGAGGTCCGTTTCGCAGGCCCCCAGGGCCTCCTCGTCGAGGCGGGCGGGGTCGCTGTTGAGCACCACCTGGTAGCCATTCCCGGTCAGCGCCTGCTGCAGCACATGGCGTTGCAGCGAGGTGTCGGCGAGCACGGCGATGCGTGCGGAAGTCTTCTCTGTCATGTCCGTTTGACCAGATGCTGGATGGTTTCGAGCAGCAAGGACTCCTGATAGGGCTTGCCCAGGTAGTCATTGACGCCGATGGCCATGGCGCGCTCGCGGTGTTTCTCGCCGGTACGCGAGGTGATCATGATGATCGGCAGGTCCTTCAGGCGTTCGTCGTGGCGCACCAGGGTCGCCACTTCGAAGCCGTCCATGCGCGGCATTTCGATGTCCAGCAGCATGATGTCCGGACGCTGCTCCTGCAGCAGGGCGATGGCGTCCACCCCGTCCTTGGCGGTGAGCACGTTCATGCCGTTGCGCTCCAGCAGGCGGCTGGTGACCTTGCGTACGGTCACCGAGTCGTCCACCACCATCACCAGCGGTGGACGCTCCACGTCCACCTCGGCAGGCAGCAGGTTGACGTTGGCCGAACGCGGCAGCGGCTGCACCAGGTGCGCGTGACGCGAACGGATGGTCGCCAACAGGTCGAGGATCACCACCACCCGGCCGTCACCGAGGATGGTCGCGCCGGAAATGCCGTGGACCCCGGCGAACTGCGCGCCGAGGCTCTTCACCACGATTTCGCGGGAACCTACCAGGGCGTCCACCTGCACGGCCACGGCGTGCTCGGAAGAGCGCACCAGGATCACCGGCAGCGGCAGGCTCTGGCCCACCAGCTTGGGCTGCTGGCCGTTGCCCAGCAGGTCGCCCAGGTACTTCAGCTCGTAGTTCTGCCCGGCGTACTCGAAGCGCGGTGCGTCCGGCTGGTAGTAGGTTTCCAGCTCGTAGGGCGACACCCGCACGATACCTTCGATGGTGTTCAGCGGGATGGCGTAGAGGTCCTCGCCGGAGAGCACCATCAGTGCACGGTTCACCGACACGGTGAACGGCAGGCGGATGAGGAAGCGGCTGCCCTCGCCCGGCGTCGAGTCGATGCTCATGGTGCCGCCGAGCTGTTTCACTTCGGAATGCACCACGTCCATGCCGACGCCACGGCCGGAAATCTGGGTGACCTTGTCGGCGGTGGAGAAACCCGGTTCGAGAATGAACTGCAGGATTTCGTGGTCCGACAGGTCGGATTCGGCGTCCATCATGCCGCGCTCGATGGCCTTGCGGCGCACCGCTTCGAACTTGATCCCGGCGCCGTCATCAGCCAGGGTCAGGACGATGTCCCCACCCTCGCGGCCGAGATTCAGGCGAATGGTGCCGCTCTCCGATTTACCGGCGGCACGGCGAGCCTCGGCATTCTCGATGCCGTGGTCGACCGCGTTGCGCAGCATGTGTTCCAGCGGCGCCACCATGCGCTCCAGCACGGTACGGTCCATTTCGCCTTCGGCGTTGCCGACGACGAATTCCACTTGTTTGTCGAGTTCGCTGGCCACCTGCCGGACGATGCGGCGCAGACGCGGCACGAGGCGGTCGAAGGGCACCATGCGGGTACGCATCAGGCCTTCCTGCAACTCGGTGTTCACCCGTGCCTGTTGCAGCAGCAGGGTTTCCGCGTCGCGGTTCTTCGCCGCCAGGGTTTCCTTGAGGTCGAGCAAGTCGGACGCGGATTCGAACAGCGCCCGCGACAACTGCTGCAGCTGCGAGTGACGGTCCATTTCCAGCGGGTCGAAGTCCTCGTAGCCGGCGCGCTCGGCCTCGGCCTGGTAGCGGCTGAGAATCTGCGCCTGGGTCTCGGTATCGAGACGGCGCAGCTGGTCGCGCACCCGCTCGATGGTGGCTTCCATCTCGCTCAGGGTGAAGCTGAAGTCGCTGACCTGCTGTTCCACACGACCACGGAAGATGGAGGTCTCACCGGCCAGGTTGACCAGGCCTTCGAGCAGCTCCGCGGGCACTTTCACCAGTTCCTGCGGGGCGCGGCGGGCAGCGGCTTCCTGGGCGGCTTCACGAGCCCGCTGGACGAAGGGCAGCACGCGCTCCTGGCCAACCACCAGGGGCTGAACGCTGGCCGCGACTATCGGCGCCGCCAGTTGGGGCAGTTCCGCCTGGCCCGGCGCCGGGGTAGGCGCCGGCAGCTCTTCGGCCAGGCTCCGGTCGAGTTGCTGGCGCAGCTCTTCCAGTTCCGCCTGCAGGCCTTCGTAGCCCGACTGCACGTCGAGGAACAGGCTTTCCGGCCAGGGCGCGCCCTGTTGCTGCGCCTCGACCAGGTGTTGTTCCAGGTCGTGGGTGAGGTCGCCCAGGCGTTTCTGCCCGGCCAGTCGCGCACCGCCCTTGAGGGTGTGCAGCACGCGCAGCAGCTCGTCCACGTGGGCGCCGTCGTCGCGAGCCTCTTCCCAGCGGCCGATGGCGACTTCCATGGACTCCAGCAGGTCATCGGCCTCTTCCAGGAAGATATCGAGGATGTCCGCCTCGGCCACGGCCTCCAGTTCGCCCTCGACCACCGGCTGCAAGTGCACGGCGGTGGGCATGCTCAGCTGTTCGCTGGGATTGGCGCGCCAGTGCTTGATGGCGTCGACCAGTGCCTTTCCATCCGGCAACGGACCGCGCGCGCGCACCGCGTCGAGCATTTCGCTCAGGCGGTCCTGGCAGGCCTGCAGCAGGCCGAACAGCGCCGGGCTGGCGCGCAGGCGACCACCGCAGAGGCCTTCGTAAAGGAATTCCAGCTCGTGGGCGAGATCGCCGATGGGACCGATCTCGGCCATCCGCGCACCGCCCTTGAGGGTGTGCAGGTCACGCTGCAGGGCTTCGATTTCGAGGCTGTTGTCCGGGTCCTCGATCCAGCGCTGCAGGGCGGCGCCGGCGCTATCAAGGATGTCGAAACCTTCCTCGAGGAAGATTTCCACCAGTTCCGGGTCCTGGTCGCTGTCGAAAGCCTGGGGCACGACGTAGGCGGCCGGCTCTTCGACGACTCGACGTGCTGGCGAATCGGCCTCGGGCACATCGACGACAAGCTCGGTGAGGACTTCATCGTCTTCCTCCGGCTGCCCATCGTTGGCGGCCTCCGGCGAATCGCCCAGGTCAGCGCCGCCCTCCGACTCGAAGTCCAGCGCGTCGAAAGCTTCTGACTCGGGCAGCGGCTGCACCACAGCGGCCGACAGGCTCTGCGCACCACCCTGACGGAAGCCACGGATGTCCTGGATCAGCTGCAGCGGATCGGACAGGGCACGGCGCGCCTGGAGCTGTTCCAGCAGCGAAGCCAGGCAGTCATGGCTGGCCTGCAGCAGGCCGGCGAGACGCGGCGAATGGCTGTAACGACGATCCACCAACCCTTCGTAAAGGGACTCCAGCTCGTGGGCGAGATCGCCGATGGGGCGGATTTCGGCCATGCGCGCACCGCCCTTCAGGGTGTGCAGGTCACGTTGCAGGGCCAGCAGCGCCGGGTTGTTGCCCGGCTCGCCCAGCCAGCGTTCCAGGGCCTTGCCCGCGCTGTCGAGGATATCCACCGCCTCTTCGAGGAAGATGGACACCATTTCTTCGTCCAGCGTGGCCGGAACCTGGTCCAGCGGCTCAGCCTCTGGCAGTTCCTCGGGGTCGAAGGACGCCAGTTCCGGCAGCGCGACATCCTCCAGCACCTGCGGTTCTTCCACCGGTTCGGGAAGCGGCGGGCTGTCGGCGGCCGGCGCCCAGTCGGCGGCGTCCGCGTCCAGCTCCTGGATTTCCAGGTCCGGGATGCCGGGCTCCAGCAGCGCCAGGGCCGCCGGGTCCACCACGTCCTGCAACAGGTCACGCAGGGCCTGGGCGCGCTCGGGCTGAGGCGTGACCTCCAGCGCAGCGGCCACCTGGTCCATCATGCCGATCAGGGCCTCGTGGGCCGTTTCGGCTTCGTCGAAGAAGCGCTCGCTGACCGGCAGGCTGCCTTCATCGACTGCGCCATAGACATCCAGCAGAGCTTCGCAGAGGTCTTCGATCTGCGGCAGCTCGGCCATCTCGGCGCCACGGCCGAGGGTGGTCAGTTCTTCCAGCAGTGCGCCCAGCTCCTGGCGCTCGGCCGGGTGCTCGCGCCAGCGGTGCAGCAGGTCTTCGGCGTCCAGCAGGATGTCCATGCCCTCGGCCAGGAACAGGGAGATCATCTGCGGATCGCGGGTCTCGCCCTTGTCGTCTCGGCGCGCGGCGTTGGCGGCGTCCAGGCGGTCCTGATGCAGCTTCCGGATCCGCTCCAGCAGCGCCTCGGTACCGGGTACCGGCGCCAGCGGCGTGCTGTCCAGCTGGGCCACGCCCTGGCGCAGCAGGTTCAGCGCCTCATGCAGCAGCCCGGCCTCGGACAGGTCGATGCTGAGCAGGTTGGTCTTGTATTCCTTGGCCAGCTTTTCCAGCGGCGTGGCGATTTCGGCGATGGGCATGATGCCGGCCATGTGCGCACTGCCCTTGAGGGTGTGCAGGGCACGCTGGAGGTCATCATTGACCGCCTGGGGCAACTCCTGGTCGCACGCCTTGACGAAGCCGGCGAGGGTTTCCAGGTGCAGCTCCGCCTCGTTGCGGAAGATTTCCAGCAACTGCGGGTCCATGGCCTCACCGGTTTCGGTGATGACAGGAGCATGCGGCTCGCCCGCGGGCTCGACGGCCTGCTCTGAACCCGGGGCTTCAGATTTTGGGAGGCTCTGCCCCTTGGCCAGGGCATGGGCCGTGGCGGCCAGCAGGTCGACGTCGTCGCGCTGGCGCTGGGCCTTGGCGGCGTACTCCTCGACCAGGGTGGGCAGCAGGTCCACCACATCCTGGACCACCTGATACACCGGCTCGTCGGTTTCGATGCTGCGGTCCAGTACGCGGTTCAGCAGGTTCTCGACCGACCAGGACAGCTCGCCGATGATCAGCGCACGCACCATGCGTCCACTGCCCTTGAGGGTGTGGAAAGCGCGGCGCACCTCGCCCAGCGAGTCGCGGTCGTTGCTGTCGGCGCGCCAGCGCGGCAGGTATTCAGAGAGAGTCTCCAGCACTTCGCCGGCTTCTTCGATGAAGACTTCCTGCAGTTCGTCGTCCACCGGTTCTTCGTCGGCGGGCGGCGGCAGCAGGCTCGGCGGCACCTCGCGGGCCGGCGGGTTGAATGCCGGTACCGGCGCGGCCATCACCTCGGCGAGGGACAGCGGCCGCTCGGCGGCGGGTTCCACAACAGGTTCTTCCAGCAGTGCGCTGGGCAGTTCCACTTCCGGCAGGCCGAGCTCGGCGAGAGCGGCTTCGTCCCATTCCAGCGGCGCCGGCAGGTCGTCCAGGTTCAAGGCGTCCAGTTCAGCCACCGGCTCGGCGCCTGGCAGGCTGTCCAGCTCGTCGAAATCCAGGCTGGGCAGCGTGTCGAAGTTCTCCAGCGGCATGTCCAGTGCCGGTGGGTCGCCCGGCAGGGCAGGCGGCAGCTCCTCCAGGTCAGCCAGGTCGAAGCTCGGCAACGGCTGGCCTTCGTCGAATTCCAGCGGCTCGTCGAGACTGAGGTTCAGCAGTTCATCATCGCCTGCGACCGGTACTTCGGTTTCGGCGGGCAGGTTTTCCAGCTCGTCCAGATCGAGGCCGGGCAGGGCTTCGCCTTCCGGCAGCAACGCGGACTCCAACTCCAGGGAAGCGATGGCCTCGGGTTTGGCCGGGGTATCCAGGGCGGGCTCGGTAACGAGGTCCGCCGCGTCGGCGGTCAGATCGTCAAGGCTCCAGCTGTTGTCGTCAGCCAGGGGGGCAGCCGCGGCAGTCAGTTCCAGCGGCATGTCCAGGCTGAGGTCGATGCTTTCGGCAGCCGGCTCGGCGTCCAGCTCGCCCAGGCTCCAGTTGTCGTCGGAGACCAGCAGATCGCCTTCGGCGGCCGGGGCCACGGTGGCTTCGGCCAGCTCCAGCGGGGCATCCAGGCTGAGGTCGATGCTCTCGGCAGCCGGCTCGGCGTCCAGCTCGCCCAGGCTCCAGTTGTCGTCGGAGACCAGCAGATCGCCTTCGGCGGCCGGCGCTTCGGCGAGTTGAGGCGGCTCCAGCGGTGCCTGCGAGTCGAGGCCGTCGTCCGCAAGCTCTAAGTCCGCAGCCTGGGGCATGACGGCTTCCGGCTCGTCTTCCGGGTCCAGGTGCTGGTGCAGCTCCGACTCTTCGGCGGCCAGTACTTCGATTTCCTGGAGCGGATCGGCCAGCGGCGCCGGGGCTTCTTCCTCTTCCACGCGGTCGAGGATGGAAGGCTTCTCCTGCAGCGGATAACCCAGGGCGCCGAGACTCTCCTCGGCCACGTCGAGGATCAGGTCGCCCTGGGCGGCATGGTCCTCGGACAGGCGTTCGAGGTAGTACTCGACGCTGGTGATGGCGTCGGCCAGGGTGTCCAGGCTCTGCCAGTTGGGCACGGCCTTGCGCGCCAGCAGTTGTTCGAGGATGTAGCGGTTGCAGGCGTCGAGCAGGGCCGCGGCGCGCGGCAGGGGGATCATCGCCATGCCGCCGCGGGCCTGGGTCAGCAGCTCCGGCACACGGGCCAGGTGCTCGTGGTTCCACTGCGAAGCGATGAATTCGATGATGGCGTCCTTGGCCTGTTCCAGGCCATTGCGCGCCTCCTTGATCACCAGCTGGTGAATCTGCGCCACATCGGTAGTGGGCAGGTGGCTTTCTTCCGCCACGCCCGGCTCCGCCGGGCCGACCATGCCGGCCAGGGTGGCTTCGACGTAGAGCAATGCACCGGCCACATCCATCAGCACCGCATCGCTGGGATCGCGCTGGCCCAGGGACAGGCCGTGGATGACGTCGATCTGGTCGAGGATCACCCGGCGCGGTTGGCCGAAGCCGAGCACCGCCAGGGTGTCGGCGATCTGCTTGAGCGGCGGCAGCAGGGAATCCAGTTCGGTGACACCGCTGCGGTCGCTGCGCACGAACAGGTCGAGACTGTCCTTGACCCGCACCAGCTCTTCACAGAGGGCGGTGACCACCGAGCGCATGGCATCGCGGTCGGGACCGGCGAGACGGGCACGCTCCTCGTCCACCACGGCGGTATCGGGCAGGGCCTCGTCGAGGCGATAGCGCTCTTTCAGGGCGCGAATGCGCGGCGACTGGGCCGGGGCCTTGGCGATATAGAACAGCAGGTTCTTCACCAGCTCTTCCGGGGCCGCCTGGTTGAAGCCATCGGCCCCCTCTTCGAGCAGGCGCTTGAGCTCCTTGTCGACCTGGCGCAACAGGTTGCGCACCGAGGAACCGTTGACCACGGAGCCATTGGCCAGGCCTTCCACCAGCCCGGAGGCGATCTGCCAGAGCGGGCCAAGCGGCGCGTCCTGGCAGAGGGATTCGAGACGCGCGAACACCCGGGCCATGTAGCCCAGGTTGGTGGCCAGATCCTGGTTGCGGATCACGCCCACCAGGGCGGTCTGCAGCATTTGCCGCAGCTTGCGCAGCAGCACCGGCAGGTCCGCGGTACGCATGCGTGCCAGGGTGTCCATGGACAGCGCCGGCAGCACGCTGGAAAGATCCGGGGCGAACAGGCTGGTTTCCGAGAGCAGGTTGTCGCCACGGGCGGCACGGAGGTCGTTGAGTAGCGGCAGCAGGACCATCGGCAGGTCGCGGCGGGCACTCTGGATGCGATCCAGGTAGGGCGGTAGCTGCAGGATGGCCTGCATCAGCACTTCCAGGGCCTCGCCCCGGTTGGCCGCACGGCCTTCCATCAGCGCCTGGGCAAGACGCTCCATTTCTTCGGCGAGCAGGGCCGCACCGTAGAACTCGACCATCTGCAGCGTGCCCTGGACCTGATGGATATAGGTCAGGCAGAAACGCATGCGCGTCGGGTCCTGGGGATTCTCGACGAAGTCCTCCAGTGCCTGTCGCGCCTGCTTCAGGGTTTCCGCGATCTCGCCCTTGACCCACTCGAGGGCGACGTAGTCGTGCCGATCAGTCATAGCCGTCTGCTATCCCTTCCGGGTGAATGCCAGAACCTGTTCATTGGGCACCGGATCGAGATCCGGGTGCCGCCACCCCACCACTTCGCCGACACCCAGCACCATCAGGCCTCCCGGCGCCAGGCGCTCGGCCAGGCGGTTGAGGATTTCCCGGCGCCGCCAACGGCGGAAGTAGATCAACAGGTTCTGACAGAAAATTACGTCCATGCCGGACATTGGCGCCTTCGCCAGTTCCAGCACATTGAGCCGTGCGCAGCACACCCGTGCGGCCAGGCTCGGCACTATCTTGTAACGGCCGTCGCCCTGGACCTGGAAATAGCGCCCGGCAAGAGCCGCATCCAGTTGTTCCAGGCGCCTCGCGCCATACACACCCTCGCGGGCCTTGGCCAGGGCGCTGAGGCTGATGTCGGTGCCGGTCACGCCGAAGTAATCCGGTCGTTCGGTACCGCCAAGGGCCTCGGCTGCCAGCATGGCCAGCGAATAGGGTTCTTCACCGCTGGAGCAACCCACGCTCCAGATTTCCAGGGGCCGGGCAAGGCCAGCCGCAATGCGGCCCCGCAGATAATCGGTGAGCAGCTCGAAGGAAGCCGGATGACGGAAGAAGCGGGTCTCCTGCACGGTCAGCCGATCCAGCAGGGTCGACCATTCCACCGCGCCACGCGGCCCATTGGTGACCTGGCGGTAGTAGCTGGCGTAGTCCTGCACTCCCAGCTCACGCATGCGCGTACTGAGATTTGCCTGGAGGAAGGAACGGCGCTGGTCGCTGACCACCACGCCGGTGCGTTCCTCCAGCAACTTCTGCCAGTCGTGGAATTCCGCTGTCGTCATGTCGGCCAGGGGTTTCAAGGCCCAGACGCCGCCTGGCTGCATGCTGTCGTGCCCTTGATTCATGGCCGTCGTGCCGCGGTCTCAGACCGCGGCGCCTCCCCTGCTCAGGCTATGTCCTGGGCTTCCGGCAGCTTGAAGCCGGAAACCGACTTGCGCATCTCGCTCGCCATCTTCGCCAGGTTGCCGATGCTCTTCGCGGTGGCGGTGGTACCGGCGGAGGTCTGCGAGGTGATCTCCTGGATCACGTTCATGGTGTTGGAGATATGGCCCGCAGAGGACGCTTGCTGACGAGCGGCGTTGGAAATGTTCTGGATGAGTGCCGCGAGCGTCTTGGATACCTTCTCGATCTCTTCCAGGGCCACACCGGCGTCCTGGGCCAGGCGGGCACCGCGGACCACTTCGGAAGTGGTCTGCTCCATGGAGATGACCGCTTCGTTGGTGTCGGTCTGAATGGTCTTCACCAGCGCCTCGATCTGCTTGGTCGCGGCGGAGGAACGTTCCGCGAGGCGCTGTACTTCGTCCGCTACCACGGCGAAGCCGCGGCCCGCGTCGCCCGCCATGGACGCCTGGATCGCGGCGTTAAGGGCGAGGATGTTGGTCTGGTCGGCAATGTCGTTGATCAGGCTCACGATGTCACCGATCTCCTGGGACGATTCACCGAGGCGCTTGATCCGCTTCGAGGTGTCCTGGATCTGCTCACGGATGTTGTCCATGCCGGTGATGGTGTTGTGCACCACTTCGTTGCCCTTGTTGGCGATGGCTACGGAACGTTCCGCTACCGCCGAGGACTCGGAGGCGTTCGCCGATACCTGGTCAATGGACACGGCCATTTCGTTGATCGCGGCGGAGGCGCCGGCGATTTCCTGGGCCTGGTGCTCGGAAGCCTCGGCCAGGTGCATGGCGGTGGCCTGGGTTTCCTGGGCGGCGGCGGCCACCTGCACGGCGGTCAGGTTGATGGTTTCCACCAGCTCGCGGAGCTGGTCGATGGAGTAGTTGATGGAGTCGGCGATCGCACCGGTGAAGTCCTCGGTCACGGTCGCGGCTACCGTCAGGTCGCCGTCGGCGAGGTCGGCGATTTCGTCGAGCAGTCGCAGAATCGCGGCCTGGTTACGCTCGTTCTTCGCGGCGGTCTCGGCTAGTCGGTTGCGGGTGCTCTGTACCATCACCAGGCCGATGAGGATGATCGAGCCCAGGGCGAACACGCCCAGCACATAGCCGGCGAAGGTGTTCATGCCACGGCCATTGGCCAGGTTCTCGAAGCCGGTGGTCAGGGCGGAAGCCTTGTCCAGCAGGGTCTGGGAGCCGGTGAAGATGGTGTTGGCGGATTCACGGACCTGGAAGAGTTCGGGCGAGGTTTCGAGAATCTCGTCCACGGAGCCGGATACGAATTCGAAGAGCTCGGAAATCTCCTGCAGGCGCTCGAGGGCCTCGGTGTTGGTGACCTTGGAGATCTCCATCGCCGCGTTGCCTTCGATCATCGCGTTCAGTACGCGGCCGAACAGGCTGGCGTCGCGGCCGAACATGTCGGCGGCCTGGACCGAGTCATCGTCACCGGCCAGTACCTTGTTCACCGAGCCGAGGATACGTTCGGCCAGCAGCGACTGGCGCTGGGCCACGGAAACCTGGCTGGCGGGAGCACCGCTTTCGAGGAGAATGTCCACGACTTCCTCGTACTCGACCTGGAGCTGCGGAATGGTTTCGGCCAGGGTGGCGGCTACCTGGTGCAGGGAAAGTACGGTCTGCTCGCTGGCCAGGATGGCGTCGGCGTTCTTGCGCAGGCTCTCCCAGTCCTTCTGCACCACATCCATCTCGCCCTTCACGGCAACGGGTGCGGCAGGCAGGCCGGTGGAGGCGTCGCCCTGTTGCAGGAAGTTCCAGCGCTTCTCGAAGTCGTTGCGCGCGTCCTTCAGCAAGGCGAAGGCTTCGGCCTTGCCCGCCGCGGCTTCACTGGAGTTCTTGGCGATACGCTGGGACAGCACGCGGAGTTCACCGGCGTGGCTGATGTATTCCTTGTCGTAGTTCGCCTGGGTGTTGAGGTACGCGAAGTTCGCGAACAGCAGCACGATGGCGACGATCAGGACCACGAAGAGTCCGGCGATCAGCGACGTGCTGCGCACCCCGGAGAACAGATTGCCTGCGTTCAGTCTTTTCATTATCGGGCCCCCGCCTGGACCAACCACTTATTCCCATGTAACGCCAAAGGGCCGGCAAAGCCGGCCCAACCTTGAAGCCTTGGCCCCGGAGACTCTGCCCCGGTGGCCGGTACGGAGCGCCAGGCGCCCCGCGTCGAATCTAGACAGCCACCTCGAGGAACGCCTGATGCTGCGCGAGCGCGTGCGGGCTGAATACCAGCCAGGGCTGCTCGCGATGGAATACGCCGTGAATGAACGGCTGGATGCTGGCCTCCAGCGGAGGAAGCGTCTCGCTGAAGGAGTCCACCAGGAAATGCTGCATGCCGAAGACTTCGTCGACGATCAGCCCGGCGAAGATCTCCTGATGGTCCACCACCAGGACCCGGCGCTGCTTGCGCAGCGGCGAAAGCTCACTGCCGAAGAAACCGCACAGGTCCATGACCGGTAGCAGGCGGCCACGGACGTTGGAAACGCCCTTGACCCAGGTTTTCACCCCGGGAAGCGTGGTGTGGCGCGGCTCGTGCAGCACTTCGCTGACCTCGCCCATGGGCGCCACGAACAAGCGCTCGCCCATGCGAAAACCGATGCCGCTCCAGCTCTGCACCACCTGTTGCTGCGCAGGCAGGCCGGCCGCCAGCGCGCGACAGCGCTGGTCGATCTCGAAGAGGAGCTGGAAGGGAGTCTGCGAATCCGACATGGCGACCGGCCTTGGCCTGTTTCTAATAGTTATGTTTCGGGGACCGGCACGGCAATCAGCCGGCCAGTACCGTATTCAGGGTCTTGATCAGCGTGTCTTCTTCGATCGGCTTGGTCAGGTAGTCACGCGCGCCCTGGCGCTTGCCCCAGACCTTATCGGTTTCCTGATCCTTGGTGGTGACGATGATCACCGGAATGTGACTGGTGTCAGCGTCCTTGGTCAGTTGACGGGTCGCCTGGAAGCCATTGAGGCCCGGCATCACGATGTCCATCAGGACAGCGTCCGGTTTTTCCTGGCGGGCCAGGGCCACGCCATCGGCGCCATTCTCCGCCTTGAGTACCTGGTGGCCATGCTTCTCGAGCATGGCAGTCAGCTTGTACATCTCGGTCGGCGAGTCATCAACAATCAGAATACGAGCCATGGTGTTCCCCATACGGAAAGGCTTCACCGGCCTTCAGGCCGGACTTCAGGAGGCTTGCTCCACCGGGGTGAAATCGGGGACGTGAGTCTTGATCGCGCCGAGCAGCTCTTCCTTGCTGAAGGGCTTGGTGAGGTACTGATCGGAACCGACGATGCGACCCTTGGCCTTGTCGAACAGGCCGTCCTTGGAGGACAGCATGATCACCGGGGTGGACTTGAAAGCACTGTTGTTCTTGATCAGGGCGCAGGTCTGATACCCGTCCAGGCGCGGCATCATGATGTCGACGAAGATGATGTTCGGGTGGGAATCGGCGATCTTGGCCAGGGCATCGAAACCATCAACCGCGGTGATGACCTCGCACCCCACTTTCTTGAGCAGAGTCTCGGCTGTACGACGAATCGTTTTCGAATCGTCGATCACCATGACCTTCAAACCCTCGGAATGCTGTTCCATGTTCGCCCTACCATCGCCTCGGTGAGTCGTTATTCTGCTTTATATATGTGCCTGAGGCCCTGCAACCGACGGGCTGCTACCCAATCGTCGGGCCTTTTTAGCACAGTCTCCAGACGCAAGCTACACGGCCTCTGCATCTGCGATTCTTCCCTTTCGGGGGAAGGTTTTTTCCTTGACCGCAATCAATGCCGGCGCCACCCTGAGCGCCTTATCCAACCGGCCCGCCAGCTTTGGCGCGCCCCTTGAAACCTGTTGCGGAGACCCCCCATGAGCGTTCGCCTCGGGATCGTCATGGACCCCATTGCGCAAATCTCCTTCAAGAAGGACAGCTCCCTGGCCATGCTGCTGGCCGCCCAGGAGCGCGGCTGGTCGTTGTTCTACATGGAACAGCAGGACCTATACCAGAAAAACGGTGAAGCTCGCGCGCGCATGCGCCCCCTGAAGGTGTTCCTCGACCCCGGACACTGGTTCGAACTGGAGGCGGAGGCCGATACCCCGCTGGCCGAGCTGGACGTGATCCTGATGCGCAAGGACCCGCCCTTCGACAACGAGTTCGTCTACTCCACCTACCTGCTGGAACAAGCCGAACGGGCCGGCGTGCTGGTGGTTAACCGCCCGCAGAGCCTACGCGACTGCAACGAGAAGTTCTTCGCCACTCTGTTCCCCGACTACACGCCGCCAACCGTGGTCAGCCGACGAGCGGACATTCTGCGCGAGTTTGCCGAAGAACAGCGTGACATCATTCTCAAACCCCTGGACGGCATGGGCGGTTCCTCGATCTTCCGCCACCGCGCCGGCGACCCGAACCTCTCGGTGATCCTCGAGACCCTCACCGCCCATGGCAGCCAGCAGATCATGGCGCAAGGCTACCTGCCGGCGATCAAGGACGGTGACAAGCGCATCCTGATGATCGACGGCGAGCCGGTCCCCTACTGCCTGGCGCGCATCCCGGCTGCCGGCGAGACTCGTGGCAACCTGGCCGCCGGTGGTCGTGGCGAGGCGCGCCCACTGACTGAGCGAGACCGTGAAATCGCCGCCGCAGTCGGCCCGACCCTGCGGGAGAAAGGCCTGCTGTTCGTCGGCCTGGACGTGATCGGCGATCACCTCACCGAAATCAACGTCACCAGCCCCACCTGCATCCGCGAGATCGACAAGGCCTATGACACGCGCATCGGTGAACGTCTCATGGATGCGATCGCCCGCAAGCTCGAGGCGCGGAGTGCTTCATAGACTTTTATGCGGACGCTCGGCAGACTTCGCCGCTATCTGAAGCAAGCTGACTGGCGATGAACGCAGCCGTGAATACCTCCTCCCAACTGTCCGCCGGTGTTCGCCCGGCGGATCGGCTGGGCTTTACCCTGTTCCTCGCCGCGGTGCTGCACGTGGCGCTGATCCTTGGCGTCGGCTTCACCATCGGCGACCCGCAGCAGATCAGCAAGACCCTGGAAATCACCCTCGCTACGTTCAAGAGCGAGGAGAAGCCGAAGAAGGCCGACTTCCTCGCCCAGGCCAACCAGCTGGGCAGCGGCACCCTGGATCACAAGGCCACACCCAAGACCACCGAGCAGGCGCCGTTCCAGGACAAGGAAATCCGCAAGACCACGCCCCCTGCCGCGCCGCCCCAGGCCCCGAAGAAGGAAGCGCCCAAGGCTGCCGTGGCCACCAAGAGCCCGCAGCAGCAGAAGACCACGGTCAAGCGCGAGCAGACCAAGCCCCAGCCCGAGGCCACTCCGGCGCCGTCCTTCGACAGCTCGCAGCTCTCCGCCGAAATCGCCAGCCTCGAGGCGGAACTGGACAAGGAGCGCCAGCTCTACGCCAAGCGCCCGCGCATCCACCGCCTGAACGCCGCGTCGACCATGCGCGACAAGGGCGCCTGGTACAAGGAGGAGTGGCGCAAGAAGATCGAGCGCATCGGCAACCTCAACTACCCGGATGAAGCTCGTCGCCAGCGCATCTACGGCAACCTGCGGCTGCTGGTGTCGATCAATCGCGACGGCACCCTGTACGAGGTGCAGGTGCTGGAATCCTCCGGCCAGCCGGTGCTGGACCAGGGCGCCATGCGCATCGTGCGCCTTGCCGCCCCCTTCGCTCCCTTCACCGGTGACCTGGCGGATATCGACCGCCTGGAAATCATCCGCACCTGGCGTTTCGAGCGCGGCGACCGCCTGTCGAGCAATTGAAAGCAGCAGGACGAGATTGGCTCTAGGCTTCAGGCAGAGTCACGGCGCGGTGTGAGTTCGTGCCGCAGCCTTTTCGCTTGAAGCCTGCCGTCTTAAGCCTGAAACTAACCGACATGAAAAGCGCACCGAGCTACCTCAAGCATCATTTTCTGATCGCCATGCCGCACATGGCCGATCCGAACTTCGCCCAGACCGTCACCTACCTGGTGGAGCACAACGAGCAGGGCGCCATGGGCCTGGTGATCAACCGCCCGAACGGCCTGAGCCTGAGCGACGTACTCGAACAACTGCGCCCGGAAATCACTCCGCCGGCACGCTGCCAGGGCCTGCCCATCTACTCCGGCGGCCCGGTACAGACCGACCGCGGCTTCGTCCTGCACCCCACCGGCCACAGCTTCCAGGCCACCCTGGAACTGGGCGAACTTGCCCTCTCCACCTCCCAGGACGTGCTCTTCGCGATCGCCGACGGTGGTGGTCCGCAGAAGAGTCTGGTGGCCCTCGGCTACGCCGGCTGGGACGCAGGCCAACTGGAAGCCGAACTCAGCGACAACGCCTGGCTGACCTGCCCGGCGGACCTGTCCATCCTCTTCGACACCCCATCCGAGCAGCGCCTTTCGGCGGCGGCCGCACGCCTGGGCGTAAACCTCAGCCTGCTCACTGCCCAGGCCGGGCACGCCTGATGGCCGAGCCCAAGCCCCTGCGCCTGTTGCTCGGCTTCGACTACGGCACCAAACAGATCGGCGTTGCCGTCGGCCAGGCGGTCACCGGCCAGGCCCGCGAGCTGAAAGTGCTGAAAGCGCAGAACGGCGTGCCCGACTGGCAACAGGTCGAAGCCCTGGTCCGCGAATGGCAGCCCGATGCAATGGTCGTCGGCCTTCCGCTGAACATGGACGGCACGCCCAGCGACATGAGCGCCCGCGCGGAAAAGTTCGCCCGGCGCCTGAATGGCCGCTTCAATCTCCCGGTATTCACCCACGACGAACGCCTGACCACCTTCGAAGCGAAGGGCCACCGCCTGGCCCAGGGCCAGCGCGACGGCTACCGCGACCGTCCGGTGGACGCCCTGGCCGCCGCGCTGCTGCTGGAAGGCTGGCTGGCCGAGAATTCCGCAACTTCCTGATTCCAGAACGCGAGGACCGCCGATGACCCTGCCCAATCCCGCCGAACTGCTGCCGAGGATGGCCAGCGACCTGCAAGCCCACCTGAAGGCCCGCAACATCGACGAACCGCGCTACATCGGCATCCGTACCGGCGGAGTGTGGGTCGCCCAGGCCTTGCTGGAGCAGCTGGGCGAAAAGGGCCCCATGGGCACCCTGGACGTATCCTTCTATCGCGACGACTTCACCCAGAGTGGCCTGCATCCGCAAGTGCGCCCTTCCGATCTGCCCTTCGAGATCGAAGGCCAGCACCTGGTGCTGATCGACGACGTGCTGATGAGCGGGCGTACCGTGCGTGCCGCCCTCAATGAGCTCTTCGACTATGGTCGCCCGGCCAGCGTGACCCTGGTCTGCCTGCTCGATCTCAACGCCCGCGAGCTGCCGGTTCGCCCGGACGTGGTCGGTGCAACCCTGTCCCTGGGTGCCACTGAACGGGTAAAATTGCTCGGCCCCGCGCCGCTCGCCCTCGAGCGCCAGGATCTCGCTTCACCCGCCTGACCTACCGATTTCTCGTAACCTTTCAGGGCCTGCCCCATGCCGACAGACGCCAAGCGCCCGCTGCAGCTCAACGACCAGGGCCAGCTGCGCCACTTCCTCTCGCTCGACGGTCTGCCCCGCGAGTTGCTGACGGAACTCCTCGACACCGCCGACTCCTTCCTCGAAGTCGGCGCCCGCGCGGTGAAGAAAGTCCCGCTCCTGCGCGGCAAGACGGTGTGCAACGTGTTCTTCGAGAACTCCACCCGCACCCGCACCACCTTCGAGCTGGCGGCTCAGCGCCTGTCCGCCGACGTCATCACGCTCAACGTGTCCACCTCCTCCACCAGCAAGGGCGAGACGCTGTTCGACACCCTGCGCAACCTGGAGGCCATGGCCGCGGACATGTTCGTGGTGCGCCACGCCGACTCCGGCGCCGCCCACTTCATCGCCGAGCACGTGTGCCCGGACGTCGCCATCATCAACGGTGGTGACGGCCGCCACGCGCACCCGACCCAGGGCATGCTCGACATGCTCACCATCCGCCGCCACAAGGGCAGCTTCGAGAACCTCTCCGTCGCCATAGTCGGCGACATCCTGCACTCGCGCGTAGCCCGCTCGGACATGCTCGCGCTGCGCACCCTGGGCTGCCGGGACATCCGCGTGATCGGGCCGAAGACCCTGATCCCGGTGGGCGTCGAGCAGTACGGCGTGAAGGTCTACACCGACCTCGCCGAAGGCCTGAAAGATGTCGACGTGGTGATCATGCTGCGCCTGCAGCGCGAACGCATGCAGGGCGGCCTGCTGCCCAGCGAGGGCGAGTTCTACAAGCTCTACGGCCTGAGCACCCAGCGCCTGGCGCTGGCCAAGCCGGATGCCATCGTCATGCATCCGGGCCCGATCAACCGTGGCGTGGAAATCGAATCCGCGGTGGCGGACGGCAGCCACTCGGTGATCCTCAACCAGGTCACCTACGGCATCGCCGTGCGCATGGCGGTGCTCTCCATGGCCATGAGTGGCCAGACCGCGCAGCGCCAACTGAACCAGGAAGCCGAGGAGCTGAACTGATGCGTACCCATATCCTCGGCGCCCGCCTGATCGACCCGGCCAGCGGCCACGACCAGGTCGCCGACCTCTTCCTCGACAGCGGCAAGGTCGCCGCCATCGGCAAGGCCCCCGCCGGTTTCGAAGCGGACAAGACCGTCGACGCCAAGGGCCTGGTGGCCGCACCCGGCCTGGTGGACCTGTCCGTCGCCCTGCGCGAGCCCGGCTACAGCCGCAAGGGCAATATCGCCAGCGAGACCCTGGCCGCCGTCAGCGGCGGCGTCACCAGCCTCTGCTGCCCGCCCCTGACCCGCCCGGTACTGGACACCCCTGCCGTGGCCGAGATGATCCTCGACCGCGCCCAGGAAGCCGGCCACGCCAAGGTCTTCCCCATCGGCGCCCTGACCAAGGGCCTGGCCGGCGAGCAACTGTCCGAGCTGGTGGCCCTGCGCGACGTGGGTTGCGTGGCCTTCGGCAACGGCCTGGCGAGCTTCGCCAGCAACCGCGTGCAGCGCCGCGCCCTGGAATACGCGGCCACCTTCGACCTGACCGTGATCTTCCATTCCCAGGACGCATCCCTGGCCGAAGGCGGCCTGGCCCATGAAGGCCCCACCGCCAGCTTCCTCGGCCTGGCCGGCATCCCGGAATCCGCCGAAACCGTGGCACTGGCCCGTGACCTGCTGCTGGTCGAACAGAGCGGCGTGCGCGCCCACTTCAGCCAGATCACCAGCGCCCGCGGCGCCGAGATGATCGCCCAGGCACAGGCCCGCGGCCTGCCGGTGACCGCCGATGTGGCCATGTACCAGCTGATTCTCACCGACGAGGCGCTGATCGACTTCTCCAGCCTCTACCACGTGCAACCGCCACTGCGCACCCGCGCCGACCGAGACGCCCTGCGCGAAGCGGTGAAAAGTGGCGTGATCAACGCCATTTCCAGCCACCACCAGCCCCACGAGCCGGATGCCAAGCTGGCCCCCTTCGGCGCCACCGAGCCGGGCATGAGCGGCGTGGAACTGCTGCTGCCGCTGGCCATGACCCTGGTGCAGGACGGTCTGCTCGACCTCCCCACCCTGCTCGCCCGCCTCACCGTCGGCCCGGCTCGCGCCCTGCGCCTGCCCGCTGGCCGGCTGGCGGTTGGCGCTCCGGCAGACGTGGTGCTGTTCGACCCGCAAGCCTCCACCCTGGCCGGTGAAACCTGGAAGTCCAAAGGCGACAACTGCCCCTTCATCGGCCACTGCCTGCCGGGCAAGGTGCGCTACACCCTGGTGGACGGCCGGATCATCTTCGAAGCCTGACACCCACCCACGAAAAAGCCCGCCAATCGGCGGGCTTTTTCATTTCAGCAACCCACTTAACAGCCCACGATGCAATTGCGCTGCTGCTTGGCACGGTAAAGCCCATCATCCAGGCGTTTGAGCAAGGATTCGATCCCCTCGCCGGCCTGCATCGCCGCCACCGAGAAGCTGGCGGTCAGCCCCAGCGGCAGGCTCGGATCGGCCTGGCTGACCAACAGCCGCAGGCGTTCCGCGAGGAGCAGCGCCGCACCCTGGTCGGTTTCGGGCAGCAGGGCGATGAACTCCTCGCCACCCCAGCGGGCGAAGCAGTCCTCATCCCGCAGCGCCGCGCGCACGGTACGGCTGACAGCCACGAGGGCGCGGTCACCGATCTGGTGGCCGTGGTTGTCGTTGATGCGTTTGAAGTGATCCAGATCGAACATCAGCAGCGCGGTGACATGCCCGTGACGCTGGAAGCGCTGCCATTCGCCGTGGAGGCTGCGCTCGAAGTGCCGGCGATTGGAGATCTGCGTCAGCGGATCGGTCTCGCTGAGTCGCATGGCCGCTTCCACCTGGCGGGCCAGTGCCTCGTTGGCCTGGCGCAGCGCCTCGGTACGCGCCTCCACCAGCCCCTCCAGCTTGCGATTGAGGGCCAGCAGCTCATCGTTCTTGCGCTGCAATGCCAGCGCAGCCATCTTGCGCCGGTGGATATTGCGATGGGCGCCGATCATCCGCGTTGGCTTGCCGGCCTCGTCGAACTCGACGAAGCGGCCGTGATCGCTGATCCAGAGATAGCTGCCGTCCCGGCAACGGCAGCGGTAGTCCTCGGCGTAGATCAGGCTTTCGCCATCCAGATAAGCCTGGAAGTTGCGCATCACCCGCTCGAAGTCACCGGGGTGGATCACCGATCGCCAGGTGTCCACGTCTTCCGGCAGGCTGTCCGGCGGATGGCCGAGCATGGAGTACCAGCCGGGGCTGCGCTTGACGTGATTGGTGCGGATATTCCAGTCCCAGATGCCGTCGCTGACAATATCCAGGGCGTAGCGCAGGGTGCGCTCGATCTCTTCGAGGGTGGTGCCATAGCAGTGGTCGAGGGGCTCGAGCTTGTCCATAAGCTTCCTACGGGTCGGCGACCCGGCTGGGACCTCCACGCCCTGGCAGTTGCCCGGGCGTCACGAACACTTGCCCCCGGCCTCAGGCCTGGATGGTCGCCGCCGGATTGATGACCCGGCCGAGCCCCAGGTTGCGCAAGGCGAGATGCAGCGAGCTGTGGATGACCTGCGGGTTGTCGATGGCCAGCAGTTGCTCCAGCAGCTCCTTGGCTTTGGTCATGGTGACCTGGCGCAGCAGCCACTTCACCTTCGGCAGGTTGGTGGCGTTCATCGACAGGCTGTCGAAGCCCATCGCCAGCAGCAGCACGGCAGCGGCCGGATCGCCCGCCATCTCGCCGCAGATGCTCACCGGCTTGCCTTCCGAGTGGGCGTCGTCCACCACCTTCTTCAGGGCCTGCAGCACCGCCGGATGCAGGTAATCGTAGAGATCGGCCACGCGCGGGTTGTTGCGATCCACCGCGAGCAGATACTGGGTGAGGTCGTTGGAGCCCACCGAGAGGAAGTCCACCTGGCGCGACAATTCGCGAGTCTGGTAGACGGCTGCGGGTATCTCGATCATTACCCCGACCGGCGGCATGGGGATGTCGACGCCCTCGTCGCGCACTTCGCCCCAGGCACGATGAATCAGGTGCAGCGCCTCTTCCAGCTCGTGGGTTCCGGAAATCATCGGCAGCAGGATGCGCAGGTTGTCCAGACCCTCACTGGCCTTGAGCATGGCGCGCACCTGGACCAGGAAGATCTCCGGGTGGTCGAGGGTGACGCGGATGCCGCGCCAGCCGAGGAAAGGGTTGCTTTCCTTGATCGGGAAGTAGGAAAGCGCCTTGTCACCGCCGATATCCAGGGTGCGCATGGTCACCGGCAGCGGATGGAATGCGGCAAGCTGCTCGCGGTAGATGGCGAGCTGCTCCTTTTCGCTGGGGAAGCGCTCGTTGATCATGAACGGCACTTCGGTGCGATACAGGCCAACACCCTCGGCGCCGCGCTCCTGGGCGCGGGTCACGTCGGCGAGCAGGCCGGTGTTCACCCAGAGCGGCATGCGATAGCCGTCCAGGGTTTCGCAGGGCAGGCTGCGCAGCGCGTCCAGGCCCTTGACCAGCTGGCGCTCCTCTTCCACTACCTCGCTGTATTGCTTGCGCAGCTCGGGCGACGGATTGGTGAAGACTTCGCCGTGGTAGCCATCGACGATCAGCTCGATGCCGTCGACCTTGGAATACGGCAGGTCGACCACGCCCATCACGGTGGGAATACCCATGGCGCGGGCGAGAATGGCGACGTGGGAGTTGCCCGAACCCAGGACCGACACCAGGCCCACCAGCTTGCCTTCAGGCACTTCGCCGAGCATCGCCGGGGACAGCTCCTCGCTGACCAGGATGGTGTTCTCCTGGTAGACCAGGTTCTGCTTGCGCTCTTCCTGCAGGTAGGCGAGGAGGCGGCGACCAAGGTCCTTGACGTCCGAGGCACGCTCACGCAGGTAGGCGTCGTCCATCAGCTCGAAACGGGTCACGTGCTCCATCACCACCTGGCGCAGCGCGCCCTGGGCCCACTGGCCGGTGCGGATCACGCGCTTGACCTCCAGGCCGATGGAGGCGTCGTCGAGCATCATCAGGTAGACGTCGAAGAGTGCACGCTCTTCGGGGCGCAGCTGGGTTTCCAGCTTGCTGGAGAGGCGGCGCATGTCTTCGCGCACCGCTTCCAGGGCTTGCTTGAAGCGCTCGACCTCGGCTTCGATGTCATCCACCGCGCGATCGGGCACCACTTCCAGGTCGGCCGGCGGCAGCACCACGACCGCCTTGCCCACGGCCGCGCCGGGGGCGCCCGGTACGCCGACGAACTTGGCTTCCTGGGTGCCCTTGCCCTGACGACCAAGGCCGCGAATGGAGCCGGTTGCCTCGGCATGGGCGATAACGCCGGCGAGCTGCGCACTCATGGTGACGAGGAAGGCTTCTTCGCCCTCGTCGAACTGGCGGCGCTCCTTTTGCTGCACCACCAGAACGCCCATCACCCGACGGTGGTGGATGATCGGGGCGCCAAGGAAGGAGGCGAAACGTTCTTCACCGGTTTCGGCGAAGTAGCGATAACGGGGGTGATCGGCGGCGTGCTCGAGGTTCAGCGGCTCCTCGCGGGTACCTACCAGGCCGACGAGGCCTTCGTTGGGTGCCATGCTGACCTTGCCGATGGAGCGCTTGTTCAGGCCCTCGGTGGCCATGAGCACGAAGCGGTTGGATTCCGGGTCCAGCAGGTAGACCGAGCAGACCTGGCTGCCCATGGCCTCCTTGACCCGCTGCACGATGATCGCCAACGCCGCTTTCAGATCCTTGGCGGCGTTCACTTCCTGGACGATCTTGCGCAGCGTGTTGAGCATGGCTAGTCAGCCTTTCTCCGGGTCAGTCTTGCGCCAGCAGGCGCGGTGCTAGTTCCTTGAGGGCACGACGGTAGACTTCACGCTTGAAGGTCACCACCTGACCCAACGGGTACCAGTAACTGACCCAGCGCCAGCCATCGAACTCGGGCTTGCCGGTCAGGTCCATCCGTACCTTGTTCTCGTCCGACTGCAAGCGCAGCAGGAACCACTTCTGTTTCTGGCCGATGCACAACGGTTGACTGTTGGTTCGCACAAGCCGCTGGGGCAGACGATAGCGCAACCAGCCGCGGGTGCAGGCAAGAATCTTCACATCCTGCTCTTCCAGGCCAACTTCTTCGTTCAACTCCCGGAAAAGCGCCTCTTCGGGTGTCTCCCGTGGATTGATCCCGCCTTGCGGAAATTGCCAGGCATCCTGATTGATACGCCGCGCCCAAAGCACCTGCCCGACATCATTGGCGAGAATGATGCCGACATTCGGGCGAAAACCATCGGAATCGATCACGGCACTCAACCTCGCAAACGCATGTTCCGGCATTGTTCCATAAAGGCCGTAAACGCAGCAATGCGAGCATTCCGCGCGATGGGCAGGTCCACCCAAAGCGGCTATTCTGGCCGCCCTTCGAAGCCTCGATGCAAGGAAAAACGACGTGCGTTTGGCTCTTTTCGACCTCGACAACACCCTGCTGGCCGGCGACAGCGACCATGCCTGGGGCGACTACCTGTGCGAACGCGGGATTCTCGACGGGATTGCCTACAAGGCACGTAACGATGAGTTCTACCAGGACTACCTGGCCGGCCGCCTGAACATCCAGGATTACCTCAACTTCAGCCTGGAAATACTCGGTCGCACCGAGATGGTGCAATTGGATCAGTGGCACCGCGAGTTCATGCGCGACTGCATCGAACCCATCATCCTGCCCCGCGCCGAGGCCCTGCTGGCCGAGCACCGCGCCGCCGGCGACAGGCTGCTGATCATCACCGCCACCAACCGTTTCGTCGCAGCGCCCATCGCCAAGCGCCTGGGCGTCGAAACCCTGCTGGCCACCGAATGCGAAATGGCCGATGGCCGCTACACCGGCCGCACCACCGACATCCCCTGCTTCCGCGAGGGCAAGGTGACGCGACTGGCGCGCTGGCTCGACGAAACCGGTCTGGACCTCGGCGACAGTACCTTCTATAGCGATTCGCTGAACGACCTCCCCCTGCTGGAGCAGGTGACCCGTCCGGTGGCGGTGGATCCGGACCCGAAACTGCGCGCCGAGGCGGAACAGCGTGGCTGGCCAGTAATCTCCCTGCGCTAGTGCAGGCGGCAGGCTGCGCCATGCACACCCGCCGACCAGGTCAGAGCGGCTTGATCACCATCAGGGCATAAACCGCCACCAGCACGCCCAGCACGAACACCGCCAGGCGAACGCGCCATGCCAGATGAGCGGTAATCTGCGGCCCGAGCGGCTGGTTGTCCCGCAGGGCCTTGCGTGCGCGGTTGCGAATGCGCACCTGCAGCCAGAACAGCGGCAGCCAGCAAAGCGCCGCCAGCAGATAAAGCCCGGCGCTCCACAGCAACCAGAGCTGCCTCACGGGCCAGCCCCCCACCTTGGCCAGGGCCAGGCCGGTCAGCGGCAGCAGCGCGGCGGAGCTGGCGATGAACCAGAGATCCAGCCTCACCAGCGAGGAAAAGGTGAGCGCTATCTGCTGGAGGTCGCCGCCTTTCCACGCCCGATAGGCGAAGAACAGCCCAACCAGCACCGCCCCGAGCAGCACCGCGGCAAGCAGCCCGTGGATGGTCTTGAGCAGGAAATAGAGGGTCATGCCGGACGCTGGCGCCGCATCAGAGCGGTTTGGCCAGCATCAGCGCCAGCACGGAAAGGAACAGCAAGAGGCCAACAAGGCCATAGGCGGCGCCGAACTTGAGACTGCGCTGCACCGGCGCCGAGGCCGGTCCGCCCTCGGCCAGGGCCTGCTCCCGCAGGCGCGCAACGCGACCGAACAGCAGCAACCAGGCGATGCAGCCGAACAGGTAGAGAATGGCGCCCCCCAAGAGCCAGGTCTGGCCCAGCGGCAAACCGGCGAGGTCGACCATCCACCAGCCGCTGACCGGCAGGGAGACGGCCACGAGAATCAGCAGCGGCACGCCGATCAGCAGGATGCGCCGCAGGCTCGGACCGATCAGGGCGGCGTCTCCGGAACGGAAGTTGCGCCAGCCGTACCAGGCCAGCCCCACCAGCCCGCCGAAGAACAGCAGGGTGGCCAGGCCGTGGAGGATGCGAAACAGCAGGTAGTTTTCCATGGAACAGGTCCTTGTCAGCGAATGCGGCTGCGAGAAAGCCTAGCAGCCGCCCGGTCCGGCGCGCCTGCGCGTCCTCAGCCGAGGAAGAGCCTGTAGGCGGGGTTTTCGCTCTCATCCCAGTAGGGATAGCCGATCTCGTCGAGGGCGGCGTGCACCAGGGGACGTTCCTCGGCCGGCACCTGCAGGCCAGCGACCACGCGACCATCGGCGGCGCCGTGGTTGCGATAATGGAACATGGTGATGTTCCAGCGCCCGCCCAGCTTGTTGAGGAAGTTGAACAGCGCACCGGGACGCTCGGGGAATTCGAAGCGGAACACCAGCTCGTCACTGATGCGCACGGCGTGGCCGCCGACCATGTGGCGGATGTGCAGCTTGGCCAGTTCGTTGTCGGTCAGGTCCAGCACCGGGAAACCCTGGCCGCGCAGGTTCTCCACCAGGGCCGCGCGCGGGTCGGTTTCCGGATGGGTCTGCACGCCAACGAAGATGTGCGCTTCGGCGTCAGTGTTGTAGCGGTAGTTGAACTCGGTGATCTGACGCTTGCCGATGGCTTCGCAGAAGGCCTTGAAGCTGCCGGGACGCTCGGGAATGGTCACGGCGATGATGGCTTCGCGCTTCTCGCCCAGTTCGGCGCGCTCGGCGACGTGGCGCAGGCGGTCGAAGTTGATGTTGGCGCCGGAGTCGATGGCCACCAGGGTCTGGTCGCGCACGCCGTCGCGCTCCACGTACTTCTTGATCCCGGCCACGGCAAGGGCGCCGGCGGGCTCGGTGATGGAGCGGGTGTCGTCGTAGATGTCCTTGATCGCCGCGCAGATTTCGTCGGTGCTGACGGTGATCACCTCATCCACATGCTGCCTGCAGATGTCGAAGGTGTGCTGGCCGACCTGCGCCACGGCGACGCCGTCGGCGAACAGCCCGACCTGCCCCAGCACCACACGCTCGCCGACGGCCATGGCGGCCTGCAGGCAGTTGGAATCGTCCGGCTCGACGCCGATCACCTTCACTTCGGGGCGCAGGTATTTGACGAAGGCGGCGATGCCCGCCACCAACCCACCGCCGCCCACCGGGACGAAGATGGCATCGAGGCGCCCCGGATGCTGGCGGAGGATTTCCATCGCCACGGTGCCCTGGCCGGCAATCACTTCCGGGTCATCGTAGGGGTGGATGTAGACATAGCCCTTTTCTTCCACCAGCTTCAGCGAGTGGGCCAGGGCTTCGGGGAAGGCATCGCCGTGCAGCACCACCTTGCCGCCGCGGGCGCGCACGCCCTGCACCTTCAGCTCGGGGGTGGTGCGCGGCATCACGATGGTCGCCTTCACGCCGAGCTCGCGGGCCGCCAGGGCCACGCCCTGGGCATGGTTGCCAGCGGAGGCGGTGACCACGCCACGCGCCAGCTCTTCACGCGAGAGCTGGGCGATCTTGTTGTAAGCGCCGCGGATCTTGAAGGAATAGACCGGCTGCAGGTCCTCGCGCTTGAGGAGGATCTGATTGCCCAGGCGCTCGGTGAGCTGGCGGGCGGGCTGCAGCGGGGTTTCCACGGCGACGTCGTAGACGCGCGAGGTCAGGGTCTTCTTCACGTATTCTTCGAGCATCGCGGCTTCACTGGCGGGCATTTCACGGGAGGACCGAGTCTACCGCAGGGATTCGTCGGGCGACCACATGGTTTGCGGGGTTTAGCGGCTATAATCCGCGCCCTCGACACTCCTCCAATCGGACCACCCCAGCATGACCCAGGACCAGCTCAAGCAGGCCGTCGCCCAGGCCGCCATCGACTTCATCCTCCCCAAGCTCGATGACAAGAGCATCATCGGCGTCGGCACCGGCTCCACCGCCAACTTCTTCATCGACCTGCTGGCCCGGCACAAGATGGCGTTCGACGGCGCCGTGGCCAGCTCCGAAGCCACCGCCCAGCGCCTGAAGGGCCACGGCATCCCGGTGTACGACCTGAACAGCGTCAGCGACCTCGAGTTCTATGTCGACGGCGCCGACGAGAGCAACGAGCGCCTCGAACTGATCAAGGGCGGCGGTGCGGCCCTGACCCGCGAGAAGATCGTCGCTGCGGTGGCCAAGACCTTCATCTGCATCGCCGACGAGAGCAAGCTGGTGCCCATCCTCGGCACCTTCCCGCTGCCGGTGGAAGTCATCCCCATGGCCCGCAGCCACGTGGCCCGTCAACTGGTGAAGCTGGGCGGCGACCCGGTCTACCGTGAAGGCGTGCTGACCGACAACGGCAACATCATCCTCGACGTGTACAACCTGCAGATCGACAGCCCGGCGAAGCTCGAAGAGCAGATCAACAACATCGTCGGCGTGGTCACCAACGGCCTGTTCGCCCAGCGCCCGGCCGACCTGCTGCTGCTCGGCACCAAGGACGGCGTGAAGAGCATCGAGCTCTGACGCGACTTCCCGGCCAAACCGTCTAGATTTGATGGCTACGGCGCCGCTGCGCGCCGTCCACTGCCACGAACTAGGAGGTGCCCCATGGCCGGGAAATTCCACCTGAAGAAGGCCAACGATGGCCAGTTCCACTTCAACCTGAACGCCGGCAACGGCGAGACCATCCTCACCAGCGAACTGTACAAGGCCAAGGATTCCGCCTTGAACGGCATCGAATCGGTGCGCAAGAACGCCGCTCGCGACGGCGCCTTCGAAAGCAAGACCGCCAGCAACGGCAAGTTCTATTTCGTGCTCAAGGCCACCAACGGGCAGGTCATCGGCCAGAGCCAGATGTATGCCAGCGCCGCCAGCGCCAGCGCGGGCATCGACTCCGTGAAGAACAACGCCCCCGGCGCCACACTCAACGACGAGAGCTGATCAGTCGCCGGCCTGCTTGCGGAACGCGTAGAACAGATTCGGCTCACTGACCAGGTAAAGGTTGCCATCGTTGTCCATGGCCACTCCTTCGGCCTGCGGCACCGCCCGCTGCAGGCCGTGCATCCCGCGCAGCAGCGACAGGGTGCTGATGGGGCGGCCGTCGGCGTTCAACTCCAGCACCAGCCGCGACTCATCCGACAGCGCCAGCAAGTGGCCGCTGCGATCGTCGTATTGCAGGCTGGAAAGATCGCGGACAAAGAGCCGGGCGTCACGCTTGGGGTCGTCCACCACGTGCACGGCGAAGGGCTTGTCCGGGTTGGTGTGGGGGAATCCGTGGATCTCGTAGATCCGCACCGGATCGCGCTCCTTGGCCACGAACAGGCGCTGGCCGACCGTGTCGTAGGCCAACCCCTCGAAGCCCTTGTTGCCGGACAGGCCGATGCCGAGGGAAAGCTGCTGGGAGTCGGCGGCATCGATGGAGGTGGTGTTCTCATCCACGCGCACCTTGATGAGGCGCTGCAGGCGCTCGTCAGTGATCACGTAGACGCCCTTGCTGATGTACTCGATGGCTTCCGGATCGCCGAATCCCACCAACGGGATGCGACGGATCAGGTGGCCATCCAAGGACAGCTCGATGATTTCCGGGCGCTGGTTGGTCACGGTGAACAGGCTGTGGCGATCGGGATCGTAGGTCAGCGCGGAAACATCATCGCTCAACCCCTCGATCGGTTTGGCCTCGATGGCAACCCGATAGTCCGGCAGCCAGATCGAGCGCTCCCGCCACTCCGAGGCGTGGCGCCATTCTTGCAGGACGAACAGGCCCCGCTCGAAGAGTCGGAACTGCTGGGCGGCGACACCGAGCAGCGCCAGCAGCAGGACCAGGACTGCGGCGACGAGCCGCCACGGGGTCAGGAGTGAACGCATCGATCAGGACTCAGGGATTCAGGACGCGGCGAAGGATACAGAGCGCACCGGATTTCTACCTGAATTGAAGCTTAAAGCCCGGACGAAGGCATGGCGGGCGTTACAAAAGGGGACGGACATGGCCACCTCGCTGCTACCGGAAGAACGCGCACTCACTACCCTGCATACCATCGCCCTGGCCGTGGCGACCCTGGCCAGCAGCGGCACCGACCGCAGGCTGCTCCTGGAAGGCAGCGGCGTGTCCTGCAGCGACCTCGATACCCCCGACAAACTGATCACCCACGCCCAGGAACTGCGCGTCTTCGCCAATGCCCTGGCCAACACCCGCGACCCGGCCCTGGGCCTGTCCCTTGGCCTGCGCATGCATGTGTCCGCCTACGGCATGCTCGGCTACACCATGCTCGCCAGCCGCACCCTGCGCGATGCCCTGACCATCGCGCTCGGCCGCCCGGCGCTACTGGGCACCTATTTCAAGCTGAGCCTGGAAGACGATGGCGACGAGGCACGCCTGGTCGCGGTCGGTTATCGCTACGCGCCGGAACTGACGGTGTTCAACAGCGAGCTGTGCCTGACCTCGCTGCTCACCGTGCTGCAGGACCTGCTCGGCACCAGCATCCGACCGCTGCGGGTCTGCCTGTCCTACCGGCCTCCGCTGCACGCCGCCACCTACGAACAGATGCTCGGCTGCCCGGTGGAGTTCGGCGCCTCGCGCAATGCGCTGTGCTTCGACGCTGAGCTGCTCGACCGGACCTTGCCGCTGGCCGACCCGGTCACCTACCACTACGGGCTGCAACAATGCCTGAAGCTCGACGCCCAACTCGACAGCCGCCATGACGTGCTCGACCAGATTCGCCATCACCTGGCCGACAATCTGCGCGAAGCCTGCGACCTGGACAGCGTGGCGCGCCAGCTGCACCGCTCCGAGCGCACACTGCGACGCCACCTCCAGCAGTTGAACACCAGCTTCCAGCGCCTGCTGGACGAAGTGCGCTACGACAAGGCGCGCCAGTTGCTGGTGCAGACCGACCTGCCCATCTACCTGATCGCCGAACAGCTCGGCTACAGCGAAACCGCCAGCTTCCGCCATGCCTTCCAGCGCTGGAGCGGACAGTCGCCGAGCCTGTATCGGCGCTAGTTCCGGACGCTGGAAACTACTTCGAACTGTGGGAGCGAATTCATTCGCGATGCAGGCCTGTCCGACGTTCCCACAGGGACAGCTTCGCGGTCCTTTCGCGAATGAATTCACTCCTACGACAGCCAGCCCTACGACTCCGCTCGGTCACCGTTCACAACTTGGCCGAAAATATCCCCTTTTGACCTGATCTATCGTTCTGCACCTACTAGGCTGCTGACAGAATCGGGACAAACAAGGGCCGCTTCACCAGCAGAAAAAGAAAAGCCCAATAAGAACAAACCCTTAGAGCTTGTGATCAGCATGACTAGCGCGATCAGCGTCGACCGTGTGTGCATGGAGTTCGGTGATCCGGGGCAGGGCGTGAAGGCTCTGGACGATGTTTCCCTGGAGATCCGCGCCAACGAGTTCTTCACCCTCCTCGGCCCGTCCGGCTGCGGCAAGACCACCCTCCTGCGGCTCATCGCCGGTTTCGAGCAACCCAGCTCCGGCGCCATCCGCCTCTACGGCGAGCCCATGCAGGGGCTCCCGCCCTTCCGCCGGCCGGTCAATACCGTTTTCCAGAGCTACGCCCTGTTCCCGCACATGACGGTGGCGCAGAACATCGCCTTCGGCCTGGAAATGCGCGGACTCTCTCGCAGCGATATCGAGCAGACGGTGCAGCGCATGCTGGAACTGGTGAAGCTTCCGGAAGTGGGCAAACGCCGCGCCGACCAGCTATCCGGCGGCCAGCAGCAGCGCATCGCCCTGGCCCGTGCCCTGGCCAACAAGCCCAAGGTGCTGCTGCTGGACGAATCCCTTTCGGCGCTGGATCAGAAGCTGCGCAAGGAGATGCAGATCGAGCTAAAGCGCCTCCAGCATGAGACCGGCATCACCTTCATCTTCGTCACCCACGACCAGGAAGAGGCCCTGACCATGTCCGACCGCATCGCGGTGATGAGCAAGGGTCGTATCCTCCAGGTCGGCACCCCGACCGAAATCTACGAAGCGCCGCTGAACCGCACGGTGGCGGACTTCATCGGCGAAACCAACTTCCTCGAAGGTGAGGCCCTGGAGCGCGGCGTGCTGCTGCCCGACGGCCAGTTGCTCAGCGCCTTCAGCCCCCGCCGCGGCGCCGTGACCCTGGCGATCCGCCCGGAGCGCACCTGCCTCGATGAACAGGGCAACCTGACCGGCGAGATCGAGAACGTGGTGTATGTCGGGACCGACACTGTGTACCACCTCAACATCGCCGGGCAGAGCGGCTTTCGTGTGCGCCAGCAGAATCGCAACGGCGCGCTGAACGCCTACTCGGCGGGTGAGAAGGTGCGGGTCCTGGTGCCCAGCGAAGCCATCCGGGTGCTGGTCGAATGAGCACCCTGCGCGCCCAGGCCGAACGCCGTCAGCTGCGCCGGCGCCTGCTGCTGACCAGTCCGGCCATGCTCGCGCTGCTGGTGTTCCTGGTGCTGCCGCTCGGGATCATGTTCCTGGTGTCGGTCCTGGTGCCCGGAGACTACGGCGGCGTGAAGTGGGACCAGTACTCGCTGGAGGCCTACATCAACTTCCTCTACGAGCGCGATCTGGATGACAGCCTGGTGTTCAACACCGACTACCTGCAGATCTTCCAGCGTTCCTTCTGGCTTTCGGTGCTGACCACCTTCGGCTGCCTGCTGATCGGCTTCCCCACGGCCCTCTACCTGGCGCTGCAGAGTGAGCGCAAACGCAACCTGCTGCTGTTCCTGGTCACGGTGCCCTTCTGGACCAACCTGCTGGTGCGCGTCTATGCGTGGATCCTGCTGCTACGCAACGGCGGCCTGGTGGACAGCGGCCTCGGTGTCCTTGGCCTGTCCGACGGAGCGCTGGGCCTGCTCTACACGGATGTCGCCGTGGTGATCGGCCTGCTCTACACCTTCCTGCCGTTCATGGTCCTGCCCATCTACACCAGCCTGGAGAAACTCGACTGGCGCCTGGTGGAAGCCGCCTTCGACCTCGGCGCCAACCGCTTCCAGGCCCTGCGCCGGGTCATCGTGCCGCTGGCCATGCCAGGGATCGTCGCGGGTGCGATCCTGGTGTTCATACCGTCGCTGGGCAACTACATCATTCCCGAGCTGCTCGGGGGCGGTAAGTCACTGATGATCGGCAACCTGATCCAGCTGCAGTTCGGCGCATCCCACAACTGGCCGCTGGGTGCCGCGCTGTCCTTCGCCCTGCTCGGCTTCGTGCTGCTGGCGATGCTGCTCTACAGCCTGCGCTTCAAGCAGGCCGCCGGGGGAGGCCATCCATGAACATGCAGAACCCGCTCTGGCGTTTCACCGGGGTACGGCCGACCGCCTGGCTGTTCTTCGCCTTCCTCTACGTGCCGATCCTGGTGCTGGTGGTGCTGAGCTTCAATGGCGGCCAGTCGGCGACCATCTGGGAAAGCTTCAGCCTGAAGTGGTACTCGGTGGTGGCCAACGACCCGGAGATCGTCCGCGCGGCGAAGAACTCGCTGATCGTCGCCACCTTCGCCACGCTGATTTCAACCGCTCTGGCCACCCTCGCCGCCCTGGGCATGCGCGGCCGCCCCTTCCGTGGGCAGACGCTGATGAGCGGCGTACTCGGGCTGCCATTGCTGGTGCCGGAAATCGTCACAGCCGTGGCCACCCTGATGTTCTTCGCCTTCATCGGGCTCAAGCTATCGCTGTTCACCATCCTCATCGCCCACGTGGTGTTCTGCATCCCCTTCGCCTACCTGCCGATCCGCGCCCGCCTGGAAGGCATGGACCCGCGCCTGGCCGAAGCCGCCGCCGACCTCTACGCCTCGCCCTGGAAGGCCTTCTGGAAGGTGACCTTCCCGCTGCTGATGCCCGGCATCCTGTCTGGCGCAATGCTCGCCTTCATCATTTCCATGGACGACTTCGTCATCACCTATTTCGTCGCCGGGGCGGGAGCCACCACCCTGCCGGTGTACATCTTCAGCTCGATCAGGATGGGTATTTCGCCGAAGATCAACGCCATCTCCTCGATCATCCTGGTGATTTCCATAGCTTTCGTTGCATTGTCCTACTACGTCGGGCAGCGCAAGCGCTGACCCGCTTCCGACCAGCAAGGAGCTTGACCATGACCCGTCGTACCCCGCTCGCGCTTGCCGTACTGCTCGCCTCCGGCCTCGCCGGTTCCGCCCAGGCCGCAGGGACCCTGCACTTCGCCAACTGGTCGGACTACTACCCGCCGGAGCTGTTGAAAAAGTTCGAGAAGGACACGGGCATCAAGGCCACCCTGGACGCCTACGACAGCAACGAGACCCTGCTGGCCAAGCTCAAGGCCGGCGGCGGCGCCTACGACGTAGTGGTGCCGTCCGACAGCTTCATCCAGATCATGGTGCAGGACGGCCTGCTGCAGAAATTCGACAAGAGCAAGCTGACCAACCTGAAGAACCTCAAGGCCAACTTCCAGAGCCTCGGCTTCGATCCGGGCCACGACTACAGCGTGCCCTACCTCTGGGGCACCACCGGCTACAGCTACGACAGCAAGCAGGTGCCCGGCGGCAAGCTGGATGAGAGCTGGAAACCCTTCTTCGAGCCGCCGGCCGAATTGAAAGGCAAGGTGGTCGCCCTGAACTCCATCGAAGACCTGTACATCGCCGCCTCCCATTACCTGTCCATCGACCAGTGCACCGAGGACCCGAAGGACGCGAAGAAGATCCAGGACCTGCTGCTGGCACAGAAACCGCTGCTGGCGATGTACAACAGCGACGGCACCATCGAGCGCATGGCCGCCGGCGAAGTGGCCATGCACATGCAGTGGAACGGCGCTTTCCACCGCGCCCATGCCCAGCGCGACAGCCTGGTCTACGTCTACCCGAAGGAAGGCATCCACGTTTTCATCGACAACCTGGTGATTCCCAAGGACGCGGTGAACGTCGAGGAAGCCCACACCTTCATCAACTGGATGATGCTGCCGGAGAACATCGCCGCCGCCTCCAACTTCGCCAAGTACAACAACGCCATCGAAGGCTCGGACAAGTTCATGGAGAAGGAACTGTTCGACGACCCGGCCATCAACACCCCGCAGGACAAGCTCGACCGCCTGCGCACCTTCAAGCTCTGCTCGCCCAAGGCCCTGAGCCTGCGCAGCAAGGTGTGGACCAAGCTGAAGAAATAGGTCGCGACCGCAGGATGGTGTGGAGCGCAGCGATACCCATCGAACCATCGCTGATGGGTTTCGCTTCGCTCTACCACATCCTGCAAAGCCGACCAGACGCCGTCGGGTGTGTCATGCGCACCAGCCGACCCGCACGGAATTGACGGTGCGCACGGCGCACCCCACCTCATCAACCGGCCATCTAAGTTGGCCACTTCAATCCCTTTTTGACCCTTTGCGGGGTTCTGCCCCCGGTGTTCCACTGACAGAATCGAAGCGCATTCAACTAGCAGGCGCCCCACAGACGGGTGCCGATCCAACAAGAACAATGGCTAGAGAGATATGAAAATGTCCCGTGCGCTTGCGCTTCAGAACACCCTTCCTCCGTCCTTTCAGCGGACGCCCCGTCTCCACCCTTACTGACTGCCCGCGCACAGCCGGATGCGCAACGGACCCGGCCTCGCACGCGCAAGGATGGCTCGCATCGCGACCCAGGCGCCGCCCAGCGGCGCGCAGTATCCCGGAGAGAAGAACAATGCCCACCCCGTCCGCCAGCCTCGACAACAGCGGCAGCCTGCCCAACGAATTCACCCACAGCGCCCAGGGAACCGCCCTGCGCCGGATACTCGGGCTGCCCGCCCTGGTGTTCTTCGGCCTCGTCTACATGGTGCCGCTGACCATCTTCACCACCTACGGCGTGGTCACCGAAATGACCGGCGGCCGCACCGCCCTGGCCTACGTGGTGACCCTGCTGGCGATGATCTTCACCGCCCTGTCGTACAGCTTCATGGTCCGCCGCTACCCCATTGCCGGCTCGGCCTATTCGTACACCAGCCTGAGCTTCGGCCCCGGTGTGGGCTTCCTCGCCGGCTGGTCGCTGCTGCTGGATTACCTGTTCCTGCCGATGATCAACTACCTGGTGATCGGCCTGTTCCTCAACATCGCCTTCCCCGAAGTGCCGGCCTGGGTCTTCGTCGTCAGCACCATCGCCCTGGTGACCGTGCTGAACATCCTCGGCATCAGCTCGGTATCCGGCATGAGCAACCTGATCGTGATCGCGCAGGTGGTCTTCGTCCTGGTGTTCCTGGCCATGGCCGGCCAAAGCCTGTTCGGCACCCCCATCGACTTCACCACGCCCTTCATCGGCGACGGCACCCAGCCAGGCCTGGCACCGCTGATGGCCGGCGCGGCGGTGCTCTGCCTGTCATTCCTCGGCTTCGATGCGGTCTCCACCCTGGCCGAAGAGGCCCGCGACCCGAAACGCGACATCCCCCGCGCCATCATCATCACCACCCTCTGCGCCGGCGTGCTGTTCTTCGTCCTGTCGCTGGTGGCCCAACTGGTGTTCCCCGGCAGCGTCTTCCAGGACGCGGATGCTGCCGCAAACGAGGTGATGCTGAAGGCCGGCGGTCAGTTCCTCGCCGCCTTCTTCACTGCCACCTACGTGGCTGGCGCCGCCGGCTCGGCGCTGGCATCCCAGGCTTCGGTTTCGCGCATCCTCTACAGCATGGGCCGCGACGGAATCCTCCCGCGCCGCCTGTTCGGCACCCTGTCCGAGCGCTTCCACACCCCGACCGTGGCCATCCTCATCGTGTCGCTGGTGTCGTTGCTGGCGGTGGTGATCGACCTTGCCACCCTTGCCTCGATGATCAGCTTCGGCGCCCTGGTGGCGTTCTCCGCGGTGAACCTGGCGGTGATCCGTACCCACCTGTTCGACGGCTGCCCGCGCCAGCCGGGTGACCTGGTTCGCTATGGCCTGATCCCGGCAATCGGATTCGCGCTGATCGCCTGGCTATGGACCAGCCTGTCGGGGCTGACCCTGGCCATTGGCCTCGGCTGGTTCGCGGTCGGCCTGGCTTACCTGGCAATCCAGACCGGCGGCTTCCGCCGCAAGGCGCCGCACGTGCAATTCTCAGAATTCGAATGATCCCCAAGACCTGCTAGCCGAGAGGAGACGCTGATGCTGACGATCTATTCCGACGACCACCACCTGCACCACGGCAAGCACGAGCTGATCGGCGGCCAGTTCACCCCCTGCTTCGAGAAACCGAGCCGGGCCGACATGGTGCTGGACCGCGCCAGGGCGGTGAATCTCGGTGCCATCCAGGCACCGACCGACTTCGGCCTGTCGCCCATCCTGCGGGTGCACAGCGAGGGCTTCGTGAACTTCCTGAAGAACGCCTGGAGCGACTGGCAGGCCAAGGGCCGCAGCCACGACATGCTGCCCATCGCCTGGCCGACCCGGCGCCTGCGCCAGGTGGAGCCCACCGACATCGACGGACGCCTGGGCTACTACTCCTTCGACGCCGGCGCGCCCATCACCGCCGGCACCTGGCAGGCCATCACCAGTTCGGCCAACGTCGCCTTGAGCGGCCAGGCCGAACTGCGCAAGGGCGCCCGCGGCATCTTCTCCCTGTGCCGCCCGCCGGGCCACCACGCCGCTGCCGACTACATGGGTGGCTACTGCTACCTGAACAACGCGGCCATCGCCGTGCAGGCGATGCTGGATGCCGGAGCGAAGCGGGTCGCGGTGCTGGACGTGGACTACCACCACGGCAACGGCACCCAGGACATCTTCTACGACCGCGCCGACGTGCTCTTCACCTCTATCCACGGCGATCCGCGCTTCGAGTACCCCTACTACCTGGGCTTTGCCGACGAGAAAGGCGTGGGAGCGGGGGCAGGCTTCAACTTCAACTACCCGCTGGCCTCGGGCATCGACTGGTCCGTCTGGAGCCTGGCACTGGCCGACGCTTGCCGGCAGATTACCGAGTACGCGCCGGACGCCCTGGTGGTGTCACTGGGCGTGGATACCTTCAAGGAAGACCCCATCTCGCAGTTCAAGCTGGACAGCCCGGACTACCTGCGCATGGGTGAGATCATCGGCAAGCTCGGCCTGCAGACGCTCTTCGTGATGGAGGGGGGTTATGCGGTGGAGGAGATCGGCATCAACGCGATCAATGTGTTGCAGGGGTTCGATAGCGTGGCTTGATGCCATATGACTGTGGGAGCGAATTCATTCGCGAATGAATTCGCTCCCACAAGGGTCTGCCAAGGGACTCAGTTCACCCGCTCGACGAATTCCACATCCACCTCGCGGCCCGTCAGGTCGCGATCCACTTCGCCGGTCAGCTTGACGGTATCTTTCTCGCCGATGGGCATCGGCGGCCAGTCTTCGTCGTCGATTTCCACTTTCATGGTGCCGGTGGCGTCCTTGAACTCGTAGATATCGCCCTTGATGCGTTGGACGATCTGGCCCTTGAGCACCACCGGGGCATCGTCGGCGGCCTCCAGGGCGGCGGCGACGGTACTGATCTGGGCGGTGGCGCCCGGGCCGGTGTAGCTGCTGGCCATGACAGCGGTGGAGAACAGCGGAGCGGCCAGCAGGGCGAGGTATTTGGCTTTCATGGAAGTGATCCCGTGTGTTGGTGGTTGACGGGATCAGGCTAGGGCGACTGGCTGAAACGAGGCTTAAAAGCGCCTTAAGCGAAGCTTAACGGGGCGGGGCATTCAGCCCTTTTCAGCGCTGGCGACAAGCTCCTTGCGGAACACGTAGAACAGGTTCGGCTCGCTGACGACGTAGATGTCGCCGCTCTCGTCCATGGCCACGCCTTCGGCGCGGGGAATGCGATTTTCCAGGCCATTCATGCCGCCCAGGAGGCTGATGAAACTGACCGGGTCGCCCTGGTCGTCCAGCTCCAGCAGCAGGTTGGACTGGGCGGAAAGCACCAGCAGGTGGCCGGTACGCGGGTCGACACTAAGGGCGGACAGGTTACGCATGCCGAGGCCGTAGCTCGGCAGCGGGCGCAGCACCTCACCCAGGGCGTCGGTGCCATCGCTGCCCAGGCTGAACAGGGCGACAGGACCGCGTTCCTTGCCGAGGATCAAGCGCCCCTTGGCCGGGTCCCAGGCGATGCCTTCGAAGCCCTTGTTGCCGGAGTCGGGGAAGCCAAGGTCGAACTCCGGGGTGCTGCCGGCGTTCAGTTCGCGGGTTTCCGGGTCCAACTCGAAGATCGACAGGGTACGGCGGCGCTCATCGGTCACCGCCACATGGCCGCCTTCCAGCACGGCCACGCCTTCGGGATTGGAGAATCCCTTGAGCGGGATCTTGCGCAACACCTCGCCGTCACGGCTCAACTCCACCAGGGTCGGCGATTTGCCGGTCACGGTGAACAGGGTCCCAGTGACGGGGTTGTAGGCCAGATCGGACGTTTCGTCGTTTTCCAGGCCCACCAGGGGCTTGCCCTGCAGCACGACCTTGTAGCCCGGCAGCCAGATGCTGTCGGCCCGCTGTTCGTCGGTCAGCTGCTGCTCGGCCAGCCAGACCAGGGCGCGGTCGTCCCAGTGCATATAGCGCGTGAGGGCGGTGGTGCCAGCGAGGGCGGCGACCAATCCCAACATCAGCCGGCGGCGGCGGATGAACTGCGGGAAACGGAACGACATCGGGGACTACTCAACGATGGGGTCGGCAAGAGATAGCCAACTGCCAGTGAAAGTTCCGTGAAACGGCCTGCCGCCGGTCGGCCCGATCAGAGGACGCGGCTTTCGAAGCTGCTGTGGCCCACAAGCTCCAGCACCAGCACATCGCCCCGGTGCAGCGGGCCGACGCCCACCGGCGTGCCGGTTAGGATGACATCGCCAGGCTGCAGGCTGAAATGACCGGCCATGTGCTGGATCAGCGGCAGGATGGGATTGAGCATGTCGCGGCTATTGCCGTCCTGGCGGACCTCGCCGTTGATGGTCAGGCGGATGCCGATGTCATCCAGTTGCTCGGGGGCGTCGCCCGGCACGAACGGCGCCAGCACACAGGCGCCGTCGAAGCTCTTGGCGATTTCCCAGGGCAGGCCCTTCTCCTTGAGCTTGGCCTGCACGTCGCGCAGGGTCAGGTCCAGGGCCGGTGCGAAGCCGGAGATGGCGTCGCGCACTTCTTCCACATCGGGATGGCGGGACAGCGGCTTGCCGATCAGCACGGCGATTTCCGCCTCGTAATGCACTGCCCCACGGTCCTGGGGAATGCTGAAGCCGCCGGCCAGCGGCACCGTGCAGGAGCCCGGCTTGATGAACAGCAGCGGCTCCGTGGGCACGGGGTTGTTCAGTTCCTTGGCGTGCTCGGCGTAGTTGCGGCCGACGCAGACCACCTTGCCCAGGGAAAAGTGGATCGGAGTGCCATCGACATACTGGTGCTGGTAGCTCATTTACCGACTCCTGTTGAACGCAACGCTGAACGCGTCACGAGCGAAGGCCAGGCAAGGCGAGTTCAGGCGAGGAAGCGGGGTTTACTGCTGTAAATGAGCATTCCGAGCCTGAACTCAACGCAGCCTGGCCGAGCGCAGTAGCTTTCAGTTGAAGATTTTTCCCGGGTTCATGATCCCGTTGGGATCGAACACCGCCTTGATCGCCTTCATCACCGCAATCTCCGGCTCAGAACGGCTGTAGCCGAGGTAATCGCGCTTGGTCATGCCCACGCCGTGCTCGGCGGAGATCGAGCCGTTGTACTTCTGCACGGTCTCGAACACCCACTTGTTCACGGTGGCGCACTTGGCGAAGAACTCGTCCTTGGACAGGTTGTCCGGCTTGAGGATGTTCAGGTGCAGGTTGCCGTCGCCGATATGGCCGAACCAGACCACTTCGAAGTCCGGGTAGTTGGCTTCGACGATGGCGTCGATGTCGTGCAGGAAGGCCGGCACCTTGGAAACGGTGACCGAGATGTCGTTCTTGTACGGGGTCCAGTGGGAGATGGTCTCGGAGATGTACTCACGCAGCTTCCACAGGTTCTGCAGCTGCTGCTCGCTCTGGCTCATCACGCCATCCAGCACCCAGCCCTGCTCGACGCAATGCTCGAAGGTAGCCAGGGCGTCGTTGGCGATTTCTTCGCTGGCAGCCTCGAACTCCAGCAGCGCATAGAAGGGGCACTCGGTCTCGAAGGGCGCCGGCACGTCGCCACGGGCCAGAACCTTGGCCATGGCCTTGTCGGAGAAGAACTCGAAGGCGGTGAGGTCCAGCTTGCTCTGGAAGGCGTGCAGCACCGGCATGATGGAATCCAGGTCCGGCGAGCCCAGCACCATGGCGGTGAGGTTCTTCGGCGCGCGGTCCAGGCGCATAGTGGCTTCCACTACGAAGCCCAGGGTGCCTTCGGCGCCGATGAACAGCTGGCGCATGTCGTAGCCGGTGGCGTTCTTGATCAGGTCCTTGTTCAGCTCCAGCAGGTCGCCGGCGCCGGTGACCACCTTCAGGCCGGCTACCCAGTTACGGGTCATGCCGTAGCGAATCACCTTGATTCCACCGGCATTGGTGCCGATGTTGCCGCCAAGCTGACTGGAGCCCGCGGAAGCGAAGTCCACCGGGTAGTACAGGCCCTTTTCCTCGGCGAAGTTCTGCAGTTGCTCGGTGATCACGCCCGGCTGGCAGACCACGGTACGGTCGAACTCGTTGAACTCGAGGATCTGGTTCATGTAGTCGAAGGCGACCACCACCTCGCCGTTGGCCGCCACGGCCGCAGCGGAGAGGCCGGTTCGGCCGCCGGACGGCACCAGCGCGACCTTGTGCTGGTTGGCCCATCGCACGATGGCCTGCACCTGCTCGATGGTCTTGGGGAAGACGATGGCGCTGGGAGCCGGGGCGAAATGCTTGGTCCAGTCCTTGCCGTAGGCGTCCAGGGACGGGGCATCGGTCAGCACCTTGCCGGGCTCAACCAGGGTCTTCAGCTCTTCGATCAGGGCAGCGTTGGTCATCAGCGGAACTCTCAAATCATTCATGGTCGCCCTGAGAACGATTCAGGTCGCAACCGAGCAAGGGAAAAGGAGATCATGCTAGCATACGCACCCCGCGAATCGTGCTCTCCAGCCGATTTTCCGGGGAGCAGCCCGCTCCGCCCCACGGCCCGCTTCTGTCATTTTTACCGGGATACATAGGTACGCAGATGAGCAAGACCTCTCTCGAAAAGAGCAAGATCAAGTTCCTTCTCCTCGAAGGCGTTCACCAGAATGCCGTGGACACCCTGAAGGCCGCCGGTTACACCAACATCGAGTACCTCAAGGGCGCCCTCTCGGGTGACGAACTGAAAGAGAAGATCGCCGACGTCCACTTCATCGGCATCCGCTCCCGCACCCAGCTCACCGAAGAGGTGTTCGACTGCGCGAAGAAGCTCATCGCCGTCGGCTGCTTCTGCATCGGCACCAACCAGGTCAACCTCAATGCCGCCCGTGAGCGCGGTATCGCGGTCTTCAATGCCCCCTATTCCAACACCCGCTCGGTAGCCGAACTGGTGCTGGCCGAGGCCATCCTGCTGCTGCGCGGCATTCCGGAGAAGAACGCCTCCTGCCACCGCGGCGGCTGGATCAAGTCCGCATCCAACTCCTTCGAAATCCGCGGCAAGAAGCTGGGTATCGTCGGCTACGGCTCCATCGGCACCCAACTGTCGGTACTGGCCGAGGCCCTCGGCATGCAGGTGTTCTTCTATGACACCGTGACCAAGCTGCCGCTGGGCAACGCGACCCAGGTTGGCAACCTGCACGAGCTGCTGGGCATGTCCGACATCGTGTCCCTGCACGTACCCGAGCTGCCGTCCACCCAGTGGATGATCGGCGAGAAGGAAATCCGCGCCATCAAGAAGGGCGGCATCCTGATCAACGCCGCCCGCGGTACCGTGGTCGAGCTGGATCACCTGGCCGCCGCCATCAAGGACGAGCACCTGATCGGCGCCGCCATCGACGTGTTCCCGGTCGAGCCCAAGTCCAACGACGAGGAGTTCGAGAGCCCGCTGCGTGGCCTGGACCGCGTGATCCTGACCCCGCACATCGGTGGTTCCACCGCCGAAGCCCAGGCCAACATCGGTCTGGAAGTGGCCGAGAAGCTGGTCAAGTACAGCGACAACGGTACTTCGGTGTCCTCCGTGAACTTCCCGGAAGTGGCCCTGCCGTCCCACCCGGGCAAGCACCGTCTGCTGCACATCCACCAGAACGTGCCGGGCGTGATGAGCGAGATCAACAAGGTGTTCGCCGACAACGGCATCAACATCTCCGGCCAGTACCTGCAGACCGACGACAAGGTTGGCTACGTGGTGATCGACGTCGATGCCGAATACTCGGACCTCGCCCTCGAGAAGCTGCAGCACGTCAACGGCACTATCCGTAGCCGCGTCCTCTTCTGAGAAGGGGCTGCTGCGGGTCGGCGATACTGCGTTGGAAAGAGCCTCGGAGATGCTCATTTACAGTCGTGAACTCCGCTCTCCCCGGCTCTTTCCGCCTTGTCTCGCCCTGGCTCGCGAGCCTCTTCAGAGAAGCGGCAACACATGAAAAAGGGAGGCCTCGGCCTCCCTTTTTCGTTTCCAGCGTCTTTACTTGACCGTCACGGTGATGGTTTGCGAGATCACCGGCGGCTCCAGCGGCACGTGGTTCTTGTCTCCCACCAGCAGTTGCAGGGTGTGCTTGCCGGGCGGCAGGGTGACCTGGGTTTCGGTCTGGCCCTTGCCGAAGTGACGGATCTCGTCGGTCATGGGCAGCGGCTTGTCCATCTCCGGCCTTTCGGCGAGGCCAATCAGCAGATGGTGGTGACCGGTTGCGGGCACGTCCACGCCGGCCGGCGCGACGCCCATTCCCTTGAGGCCGAACTTGACGGTGAAGGTCTGGCCGACGGTGGCACCATCAGCCGGCTCGATGAAGTACACCTGCGCGCCTTCAGGCGCCGGAGTACGCGGGACAGCCGCCAGGGTGGCGGTAGCGGCGCCGAGCAGCAGGGCGCCAAGGCTCAGAAAAGACAAAGTCCTCATTACACATCTCCATGTTTTTGTGAGCGAGACACCAGACTCCATGCAACCGAATAGGTTCACTTGCTGTCCGAGCAAGGCGTTGCACCCACGCCAGCCGAAAAACATAAAGAAACGAGGAAGTCCCCCATGCGCCTGCTGTACTGCCTGCCCGCCCTGTTCGCCCTGCTGAGCCCCCTGGCCCAGGCCGAGCTGCTCGATGATGTCTGGGAACGCGGCAGCCTGCGCATCGCCATCGAAGACAACAATCCACCCTACAGCTACCGCGAAGACGGCAAGCTGATCGGCTTCGGCGTGGAGCTGGGCCGTGCCCTGGCGACGGAACTGAACGTGGACGCGGACTTCGTGGTGGACGACGACGGCAAGATGCTCGACGGCCTGCAAAGCGGTCGCTACGACATCGCCCTGGACCAGCTGGCAGGACCGGAACAGGGCCAGGCCAGCCTGGAATTCAGCGAGCCCTACGTCTTCCCCCTGGCCGAGGCCGAAGGCGACAGTGGCGCGGAGCAGCCCATGGCGATTCCCTTCCAGAAGGGCAATCCGGCGTTTCGCGACAGCCTCAACCGCGCGCTGGTCAAGCTGCGCAGTGAAGGCAAGCTGGGCGAACTCTCGAAACAGTGGCTGGGCAAGGACCTCAGCCAGCCCGCTGTGACCCGCTCGCGCTGAGACTCAAGCCTCGTCCAGCTCGGCCAGGCGCGCGGCCGCCTCGGCCAGCTCCTCTTCGCTGAACACCTCGACACCGGCGCGGCGCAGAGCCGCGGCGGTCACGCCCTCACCCGCGACGCGCGCACCGCTGAACGTGCCGTCGTAGTTCTCCCGGTTGCCGCAGGATGGGCTGCGCGATTTGAGCAGCGCGATGCGGATGCCGTGGGCCGCAACCAGTTCCAGGGCGATGCGCGCCCCGGCGACGAATTCGGCGGTCACATCCTGGCCATCGTCGGTAAGCACCGGCAATTCACCGTCCAGCACCGCAGCACCGCGTCCGCCGGCAATCTCCGCCGGCGCGCGCGGGGTTGGCAGGCCGCCCGCCACTTCGGGGCAGAGCGGCACGATACGCCCTTCCGCCTGCCAGCGCTCCAGCAGGCCAAACGGCCCATGGGCGCCGCCGTCGTAGCGCACGCGCTGCCCGAGCAGGCAGCGGCTGACCAGGATCTTCTGCATCGTCATCTCCAGAGGGGCACCTTGGTGGTCACCCCGGGTAACACCAGCGGCACCGGCGCGAACCGGTGCCCTGATCGAAGGTATTGCCTTGGCCGGGCAACTGCCAAGCCGGTCACAGGGGCAGGCGACGAGCTTCCCCATCCTTAGACGGGAAGCGTCCGGCGCCACTGGCCGCCACCCCTGCGGCGCTCCAGACTCTGCGCGCCAACCGCACAGGAGCGTGCCATGCCCAGAACAACAAAGAACCTTCGCCTTGCCCTGGCCTGCGGTACCGCCCTGCTCAGCGGCACCGGCCAGGCCGCACTCGAATCCCTGGACAACCAGGCCCTCAGCGAGATCAGCGGCCAGGCCGGGATCAACCTGCGCCTGGACGTGATGGCGCGCATCGACAGCATCACCTGGAACGACGACGGCGGCAGCCTGTCGCTGCGCAACGTACGCATCGACAACGGCTGCCTCAAGCCCGGTGACTGTCCCAACGGTGCCGGCGGCAGCTTCCCCCTGGGGGCTGCGCAGCTCGGCCTCACCCTGCCCATCTTCGGCGTCGACCAGCCGACCCTGAAAATCGATGTGGTGAAGAACGCCGCCGGCACCCAGCAGGTCCGCCTGGAGCTGCCGGACCTCACCACCATCAACGATCAGCTCCAGGGCAGCGGTATCCCCGCCCAGCGCATTCGCGTGCGCGTCGCCGCCGACATGCACGTCGGCGAGAGCCGCCTGGGCAGCCTGGAGATTCGCGACATCACCGACCTGCGGGGAAACTTCCGGGTCTGGGGACACTGAACCCGGAGCGGGGCTAGAGCGGGCCACCCCGCCGGCGGAACCAGCCGGCGATGGACATGCGCTCACGGGTCGCCGGCAAGACCTCATGGGGCAGCTCGGCGGACAGGAACACCACCAGGCCGCCGCCTTCGGGGAAAACGTCCCGCTCGCCCTCGGCCAGGTAGAGGCGCAGGGCACCACCCTGCTCCGCCTGCCAGTCGGCGTTCAGATACGCCACGACCGATACCGTGCGACGGTCATCGTCACGGAAGCGATCCAGGTGCTTCTGGTAGAAGGCGCCGGGTGGGTAGAGGGCGAAGTGGCACTCGAAATCCTCCAGCCCGAGATAAAGCTCGAGGTTGAGGCGCTGGCGCAGGTCGTCCATCAGCGCCAGGTAGGCGTCGCTGGCGGCTGACTGGCCAGGCTCCAGCCAGTGGATACGATCGCCCCGCACACCCTCGCGAACCTGCTGCCCCTCGCCACGCCCCACGGATGCCGGCGCAAGGCTGCCGTCGGCGGAGCGCACGCGGCACTCTTCGGCGAGTTTGGCGGTCAGTTCGGCGGGGAGCGCCAGGCACTGATGGGACCAGCCCTGGTTGGCCAGGTCGTCGACGATCAGGGCGGTCAGCGGGGATTCGGGAGATGCAGTCATGATGGCGGCATTCTACCAGCGGCCAGGAAATCGCCTACATGACTTATGGCAGTTTCTGACACCTCGACATTAAAGCCCGAGTCCGCTGAGAATAGCCGCACGCTCAATCCCGCACTGCCCGCCCGCCGCCACCGCCTTCCCCGCCGAACCGATGCCGTTAGCGTGGGTCCGATACGAACTGCGGACTGCGTCATCAAGGAGACTCCATGCGCCTGCTCTTCGCCGTCACCCTCCTCCTCTTCGGTTTGCCCGCCCTGGCCGACGACCATGCCCACCTCTACCAGGCAGCCGGCTGGCCGCAGCAGCGCGCGCACTTCAACGACGCCCTCACGGCGGCCCAGCAGCGCTATCAGAAAACCCTGCCGCCGGCGGTCTACCAGGCCCTGGTGGACAACAGCAATCGCCGCTTCCAGCCCCAGGCCATCGACCAGCGCGCCCAGGTCGCCCTGCGTAATCAGCTTCAGGACCCGCGTCCGGCGCTGGCCTTCTTCCAGTCGCCGCTGGGCAAGAAGATCATCGCCGCGGAAACCCTGGCCACCCGCCGCGACCAGCTGGCCAAGCACGCCAACGGACTGCCGCGCATCGAGGCCGATGCCACCCGCCGCCTGCTGATCGGCCACCTGACCCAGGCCTTGCCCGCCCGCGAAGCCGGCGCCGAAGTCAGCCTCGCCCTGGCCGGTGTCGCGGCCGACAGCCTGAGCCAGATGCTCCCCGGACTGCTCGGCGGCGGCCAGGCACAAGGCATGATCGACGGCCAGCGCCAGCGGCTGATGGAGCAGATTGGCAACGACCTGGATAACACCCTGCTCTACGTCTACCGCGACCTGTCCGATCCGGAGCTGGAAGAGTTCGTCACCTTTGCCGAATCCGCAGACGGCAAGGCCTACTACCAGGCAGCCCTGGCCGCCGTGCGCGCCGGCCTCGCCGTGGGCCAGGACGCCTCAGCCCAGGGGTTCTGACGCTTTTCGTGGGCTGGCGCTGAGCCAAGCCCAGCAGGGGCCTTCAAGGCGGCTACGGATGTGGGGCCAGCCCGGCACCTACCTGCGAGAACTACCCCAGCCTTTCCCGCAAGAAGCCGAAGTACCGCTCGCGATAGGCCGGCGCCTCGTTCACCAGATGGTGGCCGGCCCCTTCCAGCATCAGCACCTCCGGCTGGTCGAACTTCTCCGCCAGCACCCTGAGGTTGTGCCGCCAGTCCACCGTCATGTCGCCGTCGCCCTGGATCACCAGCGGCCGGCGCGAACTGCGCTGTGCCCGCTCGATGCGCGGCACCCAGCGCGCCAGCGCGCCGACCCAGGCGGTGGGCAGGGTCTGCGGCTGCAGCGGGTCCTTGTGATGGACGAACTCGATGAACTCGGCGTCGCTGGAGTTGACGCTGAAGCGCCGTGGAATGCTTTCGACGAAGTGCCGCATCAACTGGTAGCTGAACTTCGACCAGCCCCAGGCGCGCGGACGCACCAGCGGCGCGAACAGCAGGGTCTCGCCCAGCTCCGGGCGCGGTGTGCCGGTCAGCAGGTAATCCAGCAGGATGGCGCCGCCGGTGCTCTGCCCGGCCAGGTGCCAGGGTTGCGGCAGGTTCAGGGCCGCGGCCTCGTCCAGCAAGGCCTGGAGCGTGGCCTGGTACTCGGCGAAGTCACCGATGCTGGCCCGCGCGCCGCTGGACAGCCCATGGCCGGGCAGGTCGCAGGCGATCACCGCGAACCCCATGCCCAGCGCCCACTCCACCAGATGACCATAGAGGCCCATGTGGTCGTAGTAGCCGTGCAGCATCACCAGGCTCGCGCGCGGTTCGGGGGGCAGCCAGAGCTGGGTGACCAGCGAATACCCGGCCGCCTCGGCGCAGCCCAGGCGCGCTTGCACGCCCGGAAGGCGCGAGGCGAAGTCCAGCCGGTAGAACGCGCGATAGCTCTGGGTCTGGCGCAGGTCGGCGGCACCTGCGGCCAAGGGTCGCAACAGCGGACGCAGGAGATCGGGCTGGAACGGGTCTGACATCGGGCTTTCCCTGAATGAAACAACGCTATCCACAGGACCGCCTGGGGTCCTGGCCGGCTGCCGATATTCTGCTGCCCGGCGCAACGTGGCAAGCTACGCGCCCCCGCACAGGCCCATATCCATGCGCGCATTCAAGCCCAAGACCCTGCTCACCAGCCTCGCCCTCCTCGCCTGCGTCGGCGCCATCCTGCTGGCCCTGCGCTGGTACGAGTCGCGCTACGTCCGGCCCTTCAACACCCAGGCCACGGTGTTCTCCGGCGAACAGCTGCGCCTGCCGGCCGAGCTCGCCGGACCGGGGCCGATCCGCCTGGTGCATTTCTGGGACCCGGCCTGCCCCTGCAACGCTGGCAACCAGCAGCACCTGGCCGAGCTGATCCAGCGTTTCGCGCCCCAGGGCGTGACCTTCCACGCCTTGCAGAAGCCGGGCAGCAAGGGTCAGCTCCCGCCGGGCCTGGAAGCCCTGCAGCCACTGGCGGGAATACCTGGCGCCGAAGAGTTGCCGGCGGTGCCCGCGGTGGGCATCTGGGACCGCGAGGGCCGCCTGGCCTACTTCGGCCCGTACAGCGAAGGCGCGGTGTGCAATTCGGCCAACAGCTTCATCGAACCCATCCTCGAAGCCCTGATCGACAACCGCCCGGTGCGCGCCGGCAGCACCCTGGCGGCTGGATGCTTCTGCGCCTGGCGCGAGCCGTCCTAGACCGCGTTCAGCCGCGCCCGATAGGCCTCCGGCGGCATGCCGTACCACCGGCGAAAGGCCCGATAGAACGGCGACAGTTCCGAGAACCCGCAAGCCCGCGCCACCTCGCGCATCGCCTTGCCCTCCCGCAGCAGCTCCACTGCACGCTGCCGCTGCACCGACTCACGGACCCTGCGCAGGTTGCTGCCCTGCTCCGCCAGGGCGCGCTGCAAGCCGCCCGCACCAAGGCCCAGTTCTGCCGCGCAGGCTTCCAGCGAGCAGTCCGCCTCACCGAGGCGAACCCCCAGCAGGTAGCGCAGGCGGTTGAGCAGGTCATTGCCCGCCAGCGCCTCCAGTTGCGCCTCGGCGTGGCGCCAGAGCATCTGGTGCAGCTCGGGATTGGCGGTACGCGACGGGCGTTTCAGCAGCGACGCTGGGAACAGCAGCGCGTCGTGCTCGCAGCCGAACTCCGGCAACAGGCCGAACAACCGCTGATGCTCACTGACCCGCGCCGGCCGGGAATGGCGGAACTGCACGCCCTCCAGGCGGAAATCGCCATCGGTGATGAAGCCCAGCAGCTTGGCGAACAGCAGCGCCAGGCACTCCATCTGCTGGCGCAGGGACGAAAAACCCAGGTAGTTGAGGTCGATCACCAGTCGGGCCTGCGCGCCTTCGGTCCGCAGCTGGGCGACGAAGCCGCCGGAAAGGATGTGCTGGAAGCGCAGGAAGCTCGCCAACGCCTCGTCCAGATCACGGCTGGCCAGCAGCAGGTAGCCCACCACATCGAGCAAGCGCGGCTTCATGACCTCGCCCAGATGCAGTCCGATATCGGGGTCGCCGACCAACGAGTCAGCGGCCAGCCAGAACTGCGGCGCATCGTCGTGCCGCAAGCGGCCGTCCACCGGCGGCGGTCCCGGGCGACGGTGCTGGTTCACGCCGAGGTACACCCGCCCCGGATCGAGGCCAAGCTCGGACAGCGCTTCGTAGAGCAGGCGACGCAGGGTGGCCGAATGAGTCAGCGGGACGAAGCTGGAGGCATCGGATTCGACGGTGGACATAGCGGTTCCTCGAGATTGACCAAAGACTTTCAGCTCGCACGTATTTGGTCAATGCCCGCCAGGTTCCGCTTGGGGAAAATGCCGCGACCATAACAACAAGGAATTTCGTGCATGAAACGCACCCTGACTGTCCTGGCCGTCGTCATTGCAGCGGCCGCCGGCGGCGCCGCCTGGTACAGCGAGAGCAAGAAACCCGTGCGCGATGGCGAGCTTGCCATCGCCCACCTCCAGGCCCCGGTGACCGTGCGCTACGACGAGCGCGGCGTGCCGCACATCCAGGCCGCCAACGAAGCCGACCTGTATCGCGCCCTGGGCTTCGTCCATGCCCAGGACCGCCTGTTCCAGATGGAAATGCTGCGCCGGCTCGCCCGTGGCGAGCTGGCCGAAGTGCTCGGTGCCCGCCTGGTGGACACCGATCGCCTGTTCCGCACCCTGGGGATTCGCGCCCACGCCGACGAGTACGCCCGCAAGATGGACCAGGACAGCCCGGCCACCAGGGCCCTGCAGGCCTACCTCGACGGCATCAACCAGTACCAGGCCAGCCGCCCGGCACCGGTGGAGTTCGACCTGCTGGGCATCGAGAAACGCCCCTTCACGATTGCCGACACCCTTTCCGTCGCCGGCTACATGGCCTACAGCTTCGCCGCCGCGTTCCGCACCGAACCGGTCATCACCTACGTGCGCGACGAACTGGGCGCCGATTACCTGAAGGCCTTCGACCTCCACTGGCACCCCGAAGGCGTGATCGGCCAGCCGCTGGCCAAGGGCGATTGGCAGGACCTCAACAAGCTCGCGCACCTCAGCCAGCAAGCCCTGATCGAAGCCGGCCTGCCGCAGTTCGAGGGCAGCAACGCCTGGGCCGTATCCGGCAGCCGCACCGCCAGCGGCAAGCCGCTGCTGGCCGGCGACCCGCATATCCGCTTTGCCGTGCCAGCGGTGTGGTACGAGGCGCAGCTGAGCTATCCGGGCTTCGAACTCTACGGCCACCACCAGGCCCTGAACCCGGTCGCGTCCCTCGGGCACAACCGCCAGTTCGCCTGGAGCCTGACCATGTTCCAGAACGACGACCTCGACCTGATCGCCGAAAAGAGCAATCCGGACAACCCGAATCAGGTCTGGTACCAGGGCCAGTGGGTGAACCTGGAAAGCCGCGAGGAAACCATCCAGGTCAAGGACGGCGAACCGGTGAAGCTGACCCTGCGCCGCTCGCCCCACGGCCCCATCATCAACGACGCCCTGGGCGCTGCCGCCGGCAAGACGCCCATCGCCATGTGGTGGGCCTTCCTGGAAACCGAGAACCCCATCCTCGACGCCTTCTACCAGCTCAACCGCGCCGACAGCCTGGACAAGGCCCGCGCCGCCGCCGAAAAGATCCATTCCCCCGGCCTCAACGTGATCTGGGCCAACGCCGCCGGCGACATCGGCTGGTGGGCGGCGGCGAAACTGCCGCAACGCCCGGACGGCGTGAATCCCTACTTCATCCTCGACGGCAGCACCAGCGAGGCCGACAAACCCGGCTACCTGCCCTTCAGTGCCAACCCCCACGAGGAAAACCCCGAGCGCGGCTTCATCGTCTCGGCCAACTACCAGCCGCTGTCGCCCACGGGCGTCGCCATTCCGGGCTACTACAACCTGCCGGATCGCGGCGTGCGCCTGAACCAGTTGCTGGCCCAGCCGGGCGTGAAGTGGGATGTGCAGAACAGCCAGGCGTTGCAGCTGGACACCACCACCGGCTATGGCCCGCGCCTGCTCGCCCCCATCCTGGGTGACCTGCGCGCGGCGGCGGCCAACGATGCCGAGCGCGCCCTGGTGGAGCAACTGGCCGGCTGGACGGGCGACCATCCGCTGGACTCCGCCGCAGCCACGCTGTTCAACCAGCTCACCTTCGAACTGGCCAACGCGATGATGCGCGACGAGCTGGGCGATGCCTTCTTCGACAGCCTGCTGCAAACGCGCATCCTCGACTCCGCCCTGCCGCGCCTGACCAGCGACCCGGCATCGCCCTGGTGGGACAAGCGCGATACGCCGCAGAAGGAAGGCCGCGCGGAGGTGGTCAAGGCCGCCTGGCAGGCCAGCCTCGCGCACCTGAAGAAGACCCTGGGCGAGGACAGCGCGAAATGGCAATGGGGCAATGGCCACACCCTGACCCACAGCCATCCGCTGGGGCAGCAGAAGCCGCTGAACCAGCTGTTCAATGTCGGCCCCTTCGCCGCGCCGGGTGGTCACGAGGTACCCAACAACCTGTCCCACCGCGTCGGCCCGGCGCCCTGGGAAGTGTTCCACGGCCCCTCGACGCGCCGGCTGGTGGACATGGCCGACGCCGAGCATGCCCTGGGCATCAACCCGGTCGGCCAGAGCGGCGTGCCGTTTGACCGTCACTACAAGGACCAGGCCGAGGCCTACATACGCGGCGAATACGTGCCGATGCACTTTGCCGAGGATGAGGTGAAGGCCAATAGCCAGGAGACGCTGGTGTTGAAACCGGGCAACTGACGCCCTCCCCCCCGCCCCCTCTCCCTGCAAGGAGAGGGCTGGGGTGAGGGGGAAAAGTCCCGCCTCACGACGTTGCCCAGTCTGAGCCCGGGAGCCCTCAAACCCTCCCCAGCGCCTGCGCCAGATCCGCGCGCAGGTCGTCCACGTCCTCCACCCCCACCGACAACCGCACCAGCGAGTCACCGATGCCCAGCTCCGCACGGATCTCCGCCGGGATACTGGCGTGGGTCATGATCGCCGGGTGCTCGATCAGGCTCTCCACGCCACCCAGGCTCTCGGCCAGGGTGAAGATGCGCACCGCCTCGAGAAATCGCCGGGTACCCGCCAGGTCGGCCCGCAGGTCGAGGGAGATCATGCCGCCGTACCCCTGCATCTGCCGCCGCGCCAGGGCGTGCTGGGGATGGGATTGCAAGCCGGGGTAGTAGACCCGCGCCACCTGCGGCTGCTGCTCAAGCCAGTAGGCCAGTTCCTGGGCGTTATGGCAGTGGCGCTCCATGCGCAGGGCCAGGGTCTTCACCCCGCGCAGGGTGAGAAAGGCGTCGAAAGGCCCGGCGATGGCGCCCACGGCGTTCTGCAGGAAGCCCAGGCGCTCGCGCAGCGGTTCGCAACGGCGGTCGGCGGAAACGATGGCGATGCCGCCGATCACGTCGGAGTGGCCATTGAGGTACTTGGTGGTGGAATGCACCACCAGGTCGAAGCCGAGTTCCAGGGGCCGCTGCACCCAGGGGCTGGCGAAGGTGTTGTCCGCAACCAGGATGATGCCCCGCCCCTGGCACAGCTCTGCGATGGCTTCCAGGTCGGCCAGGCGCAGCAGCGGGTTGCTCGGGGTCTCTACCCAGAGCATGCGGGTATCGTCCTGGATCGCCGCCTGGATCGCACCGATATCACTGAAGTCGACGAAGCTGAACCTGTGCCCGGCGCTGACTCGCCGCACCCGCTCGAACAGGCGGAAGGTGCCGCCGTAGAGGTCATTGCTCGCAACGATGTGGGACCCGCTGTCGAGCAGCTCCAGTACCGTGGAAATAGCCGCCAGCCCTGAGGCGAAAGCGAAGGCCTGAGCGCCGCCTTCCAGGTCCGCGACGCAGCGCTCCAGGGCCCAGCGCGTAGGGTTGTGGGAGCGGCCGTAATCCAGTCCCTTGTGCACGCCGGGACTTTCCTGGGCATAGGTGGAGTTGGCGTAGATCGGCGGCATGATGGCTCCGGTGGAGGGGTCCGGGGCCTGGCCGGCGTGGATGACGCGGGTGGCGAAGGCGCGTGGATCGGTGTCGTCCTGCTGGCTCATGCAAGGGTCCTCCGCAGGTGATTGAGCAGGTCGGAGCGGGTTATGAGGCCGTGGAATCCGGAGGTGTCGGCGATGATCGCGACCAGGCCGCGGTCGAGCTCTTCCTGCAGTTCGGCGAGGCTGGCATCCGGTGCCAGGGTCTCCAGACGCGTAGTCATGACGCTCGCCACCGGCTGGCGGAAGTGCGTGGCGTCGGCGTGCACGCCGAGCAGGATGTCCGATTCGTCCACCACCCCCACCAGATCCCCGTCCCGCAGCACCGGCAATTGCGAAACATCCGCCAGGCGCATGCGCTGGAAGGCAGTGAGAAGGGTGTCGTCCGGTCCCACGCTGATCACCCGGCCGTCCTCGTAGCGCCGCGCGATGATGTCGCGCAGGTCGCCGTAGCGCTTGCGCGCCAGCAGGCCCTGGTCGGTCATCCACTGGTCGTTGTAGACCTTCGACAGGTAGCGGGTGCCGGTATCGCAGACGAAGCTGACCACCCGCTTCGGCGTCTTCTGCTCGCGGCAGTAACGCAGCGCCGCCGCCAGCAGGGTGCCCGTGGACGACCCTCCGGGGATGCCCTCGACGCGCAACAGTTCGCGGGCGTGGGCGAAGCTCTCCTCGTCGCTGATGGAATAGGCATGGCGCACGCTGGACAGGTCCGCGATGGACGGCACGAAGTCCTCGCCTATGCCTTCCACCGCCCAGGAGCCGACCGCGCCCAGGGTCCCGCTGCGCACGTACTCGGCCATCACCGAACCCACCGGGTCAGCCAGGACCATCTCCAGGGCCGGCTGCACCCGGCGAAAATAGCGGGTCAGGCCGGTGAGGGTACCGGCGGAGCCGACGCCGACGACGATGGCGTCCACGTCCTGCCCGGTCTGCTGCCAGATCTCCGGGCCGGTGGTGCTCTCGTGGGCCAGGGGATTGGCCGGGTTGTTGAACTGGTCGGCGAAGAAGGCGCCGGGAATCTGCGCGGCCAGGCGGCCGGCCAGATCCTGGTAGTAATCGGGGTGCCCCTTGCCGACATCGGAGCGGGTGATGTGCACCTCGGCACCCATGGCTTTCAGGTGCAGCACCTTCTCGGTGGACATCTTGTCCGGCACCACCAGCACTACCCGGTAGCCCTTGGCGCGGCCCACCAGGGCCAGGCCCAGGCCGGTGTTGCCGGCGGTCGCCTCGACTATGGTGCCGCCAGGCTTGAGCCGGCCATCACGTTCGGCGCTGTTGATCATGGCAACGCCGATGCGGTCCTTGATCGAACCGCCGGGGTTCTGGGATTCGAGTTTCAGGAACAGGGTACAGAGGCCGGTATCGAAGCGGGTGACCCGCACCAGCGGAGTGTTGCCGATCAGGTCGAGGACTGCGGGACGAACATCTTTGACACTGTTCATGGCGTCACCTCCTTGCGCGACCAGGCAGGGGGCGAAGCAGGCGCCCCACGCTGGAACATAGGCCGCAAGGCGGGGGGCCGCCACGGGTTCCGACGAAGGGGTCAGGCCGAGAGGGATTGATCCTGTGGGGGCGAATTCATTCGCGAAGGGACGCGCAGCGTCCCCGGCAAAGCTTGCAGGCCGGACCTGGCGGTCCGGTTAGCGAATGAATTCGCCCCCACAAGGACAGGAATCGGCTTAGCGCGCGTTGAGCACCGACACCTGGGTGTTCAGGGTCCAGAAGTCGTAGAGCACGCCGATCAGGAAGAAGCCGCCGGTAAGCAGGTAGAGGATGCCGCTGATCCACTTGCCCTGGTACATGCGGTGCACGCCGAAGACGCCGAGGAAGGTCAGCAGGATCCAGGCGACGTTGTAGTCGTACTGGCCGGCGTTGAAGCGCAGGCCAGCCTCGCGGTCCATGGCCGGGATCAGGAACAGGTCGATGATCCAGCCGATGAAGAACAGGCCCAGGGTGAAGAACCAGATGGTGCCGGTCACCGGCTTGCCATAGTAGAAGCGGTGGGAACCGAGGAATCCGAAAATCCAGAGCAGGTAGCCGATGACCTTGCTGTGGGTGTCCTGACGGGTGTTCATGCTGCCTCCTGCAGGGATGTGTGAATCGCGGACATGAAGAAGCCCGCCGAAGCGGGCTTGTTCATGGAGCGCAAGCTTAGCGGAAGCGGCGCCCCGGGTCTTCTTCCGACACCTGCAGCGACAGGCCGTCGCTCATGTGCTGCAGGTGCTCGCCATCGGTTTCCGAGCCGAGCTTGATCATCAGGCGCAGGTCGTTCGCCGAGTCGGCGTAGAGCAGGGCGTCTTCGTAGGTGATCTCGCCCTGGGAATAGAGGTTGTAGAGCGCCTGGTCGAAGGTCTGCATGCCGTGCTCGGAGGAGCGCTTCATCAGGGCCTTGAGTTCGTGTACCTCGCCCTTGCGGATCAGGTCGGCGGCCAGCGGGGTGTTGATCAGCACTTCGATCACCGCGCGGCGGCCCTTGCCGTCCGGAGTCGGCACCAGTTGCTGGGCGACGATGGCCTTGAGGTTCAGCGAAAGGTCCATCCACACCTGCTGCTGCCGGTCGGCGGGGAAGAAGTTGATGATGCGGTCCAGCGCCTGGTTGGCATTGTTGGCGTGCAGGGTGGCCAGGCACAGGTGGCCGGTTTCGGCGAAGGCGATGGCGTGGTCCATGGTCTCGCGGGTCCGCACCTCGCCGATCAGGATCACGTCCGGCGCCTGGCGCAGGGTGTTCTTCAGGGCCACTTCGAAGGACTCGGTGTCGATGCCCACTTCACGCTGGGTGACGATGCAGCTCTGGTGCTGGTGGATGAATTCGATCGGGTCTTCGATGGAAATGATGTGGCCGCTGCTGTTCTTGTTGCGGTGGCCGATCATCGCCGCCAGGGAGGTGGACTTGCCGGTGCCGGTGGCGCCGACGAAGAGCACCAGGCCGCGCTTGGTCAGTGCCAGCTTCTTGAGGATTTCCGGCAGTTTCAGCTCATCGATGGTAGGGATGGTGGTCTCGATCCGGCGCAGCACCATGCCCACCAGGTTGCGCTGGTAGAAGGCGCTGACACGGAAACGCCCGATGCCCCGCGCGCTGATGGCGAAGTTGCATTCGTGGTGCTCGGCGAAGTCACGGCGCTGCTGCTCGTTCATCACGCCCAGCACGGTTTCCCGCGTCATTTCCGGCGACATGGGGTTCTTGGTCACCGGCATGATCTTGCCGTTGACCTTCATCGACGGCGGCACACCCGCCGTGATGAAGAGGTCGGAACCGCCTTTTTCCACCATCAGGCGCATCAGTTTCTCGAATTCCATGGCGTTCTCGCTGTTCGATGCCGGCGCCGGTCAGGCGGGTCAGAAGTTTTCCGGGCTCTTGGCCTTTTCCCGCGCGCTCTCGCGGCTGACCAGGCCCTTGGCGACCAGGCCCTTGAGGCACATGTCGAGGGTCTGCATGCCGAGCGAGCCGCCCGTCTGGATGGCGGAGTACATCTGCGCCACCTTGTCTTCGCGAATCAGGTTACGGATGGCCGGGGTGCCGATCATGATCTCGTGGGCCGCCACCCGGCCGCCGCCGATCTTCTTCAGCAGGGTCTGGGAGATCACCGACTGGAGGGATTCGGAAAGCATGGAGCGGACCATGGCCTTTTCCTCGGCGGGGAACACGTCGACCACGCGGTCGATGGTCTTGGCCGCGGAGGTGGTGTGCAGGGTGCCGAATACCAGGTGACCGGTTTCCGCTGCGGTCAGTGCCAGGCGGATGGTTTCCAGGTCGCGCATCTCGCCCACCAGGATGATGTCCGGGTCTTCACGCAGGGCCGAACGAAGGGCTTCGTTGAAACCGAGGGTGTCGCGGTGCACTTCCCGCTGGTTGATCAGGCACTTTTTCGACTCGTGGACGAATTCGATCGGGTCTTCCACGGTGAGGATGTGGTGGTACTTGGTGCTGTTCAGGTAATCGAGCATGGCCGCCAGGGTGGTGGACTTGCCCGAACCGGTGGGGCCGGTGACCAGCACCAGGCCGCGCGGAACATCGGAAATCTTCTTGAAGATCTCGCCCATCCCCAGGTCTTCCATGCTCAGGACCTTGGAGGGAATGGTACGGAACACGGCGCCGGCGCCGCGGTTCTGGTTGAAGGCGTTGACCCGGAAACGCGCGACGCCAGGGACTTCGAAGGAGAAGTCGGTCTCGAGGAATTCCTCGAAATCCTTGCGCTGCTTGTCGTTCATGATGTCGTAGATCAGCGCGTGGACCTGCTTGTGGTCCAGGGCCGGCAGGTTGATCCGGCGCACGTCGCCATCGACGCGAATCATAGGTGGCAGGCCGGCCGAGAGATGCAGGTCCGAAGCGCCCTGCTTGGCGCTGAAGGCAAGCAACTCAGTAATATCCATGGGGCTCCCCAATTCGAAGCAAACGGTTTGCAGACTGCTGAATGATCACCGCGCCGGGCCTGAGGCTGTCGATACCGACCTGCCCGGCCGTAGCTCGCTACATTTTTCAGCGGCAGTTAGAATGCCGCAGACCCCACTCAGGCCGGGCTGTAGAGCGCAGGTAATGTCCACGATAGCAGACAATATTGCAAAGGTTCGCGCGCGTATCCGTGAGGCGGCGCAAGCCTCAGGGCGAGAAATTTCCAGCATCGGCCTGCTGGCCGTGAGCAAGACCAAACCCGCCGACGCCGTCCGCGAAGCCTTCGCCGCCGGGGTGGCCGATTTCGGCGAGAACTACCTGCAGGAAGCACTGGCCAAGCAGGTCGAGCTCACTGACCTTGCGCTGACCTGGCATTTCATCGGCCCGATCCAGTCGAACAAGACCAAATCCATTGCCGAACATTTCCACTGGGTGCACTCGGTGGACCGCCTGAAGATCGCCGAACGCCTCTCCGCCCAGCGCCCCGCGCACCTTCCGCCGCTGAACATCTGCCTGCAGGTCAACGTCAGTGGCGAGGACAGCAAGTCTGGCTGCACCCCGGAGGATCTGCCGGCCCTGGCCGCTGCCGTGGCCGAGCTGCCGAACCTGCGCCTGCGTGGCCTGATGGCGATTCCCGAACCCACCGAAGACCCGGCGGAGCAGCATGCCGCCTTCGCCCGCCTGCGCCAGTTGCAGGAGGCGCTGAACCCCTCGTTGGACACCCTGTCCATGGGCATGAGCCATGACCTGGAAGCGGCCATCGCCGAAGGCGCCACCTGGGTGCGCATCGGCACCGCGCTGTTCGGCGCCCGCGACTACGGCCAGCCCTCGCACTAATTAAGGAAGCATTCATGAGCACTCCCCGCATTGCATTCATCGGCGCCGGCAACATGGCCGCCAGCCTGATCGGCGGCCTGCGCGCCCAGGGCGTCGCCGCCGACCACATCCGCGCCAGCGATCCCGGCGCCGAGCAGCGCGCGAAGATCAGCGCCGAGCACGGCATCGACGTGGTGGAAAGCAACGCCGACGCCGTGCAAGGCGCCGACGTGGTGGTCCTGGCGACCAAGCCGCAGGTCATGAAGGCGGTCTGCCAGGCCCTGGCACCCAGCCTGAAGGATGGCCAGCTGGTGGTTTCCATCGCCGCCGGCATCACCTGCGCCAGCCTGGCCGCCTGGCTCGGCGCGCGCCCGATCGTGCGCTGCATGCCCAACACCCCGGCTCTGGTAGGCCTGGGCGCGAGCGGCCTTTACGCCAACGCCGAGGTCACTGCCGCCCAGCGCGAGCAGGCCGAGCAGCTGCTGTCCGCCGTGGGCATCGCCCTCTGGCTGGAGGAAGAGAAACTGATCGACGCCGTGACCGCTGTTTCCGGTAGCGGCCCGGCCTACTTCTTCCTGCTGATGGAAGCCATGACCGCCGCTGGCGAAAAACTCGGACTGCCCCGCGCCACCGCCGAGCAGCTGACCCTGCAGACCGCCCTGGGCGCCGCGCGCATGGCGGTTTCCAGCGACGTCGACGCCGCCGAGCTGCGCCGCCGCGTCACCTCGCCCAACGGCACCACCGAAGCGGCGATCAAGACTTTCCAGGCCGGCGGCTTCGAAGCCCTGGTGCAACAGGCCCTGAACGCCGCCGACCGGCGTTCGGCCGAGCTGGCCGAACAACTGGGCCAATAAGGAGCTTTCGATGACCGGACTCAACACCGCAGCCATCTATGTGATCCAGACCCTCGGCAGCCTCTACCTGCTGATCGTCCTGCTGCGCTTCATCCTGCAACTGGTGCGCGCCGACTTCTACAACCCGCTGAGCCAGTTCGTGGTGCGCGCCACCAAGCCGCTGCTCAACCCGCTGCGCAAGATCATCCCCGGCTTCGGCGGCCTGGATCTCGCGTCCCTGGTGCTGGCCATCCTGGTCCAGCTGCTGCTGATGGTCGTCACCCTGACCCTCATGGGCTACGGCGTCGGCGGCTACCTGCTGCAACTGCTGATCTGGTCCATCATCGGCGTCACCTCGCTGTTCCTGAAGGTGTTCTTCTTCGCCCTGATCATCAGCGTGATCCTGTCCTGGGTCGCGCCGGGCAGCTACAACCCCGGCGCACAGCTGGTGAACCAGATCTGCGAACCGCTGCTGATGCCGTTCCGCAAGCTACTGCCCAACCTTGGCGGCCTGGATATTTCGCCGATCTTCGCCTTCATTGCGCTGAAACTGCTGGACATGCTGGTGATCGGCAACCTGGCCGCCATGACCGGCATGCCGCAGATCCTCAGCCCGTTCCTCTGATGAGCTGGTACCGCTGGGCAGGCGAGGACCTGATCCTCGACTGCCATCTGCAACCCAAGGCGAGCCGTGACGAGTTCGCCGGGCTGCATGGCGAAAGGCTGAAGATCCGCCTCACCGCGCCGCCGGTGGAAGGCAAGGCGAACGCCCACCTGATGGCCTTCCTGGCGGAGGCCTTCGGGGTCGCCAAGAGCCAGGTGAGCCTGGAAAGCGGCGAGCTGAACCGCCAGAAGCGGGTGCGCATCCAGCGCCCGCGCACGCTCCCCGACCTGCCGGGACTGACCGCTCGGCAGCCCTGACCGACCTTAAGGCGGGCATGGCGAGCCGGCCAATTGACGCTCATCCCTCAAAGCGCATAATGCCCAGCAATGAGTGGCTGGCACTCTGCCTTTACCCTGACCCGGAGCGAGCTTCCGGATGCAGCGGTATGACCGTCAGCGTCGGCATTTCGATTCGAAATTCGTCTCAATCCCCGTACGCAGGACGCGTGATCCCGAGGAGAGCCTGGATGAGCATGGAGCGACTCAGTCAGCAAGTCGACGCCTACGTAGCCTGGAAACGCGAGCTGCTGCGGGAGATCACCCGCTATCGAAGCTGGCTCGAACATAACCGGCTCAACTCCGAAGCGCTCTCCGCCAAGTTGGAACGCGCCCAGCGCCTGCTCCGCACCGATCACATCACCCTGGCCTTCGTCGGCGAGTTCTCCCGCGGCAAGACCGAGCTGATCAACTGCCTGTTCTTCTCCGAGTTCGGCCAGCGCATGCTGCCGTCCCAGGCCGGGCGCACCACCATGTGCCCCACCGAACTGTTCTACGACCCGCGCTCCGAGCGTTCCTACATCCGCCTGCTGCCCATCGAGTCGCGCATGGCCGAAGCCAGCGTGGCCCAGTTCAAGCGCGCGCCGCGGCACTGGGTGAACATCCCGCTGGACCCGAGCGACCCGGACAACATGATCCAGGCCTTCACCCAGGTGGCGCGGACCAAGCCGATGCCGGTGGAGCAGGCCATCCAGCTCGGTTTCCATCCGGACATGCTCGATTCCACCGGCCGCCCCGGCGAGGTCCTGGTGCCGGCCTGGCGCCACGCCATGGTCAACTTCGACCACCCGCTGCTGCGCCAGGGCCTGCGCATCCTCGACACCCCCGGCCTGAACGCCCTCGGCAGCGAGCCCGAGCTCACCCTGTCGATGCTGCCGGCCGCCCAGGCCATCGTCTTCCTGCTCTCGGCCGATACCGGCGTCACCGCCAGCGACATGAGCGTCTGGCAGCAGCACATCCGCCAGCTCGACGAAGACACCCAGGCGCACCTGTTCGCCGTGTTGAACAAGGTTGACGTGCTCTGGGACGACCTGGCCGGCGAAAATTTCGTGCAGAACGCCATTCGCCGCATCCAGGAAACCACTGCCCGCCAGCTGGGCATTCGCAGCGACGAAGTGCTGCCGCTTTCGGCCAAGCAGGCGCTGCTGGCCAAGGTGCGCAAGGACGGCGAACTGCTCGCCCGCAGCCAGATCGGCACACTGGAAGAGTTGCTCTGCGAGCGCATCGTCACCCAGAAGGAACGCCTGATCGAAGACCACGTGGCGCATCAGCTGATGTCGCAACTGCAGAACAGCCTGCACGTGCTCAACCTGCGTCTGGAGAAGGTCCGCGAGCAGCAGTCGATGCTCGACAGCCATCAGCAGGACAACGGCCAGATGCTCTTCGAGCTGACCGCGCGGACCAAGGAAGACCATGCCCAGCACCATCGCCGCCTGCTCGGCCTGAAAACCAACCAGCGCCTGCTCAAGCGCCAGGGCGACGTCCTGCGCAATGCCGTGCGCACCGAGCGCCTGGACGAACACCTGGCGCGCCTGCGCCGCGAGCTCACCGGCAGCTGGACCACGGTGGGCATCAACCAGGGCATCGTGCATTTCTTCCATTCGGTGCAGCACGACCTGCACAGCCTCGAACACGAGGCGGAAATGGCCAACAAGATGGTCGCGGCCATCTATCGCCGGCACAACGAAGAAAACCCGCTGAACGCGGTCGACGCGCCGCAATTCAATGTGCAGCGCTATCTCCGCGAGCTTCGCCAGCTGCGCGCCAAGGCCGACCAGTTCCGCCTGCATCCCAAGACCCTGCTGACCGAGCAGCGCCAACTCGGTAAACGCTTCTTCGACACCCTGGTGCAGGAACTCATCGGCATGCACCAGCGCCTGCGCCTGGAAGTCGCGCAGTGGGCCGGCGACGCCCTGATGCCGCTGATGCAGCACACCCTGGAGCACAAGCAGCTGCTGGAGACCCACATGCTGCGGCTGAAGGCCCTGGCCCAGGAAACCCAGCTCACCCGCCAGCGCGGCCAGCAACTGCAGCGCTACACCGAGGAACTGGAGCAGCAGATCGCCGAAGCCAACGAGATGCTGCGGACCTTCCGCCGCCCCTCGCCCATGCAGCGCATGAACAAGGTCGTCAGCCTGCCGGTGGCATCGCGCAGGCAGCGCGGTGGCGAGTCCGCCTGAACGCCCGCTGCACCTGATTATTCAACGTCTTAGCCGCCACCCCCCGCGCTTGCCGCTGGGGGCGGCGCTCTTTAGACTGGCGCCCTTCCCAGATTGAGAGCAGGGTCGCGATGCCCACCGCCATTCCCGCAGATTCCGTCGGCCTGGTCAGCCCCCAGGTGCAGCGCTTCAGCGAGCCGCTGGCACTGGCCTGTGGCCGCAGCCTGACCGACTACGAGCTGGTCTATGAAACCTACGGCGAACTGAATGCAGACCGCAGCAACGCCGTACTGATCTGCCATGCGCTGTCCGGCCATCATCACGCCGCCGGCTACCACAGCATGGACGACCGCAAGCCGGGCTGGTGGGACAGCTGCATCGGCCCGGGCAAGCCCATCGACACCCTGAAGTTCTTCGTCGTCAGCCTCAACAACCTCGGTGGCTGCAACGGCTCGACCGGCCCCTCCAGCATCAACCCGGCTACCGGCACGCCATTCGGTGCCGACTTCCCGGTGATGACGGTGGAAGACTGGGTCAACAGCCAGGCACGCCTGGCGGATGTCCTCGGTATCCAGCAATGGGCCGCCGTGATCGGTGGCAGCCTCGGCGGCATGCAGGCCATGCAATGGACCATCAGCTACCCCGATCGCGTGCGTCACTGCCTGGCCATCGCCTCGGCGCCCAAGCTCTCGGCCCAGAACATCGCCTTCAACGAAGTGGCTCGCCAGGCCATTCTCACCGACCCGGATTTCCACGGCGGCCACTTCCAGGAGCAGGGCGTGATCCCCAAGCGCGGCCTGATGCTGGCGCGCATGGTAGGGCACATCACCTACCTGTCGGACGACGCCATGGGCGAGAAATTCGGCCGCGGACTGAAGAGCGAGAAGCTCAACTATGACTTCCATAGCGTGGAATTCCAGGTGGAAAGCTACCTGCGCTACCAGGGTGAGGAATTCTCCGGGCGCTTTGACGCCAACACCTACCTGCTGATGACCAAGGCGCTGGACTACTTCGACCCGGCGGCTGCCCATGACGGCGACCTGGCGCGGACCCTGGCGGTGGCCAAGGCGGACTTCTGCGTGATGTCCTTCACCACCGACTGGCGCTTCTCCCCGGCCCGCTCGCGGGAAATCGTCGACGCCCTGACCGCCGCGCGGAAAAACGTCAGCTACCTGGAAATCGATGCGCCCCAGGGCCACGATGCATTCCTCATGCCGATCCCGCGCTACCTCCAGGCCTTCAGCAGCTACATGAACAGGATTGCGGTGTAACCCATGCGTGCCGACCTAGAAATCATCCAGGACTGGATTCCCGCCGGCAGCCGGGTACTCGACCTCGGCTGCGGCCGCGGCGAACTGCTGGCCTGGCTGCGCGACAACAAGCAGGTCACCGGCTATGGCCTGGAAATCGACCCCGAGAACATCGCCCACTGCATCGACCGTGGCGTGAACGTGATCGAGCAGGACCTGGACAAGGGCCTGGGCAACTTCGCCAGCAACAGCTTCGACGTGGTGGTGATGACCCAGGCGCTGCAGGCGGTGCACTACCCCGATCGGATCCTCCAGGAAATGCTGCGGGTCGGTCGCGAATGCATCATCACCTTCCCCAACTTCGGCCACTGGCGCTGCCGCTGGTACCTGGCGCGCTACGGGCGCATGCCGGTGTCGGAATTCCTGCCCTACACCTGGTACAACACGCCGAACATCCACTTCTGCACCTTCAAGGATTTCGAGGCGCTGTGCCACGAAATGCAGGTGAAAGTGCTCGACCGCCTGGCAGTGGACCACGAGCATCGGCACAACCTGCCCAGCCGGGTTTGGCCTAATCTGTTGGGTGAGATCGGCATCTATCGCGTCAGCGGTCCGAGTCTTGCGGACCACCGCATCGCGATCTGAATAAAGGAGGCACACCATGCGTCGTCTAGCCCTGTTCCTTTTCGCCCTTTGCCTGGCGCTGCCGGCAGCTGCCGAGCGCAAGCAGACCTTCGGCGACCTGGACGTGCACTACAACGCGTTCAACTCCAGTTTCCTGCAGCCGGACATCGCTGCCGCCGTCGGCCTGACCCGCAGCAAGACGCAAGGCGTGGTCAACGTCGCCGTGCTCAAGGCCGGCAAGCCCAGCACCGCCCAGGTCAGCGGCCAGGTGAAGAATCTGCTCGGCCAGGTCACGCCGCTGCAGTTCAAGCAGATCAGTGAAGGCGAGGCCATCTACTACCTGGCGCAGTTCCCCTTCAACGAGCGTGAAATGCTCAATTTCACCCTCAATGTGCAACGCGCAGATGAAGCCCCCCACAGCTTCAGCTTCGACCAGGAATTCTTCCCCGACGAATGATGCCCTTCAAAGAACTGGTGCTGGCCAGCCACAACGCCGGCAAACTCAAGGAACTCCAGGCCATGCTCGGTGACAGCGTAAAAGTGCGCTCCATCGCCGAGTTCAGCGACATCGAGCCTGAAGAAACCGGCCTGACCTTCGTCGAGAACGCCATTCTCAAGGCCCGCAATGCGGCCCGCCTGTCCGGCCTGCCGGCGCTGGCCGACGACTCCGGCCTGGCGGTGGACTTCCTTGGCGGCGCCCCTGGCATCTATTCGGCGCGCTATGCCGACGGCAAGGGCGATGCGGCGAACAATGCCAAGCTGCTGGACGTCCTGCGCGACGTTCCCGAGGCCGAGCGTGGCGCGCAGTTCATCTGCAGCCTGGCGCTGATGCGGCATGCCGATGACCCGCTGCCGATCCTCTGCGAAGGCAGCTGGCGCGGTCGCATCCTGTTCGAAGCCCGTGGCGAGCATGGCTTCGGCTACGACCCGTTGTTCTGGGTCGAGGAATGCAACAGCTCCGCTGCGGAGCTCTCCCCCACCGACAAGAACCAGCTCAGCCACCGCGCCCGCGCCATGGCCCTGCTCAAGCAGCGGCTGGGGATATGAAAGGCCCAGGCACGCACCCGGAGGTCGGGGCATCAGGCTTCCAGCTCCCGCCCCTGGCGCTCTACGTCCATATTCCCTGGTGCGTGCGCAAGTGCCCCTACTGCGACTTCAACTCCCACGCCGCCGGCTCGGAGCTGCCTGAAGAAGCCTATATCGACGCGCTGCTGGCTGATCTCGAGCAGGATCTTGGCCATGTCCACGGTCGCGAGCTGACGTCGATCTTCTTCGGCGGCGGCACCCCCAGCCTGTTCAGCGCCAACGCCATTGGCCGGCTGCTGGACGGCGTGGAACAGCGGGTGCCCTTCGCGCGTGCCATCGAGATCACCCTGGAAGCCAACCCCGGCACCTTCGAGCAAGCCAAGTTCGCCGCCTACCGCCAGCTCGGCATCAATCGCCTGTCCATTGGCGTGCAGAGCTTCCAGGAGGCCAAGCTCAAGGCCCTGGGGCGCATCCACGACGGTGACGAAGCGGTGCGTGCTGCCGACATGGCGCGCAAGGCCGGCTTCGACAACTTTAACCTGGACCTGATGCACGGCCTGCCGGACCAGTCCATCGAAGACGCCCTGGAAGACCTGCAAACAGCCATCGCCCAGGGTCCGACGCACCTTTCCTGGTACCAGCTGACCATGGAGCCGAACACGGTGTTCTGGAACCAGCCGCCGGAACTGCCCGAAGACGACATCCTCTGGGACATCCAGGAAGCCGGTCAGGCCCTGCTGGCCGAACGGGGCTACGCCCAGTACGAAGTGTCCGCCTACGCCCGGGACGGCCTGCGCGCGCAGCACAACCTCAACTACTGGACCTTCGGCGACTTCCTCGGCATCGGCGCTGGCGCCCACGCCAAGCTGAGCAGCCCGGAAGGCCGCATCATCCGCAGCTGGAAGACCCGCCTGCCGAAGGACTACCTGGACCCGGCCAAACGCTTCCAGGCCGGCGAGCGCCACCTCGACCAGGGCGAGCTGCCCTTCGAATTCCTCATGAACGTGCTGCGCCTCACGGACGGCGTGCCCGCAGCGTTGTTCACTCAGCGCACCGGCATGCCGCTGGCCGACCTGGCAGCGGCGCGCACCGAAGCCGAGGCCCGCGGCCTGCTGCTGAAGGACCCGGAGCGGCTCGTGGCCACCCCCGAGGGCCAGTTGTTCCTCAACGACCTGCTGCAGCACTTCCTGCCTTGACGGGCGCACCACGGATTTGGAATCGTCTGCCCCCGAACCATTTCGCCAAGGATTCTCTGGATGGAAGTCGTACTGGACCTGATCGCCACCCTCTCGCGCTGGAGCCGCGGCCACCTGCATGACATCGCCCTGGCCATCATGGCCACCGTCCTGGTGCTGTTCGGCCCCGCCCTGAACGCCTGGGTGCAACAGCGCATCGGCAGCCTCAACTTCCTCTTCCGCACCCTGCTCTTCGTGCTGCTGTGCGCGGTGGGCTACGGCCTGGCGATGATCTACCTGACGCCCTGGCTGGCCAAAGGACTGGGCTACTTCAACAACTACACCTTGGCGCCCGTCCTGCTACTAGTCTTCTTCGTGATCGGTGTGATCGCCGATCGCAACTAGGATCGGCGGCTCCCGGCCGCCACCGCCGGGAGCACGCCCATGAAACCGATCAAGCACCTCTACCTGCACTTCCAGGACGGCCAGCGCCTGGCCCTGCGTTTTCCCCAGCAAACCGCCGACCCGGTCGAAGTGGCCAGGGGCTTGCGCCGCCAACTGGAGTCCCCTTTTCTCAGCATCGAAGTGGATGGCGACCTGCTGCTGATTCCACGGGAAAGCATCAAGTACATGCAGATCAGCCCCGCGCCGCCGGCATTGCCGGAGACGACCCTGACCGGGGCGGAGCTGATCAATTGACGGGCCTTCCGGGCAGCTCCACCGCTTGAGGTTCGGAAGGGCTCCGCTGGTGGATGTGAAGAGCGACATCCACCCTATGCACTGAGCGAGCGGGGCAGCAGCCCCTCGTGGGAGCGAATTCATTCGCGATTGAAATCGCTCCCACAAATACCCGCCCATTAAAAAGCCGCCCCGAGGGGCGGCTGGGATGGCCAGGCAGGCCGGAATCAGTTGCCTTCGCGTCGCAGCGCCTGGGGCGTGAAATCCCTCGGGCTGAGCACGGCCTTGAAGTCATACATGGGTTCGTTGTTGTCGAGCCCGTCGACGAAGTAGCGGTCACCCACGAAATCGTAGATGGTTTCCAGCGTACTGCCGAACATGGGGACATCGTAGTAGCTGATCGGATGGCTTTCCTGCATCCCGATCAGGCCGCCGTCCTTGTCGTAGAGGTCGACAGCGAGGACCTGCCAGCTGTCCTCATCCAGATAGAAGCGGCGCTTGGCGTAGGGATGACTGAAACCCTTGCGCAGGGTCGCCTCCACCACCCAGACGCGATGCTGCTCGTAGCGCAGCAGTTCGGGGTTCACGTAGCTGGTCTTGAGGATCTGCTGGTAGGGAATCCCCTTCTGGTGCACCGCATAGCTGTTGTAGGGCACCAGCATTTCCTGCTTGCCCAGCAACTGCCACTCGTAGCGGTCCGGGGCACCGTTGTAGGAATCCACCACGTCGGCAGTGGCCAGGCCGTTGGTATCGGGCTGCAGGGTGTCGTAGGCCAGCATCGGCAGGCGGCGGACGCGACGCTCGCCGCGGTTGAAACGCCAGGCCTTGCGGATCGACAGCACCTGGTCGAGGGTTTCCTGCACCACCAGGGCCGATCCGGACAGCTTGGCCGGCGCAACGACGCGGTACTTGTAGAAGAACAGAGTGTTCTCCAGCTTGCCCGGCGTCATGCCCTCGCGACCGTAGACGAAGTAGATGTCCCGCTCCAGTTTCAGCAGGTTGTAGCTGCCGTTGGCGAGGACCGCCGCCTGGTTGGTGGTGAAGTGAATCTGCTCGCCGCGATAGCGCAGGATGTGGTTCCAGATGGCTTCCAGGCCGTTGGCCGGGATCGGGAATGGCACGCCCGCGGCCACGCCTTCCACACCGTTGCCGCCGGCGATCAGCGCGCCGTTCTCGGCGTTGAAGCGGGTGGCATCGTAGATACGCTGCGGTGCGGCAGCGCTGCGGTGGGTCGGAAAGACCCGCAGCTTGTACTCCGGGTGCGCCTGCAGCAGGGCCTTGTGCCCCGGCGTCAGCAGTTGTTCGTACTGGCCGAGGTTCTTGCCATCGATGACGAAGCGCGGGGCCTCGCTTGCGTAGGGGTCCGGGTGATGCATGCCCGGCTCGTAGCCGGCAGGCGGGGTAGCGAGACCGCCATCCCAGGCCGGGATGGTGCCGGCGGCATTGCCGGCGCGTTCGCCGCCCAGGGGGGTGAGGTCCTGGCCGAGTCGGGCGGCCTGGGTAGCGTCGACCTTGGCCTGGGCTTGCAGGGCACAGCCGGCCAGGAGCAGATATCCGAAAGTTCTCAACAACACAGCCTTCTCCTCACGACGCAGTGGCAGCCACGTCGCTCTTATTCTTATGCCGCCCGCTCAGTGAACAGGCGTTGCTATCGTCGGATCAGGTGAGGTGCCGGGTGGTCCCGGTCTAGTCAGGTGTGCCGGTGCGCCGCTGGGCGGCGCCCGGTCAATCGATGCGCTGGAACTTGAGGTCCCAGACGCCGTGGCCGAGGCGTTCGCCGCGGCGCTCGAACTTGGTTACCGGGCGCTCTTCCGGGCGCGGCACGTAGCGGCCATCTTCGGCCAGGTTGCGGTAACCCGGTGCGACATTCATCACTTCCAGCATGTGCTCGGCGTAGTGTTCCCAGTCCGTGGCCATGTGCAGCACGCCGCCGACCCGGAGCTTCTGCCGGACCAGCTCGGCGAAGGCCGGCTGGACGATGCGCCGCTTGTGGTGGCGGGACTTGTGCCAGGGATCGGGGAAGAACAGCAGGACGCGGTCCAGGCTGCCATCGGCGACGCAGTCGCGCAGCACTTCCAGGGCATCGCAGCTGTATACCCGGATATTGGTCAGGCCCTGGGTCATGGCGCCATTCAACAAGGCGCCAACCCCCGGACGATGCACTTCGACACCGATGAAGTCCTGCTCCGGCGCCGCAGCAGCCATCTCCAGGGTGGCATGGCCCATGCCGAAACCGATCTCGAAGGTGCGCGGCGCACTGCGACCGAACAGGGCATCGAAGTCCTGCGGGCCGTCGGCCAGCTCCAGGCCGAACTTCGGCCAGCCCTGGTCGAGGCCACGCTGCTGGCCTTCGGTCATGCGCCCGGCACGCATCACGAAACTCTTGATGGTGCGGCGGTGGCGCGTTTCGTCGGCTTCAGCCGGCGAGCCCTGTTCTTCAATCATTGCGAAAACCTGTTAGCAAACTTACAGAACCTGATCGATCTTGCGAGCTAAAGCCATGCAAGACAAAACAGGCGAGGAAGCGGAGTTTACAGCTGTAAATCAGTATTCCGACCGGGCTGGCGCTCCAGCCTGTTTTTAACGCCCCCGGACCGACGCGCAGCCGATCGCGGATTCTCAGCGGATCAGACCATCCAGCGGCGAAGATGCGCTGGCGTAGAGCTTGCGCGGCATGCGCCCGGCCAGGTAGGCGAGGCGGCCGGCGACGATGGCGTGCTTCATGGCCTCGGCCATCATCACCGGGTTCTGCGCGTGGGCGATGGCGGTGTTCATCAACACGGCCTCGCAGCCCAGCTCCATGGCGATGGTGGCGTCGGAAGCGGTGCCCACACCGGCATCCACCAGCACCGGAACCTTGGCCTCTTCAAGGATGATGCGCAGGTTCCAGGGGTTGCAGATGCCCATGCCCGAACCGATCAGGCCGGCCAGGGGCATCACGGCGATGCAGCCGATTTCGGCCAGCTGGCGGGCGATGATGGGGTCATCACTGGTGTAGACCATCACGTCGAAACCGTCCTTGACCAGCTGCTCGGCGGCCTTGATGGTTTCGACGACGTTGGGGAAGAGGGTCTTCTGGTCCGCCAGCACTTCCAGCTTGACCAGGTTGTGGCCATCCAGCAGCTCGCGGGCCAGGCGGCAGGTGCGCACGGCCTCGTCGGCGTTATAGCAGCCGGCAGTGTTCGGCAGGATGGTGTACTTGTCCGGGGAGATCACATCCAGCAGGTTCGGCTCACCCGGGTTCTGGCCGATGTTGGTGCGGCGCACGGCGACGGTGACGATCTCGGCGCCGGAAGCCTCGATGGCGACGCGGGTTTCTTCGAGGTCCTTGTACTTGCCGGTGCCCACCAGCAGACGCGACTGATAGGTGCGGCCCGCGAGGGTGAAGGGCTTGTCGATCGGCGTGTGGCTCATGCTGGACTCCTAGCGGGCAGAGGGAATTGCTTGATGCGCGGGAACGGGCGCTGCGGGTAAGCGACGGGACGGGCCAAGGCCCGCTCGGCTAGCCGCCGCCTATGGCGTGGACCACCTCGACGCGGTCACCTTCGGAAAGGACCGTGGCGGCGTGCTGGCTGCGCGGCACGATGTCGAGATTGAGCTCGACCGCAACGCGGCGGCCGGCAAGATCCAGGCGGGAAATGAGGTCTGCGACGGTATGGCCATCGGGCAGCTCGAAGGATTCGCCGTTCAACTGAATACGCATGACGGATCAGTCACAACTGGAAAAGGGGACGGCATTCTAGCCCGATCGCCTCGCGGGACCAAGGCAAAACGGCGCCATTCGTCCCGCAATTTGACGCCACGGTCAAGTTAGCGCGGAACGGTATTCCAGGCGGCCAGCCCCAGGCACAGCCAGCCGGCGAGGAACGCCAGGCCGCCGAAGGGGGTAACGATGCCGAGCTTGCCGATGCCGCTGAGGGTCAGCAGGTAGAGACTGCCGGAGAACAGCAGGATACCAAGGGCGAAGAAGCCACCCGCCAGATTCACCAGACGCCCGGGAACGTGGAGGGCCAGCAGGGCCACGCCGAACAGGGCCAGGGCGTGGATGAGCTGGTAGTGGGTGCCGGTCTGGAATACGGCCAGGTACTCGGGCGTCAGCTTGCTCTTCAGGCCGTGGGCGGCGAAGGCGCCGAGGGCCACCCCGGTGAAACCGGCGAATGCTGACAACAGCAGGAAAAGGCGCGCCATGAGGACTCCAGACAGAGGACGGACGGCCGCTATAATGGCGCGCAAATTTCCCCGGGCCAACCCAGCATGTTCCGCACCATTCGCCGCCGCCTGTTCAAATTGCTGCTCTGGTTCGCGGCGGCGTCCGTATTGCTGGTGATCCTGTTCCGCTGGGTACCCACACCAGGCTCGATGGTCATGGTGGAACGCAAGATCGAGTCATGGATCGACGGCAAGCCCATCGATATCAAGCGCGACTGGGTGTCCTGGGATGAGCTGCCGGATGACCTGAAGATCGCGGTGATCGCCGCCGAAGACCAGAAATTCGCCGAGCACTGGGGCTTCGACATCCCCGCGATCCGCAAGGCCATGGCGCACAACGAGCGCGGCGGTTCGATCCGTGGCGCCAGCACCCTGAGCCAGCAGGTGGCAAAGAACCTGTTCCTCTGGTCCGGCCGCAACTGGGTCCGCAAGGGTCTGGAAGTCTGGTTCACCGGCCTGATCGAGCTGTTCTGGCCCAAGCACCGCATTCTTGAGGTCTACCTGAACAGCGTCGAGTGGGGCAATGGCGTATTCGGTGCAGACGCCGCAGCACGCCAGCACTTCGGCGTGCCGGCCGCACGGCTGTCCCGCCAACAGGCGGCCCTGCTGGCGGCGGTGCTGCCCAACCCGCGCAAATGGAGCCCATCCCGTCCCAGCGGTTACGTCGCTACGCGCGCCGGCTGGATCCGTCGGCAGATGAACCAGCTGGGCGGCAGCAGCTACCTGCAGCAGCTCTGAAGCCGCCTCTGCGGGCACTTCCCGCTTACTGCTTCATCGCCTCGCGCGGTACGAGATGCAGCAACTGCACCTGGCCCTCCAGCAGGTGCGCGCTGAGCCCCTGCTGGGGATAGATCCACGCCTCGCCCTCCCCCGTGCGCAACCGCAGCCGGGGCAGGCCGATACTGGCGGCGAGCCGCGCGGCAGGCACCTCGACCATGGGTACCATGTTCAGCACCCCTACCCGATGGCTGCCCAGCTGTTGCAGCATGTCGCCGCTCAGGGGCTGCTCGTCGGTGCCCTTGCCGAGCACCTTGACCAGGCTGGTGCGCTCGCTGTCGCTGAGTTCCAGCTCCGCCTCAAGGCGCCAGACGCCTTCATCCCGCTGCTGCTCGGAGCGGAAGACCAGGCGCGGGCCTTCCTGGCGCGGTTGCAGCCAGAGCTCGCCGGGCGCCAGCTCGGCCAGCTTCTCCAGTGGCAGATCGCCGTCGGCCAGCGGCACGATCACCGTTTCCTGCCAATCCACCAGCCAGGGCAGCGGCTCAGCCCTATCGGACTGCCGACTCATCCACAGCGCCATGGAAAAGAACAGCGCGGCGACCGCGGCGAACAGCAACCAGTGGCTGGAACGCAGTTGCGGCAAGGGCATGGTGGTTTTCTCCAGACAGAAAAAAGCCGCACCGAGGTGCGGCTTTTCTTAGGTTTCAGCATCACGCCTGAATGAAGCCCTTGAGCTTGTTCATGGCGTTCTTCTCCAGCTGGCGAATACGCTCGGCGGAGACGTTGTACTTGGCCGCCAGGTCGTGCAGCGTCGCCTTCTCCTCGGCCAGCCAGCGCTGGTAGAGGATGTCGCGGCTGCGCTCGTCCAGGCCGTCCAGGGCTTCGTGCAGGTTGGCGGTGGAGCTGTCGCTCCAGTCCGCTTCCTCCAGCTGGCGCGCCGGGTCGTAGCGGTGGTCTTCCAGGTAATGGGCCGGTGCCTGGAAGGCGGTGTCGTCGTCGGCATCCGCCGCCGGATCGAACGCCATGTCCTGGCCGGTCAACCGGCTTTCCATCTCGCGCACTTCGTGGGGCTCGACACCGAGGGTGTTGGCCACCGCGTGGACTTCATCATTGTTCAGCCAGGTCAGACGCTTCTTCTGGCTGCGCAGATTGAAGAACAGCTTGCGCTGCGCCTTGGTGGTGGCGACCTTGACGATGCGCCAGTTGCGCAGGATGAACTCGTGGATCTCGGCCTTGATCCAGTGCACCGCGAAAGACACCAGGCGCACGCCCATCTCGGGGTTGAAGCGCTTCACGGCCTTCATCAGGCCGACGTTGCCTTCCTGGATCAGGTCGGCCTGGGCCAGGCCGTAGCCGGAATAACTCTTGGCGATGTGCACGACGAAGCGCAGGTGCGCCAATACCATTTGCCGTGCCGCTTCCAGATCTTGTTCGTAGAAGAGGCGTTCGGCCAGATCGCGCTCCTGCTCGACGGACAACAGCGGGATGCCGTTGACCGCATGCACGTATGCCTCCAGGTTCGCACCGGGGGCCAGGGCATAGACAGGTTGCAGGGAAGTGGTCATGCGAATCCTCCGATTCACTAAAGCTCGCGCAGTGTAGCACTGGCCCATATGACTGCAAGAGGGTGTAAAAGTTTCCTTACACCCCTCGCGAACCCCGCGAAAAGTCGTTGCTTCTAACGGGGCGCCAGCTCACTGAGATGACGGGCGACGGCCAGCCAGGCACCAATGTAGCCCAGCAGAACGGCGCCCAGAAGCAGGGATAGACCATCGGCCAATGGCACGCCCGCCAGGGCGAAATCACTGCCGTAGAGGCCGGCCAGACGCACCACGGCGTCGTTCAGCCAATCCAGGCCATAGGCCAGCACCAGCCAGGCCAGCAGGCCGGCGCCGGTGCCATAGAGCGCGCCCATATAAAGGAAGGGGCGACGCACGTAGCTATCGGTTCCGCCCACCAGTTTGATCACCTCGATCTCGGTGCGGCGGTTCTCGATATGCAGACGAATGGTATTACCGATCACCAGCAGCAGCGCCAGGATCAGCAGCACCGCCAGACCGAAGACAAAACGCTCGCCCAGCTTGAGGATGGCCGACAGCCGCTCGACCCAGACCAGATCCAGTTGCGCCTGCTCGATACCCGGCATCTCCGAGAGACGCTGGCGCAGCGCTTCCAGCCCTGCCTTGTCGACTTCCTTGGGCGTCACCAGGACCACACCCGGCAGCGGGTTCTGCGGCAGTTCCTTGAGCGCTTCCCCAAGGCCTGACTGCTGTTGCAGTTCGGCCAGGGCCTGCTCGCGGCTGATCCACTCGGCCTCGGCGACGTCGGGCATGCCGGCGATCTCGTCGCGCAGTTTCTGCCCCTGGGATTCGCTGGCGTCCATTTTCATGAACAGGGAAATCTGCGCCGCGCGCTGCCACGAACCGCCCAGGCGCTCGACGTTGCTGAGCAGCAGGGAGAGGCCCATGGGCAGGCTGAGGGCGATGGCCATCACCAGGCAGGTGAAGAAGCTGCCAACGGGCTGACGGCCCAAGCGGCGCAGGCTGTCCACCAGGCTTGCGCGATGGCTTTCCAGCCAGGCGTGCAGCAGGGTGCGGAAATCCGGGCCGTCGTCACCCTTCTCCGGCGACTCGACGTGCCGGGGCGAAGCCCCCACGCGCTCGGCGGGCTTCGGCGGCGGCATCTGCTTGGCGCTCATCAGACAGCCTCCCCATCACCGATCAGGCGACCGCGTTGCAGGGTGAGCAGGCGATGGCGCATGCGCGCGATCAGCGCCAGGTCGTGGCTGGCGATCAGCACTGTGGTGCCCAAGCGATTGATGTCCTCGAATACGCCCATGATCTCGGCGGCCAGGCGCGGGTCCAGGTTACCGGTGGGTTCGTCCGCCAGCAGCAGGGCCGGGCGGTGCACCACGGCGCGGGCGATGCCGACGCGCTGTTGCTGGCCGGTGGACAGGTCGGCCGGGTAGAGCTCGGCCTTGTCCGCCAGGGAAACCCGCTCCAGCGCCACACTCACCCGTTTGGCGATCTCCGCCTTGGACAGGCCATGGATCTGCAGCGGCAGGGCGACGTTGTCGAACACGCTGCGGTCGAACAGCAGCTGGTGATTCTGGAACACGACGCCGATCTGGCGGCGCAGGAAAGGGATCTGCGAATTGGTGATGGTCGAGAGGTCCTGCCCCGCCAGCAGCAACTTGCCGCTGGTGGGACGCTCCATGGCCAGCAGCAGGCGCAGCAGCGTGCTCTTGCCGGCGCCGGAGTGGCCGGTGACGAAGAGGAACTCGCCGCGGCGAACGCGGAAGCTCAGTTCGTGCAAGCCAACATGGCCATTGGGATAGCGTTTGCCGACCTGCTCGAATCGAATCATGCGGACTCCCGCTCAGCGAAGAGGGCCTTCACGAAGGCGTCGGCTTCGAAGGTACGCAGATCGTCGATGCCTTCGCCCACGCCGATATAACGGATCGGCAGGCCGAACTGCTTGGCCAGGGCGAAGATCACCCCGCCCTTGGCGGTGCCGTCCAGCTTGGTCAGGGCCAGGCCGGACAGATTGACCGCCTGGTGGAACTGCTTGGCCTGGTTGATGGCGTTCTGCCCGGTGCCGGCATCCAGCACCAGCAGCACTTCGTGGGGAGCCGAGTCGTCCAGCTTGCCGATCACGCGGCGCACCTTCTTCAGCTCTTCCATCAGGTTGTCCTTGGTATGCAGGCGGCCGGCGGTGTCGGCGATCAGCACATCGACGCCTCGGGCCCTGGCGGCCTGCACGGCATCGAAGATCACGGAAGCCGAGTCGGCGCCGGTGTGCTGGGCGATCACGGCGATGTTGTTACGCTCGCCCCAGACCTGCAGCTGTTCCACGGCGGCGGCACGGAAGGTGTCGCCAGCGGCGAGCATGACCTTCTTGCCATCCTGCTGCAGCTTCTTGGCCAGCTTGCCGATGGTGGTGGTCTTGCCGACGCCGTTCACGCCGACCACGAGGATCACGTAGGGCGCGTGGCCGTTGTCGATCTTCAGCGGCTGCTCGACCGGACGCAGCAACGCGGCCAACTCGTCCTGCAGCGCCTTGTACAGGGCATCGGCATCGGCGAGCTGCTTGCGCGCGACCTTCTGGGTCAGGCTCTGGACGATGGCGCTGGTGGCTTCCACGCCGACATCGGCGGTCAGCAGACGGGTTTCGATTTCATCCAGCAGATCGTCGTCGATGGCCTTGCGCCCGAGGAACAGGCTGGCCATGCCTTCGCCGATGCTGGCGCTGGTCTTGGACAGGCCCTGCTTGAGCCGCGCGAAGAAACCGGCCTTGGCCGGCTCCGCCTGGGCGACGGGGGCCGGGGCGGGTTCGGCAACAGGAGCAGGGACGGCCACCGGAGCAGGCTGCTCGGCGACAAATGCAGGTGCAGGTGCAGGTGCAGGTGCAGGTGCAGGTGCAGCAGGCTCGGCGACTACCGGCGCTTCGGCAATCACCGGCGCGGCGGCCGGAGCCTCTGCCACAACCGGAGCAGGAGCCGGCGTTTCGACCGGCGCGGGAGCAACCTCGGGCGCGGGGGCCTGCTCGGCCACTGGCGCAGCTGCAGGCTGGGCAGCCGGAACGGTTTCGGGGGCAGGCGCAGGTGCAGCCGGGGCATCGGCCTCGACAGGGGCCACCGGCTCCGCCGGAGCGGCGGGAGTGACTTCCTGGGGCTTCTTGCGCAGCCAGCCGAACAAGGATTTCTTTTCCCCGGCCTGGGCCGGAGCCTTCTTGTCGTCGTTGGAACCAAACATGAGTCGAATGCATCTCAAGGGAGCGGCCGTACTGGCTCTATGCCGGCCAGCTTCGCCGCCCCGGGAAAGGATGGGGTATCCTAGCACCTCTTCGCCCGCAGGCGGTACGACCGCCGGGGCCGTCCGACAGGTCAAGAACATTGATGAAAGCCACTGCCCGACAAGCCGCCGGCTTGCTGTTTTGCGCTCTCTGTCTGCCCGCTCTGGCCCTCGCTGCAGACAACCAACCCACCCACGAGTTCACCCTGGACAACGGCCTGAAGGTCGTGGTCCGTGAGGACCACCGCGCGCCCGTGGTGGTCTCCCAGCTCTGGTACAAGGTCGGCTCGAGCTACGAGACCTCCGGCCAGACCGGTCTCTCCCACGCCCTCGAGCACATGATGTTCAAAGGCAGCCGCAAGCTCGGCCCCGGCGAAGCCTCGCGCATCCTGCGGGAGCTCGGCGCCGAAGAGAACGCCTTCACCAGCGATGACTACACCGCCTATTACCAGGTGCTGGCCCGCGACCGCCTGGGCGTGGCCTTCGAGCTGGAAGCCGACCGGCTGGCCAGCCTCAAACTGCCGCCGGAAGAGTTCTCCCGCGAGATCGAGGTGATAAAGGAAGAACGCCGCCTGCGCACCGATGACAAGCCCACCGCCAAGGCGTTCGAGCGCTTCAAGGCGATGGCCTACCCGGCCAGCGGCTATCACATCCCTACCATCGGCTGGATGGCCGACCTCAACCGCATGAAGGTCGAGGAGCTGCGCCACTGGTACGAATCCTGGTACGCGCCGAACAACGCCACCCTGGTGGTGGTGGGCGACGTCACCCCGGACGAGGTCAAGGGCCTGGCCGAGCGCTATTTCGCCGGCATTCCGAAGCGTGAAGTGCCGCCTGCGAAGAAGCCCCTCGAGCTGGCCACCCCCGGCGAACGTCGCCTCACCCTGCACGTGCGCACCCAGCTGCCGAGCCTGCTGATGGGCTTCAACGTGCCGGGGCTGGCCACCGCCAGGGACGCCCGCCAGGTCCACGCCCTGCGCCTGATTTCCACCCTGCTCGACGGCGGCTACAGCGCACGCCTGTCCAGCCGGCTGGAGCGCGGCGAGGAACTGGTCAGCGGGGCCTCCGCCTGGTACGACGGTTTCCCCCGTGGCGACAGCCTTTTCGTCATCAGCGCCACCCCCAACGTGCAGAAGGGCAAGACCCTGGAGCAGACCGAGGCCGGCATCTGGCGTCAGCTGGAAGACCTGAAGAACACCCCGCCGAGCGCCGACGAACTCAAGCGCGTACGCGCCCAGGCCATCGCCGACCTGGTCTACCAGCGTGACTCCATCACCAGCCAGGCCACCACCATCGGCCAACTGGAAACCGTCGGCCTGTCCTGGAAGCTGATGGACCAGGATCTCGCGGCCCTCGAAGCCGTGACGCCTGCCGACATCCAGGCCGCCGCCAGGACCTTCTTTACCCGCGACCGCCTGAGCGTCGCCCACATCCTGCCCGAGGAGGCCCGCAATGAGTGAGCGCAACGGCCTGCGTTACGGCCTGCTCGGCCTGGCCCTGATCGCCTTGCTCGGCGTGCTGGCCTTCATCGTCAATCGCCCGACCACCACCATCGCTGAAACCGCCACTCCGGCGCCGGCCCAGGGCCTGCAATCCCTGGCGGAACTGGGCGGCAAGACACCCACCCGCCGCACCCTGGACATCCAGAACTGGACCACCGCCGAAGGCGCCAAGGTGCTGTTCGTCGCCGCTCCCGAACTGCCGATGTTCGACCTGCGCCTGACCTTCGCCGCCGGCAGCAGCCAGGACGGCGAAATCCCCGGCCTGGCGACCATGACCAACGCCATGCTCAACGAGGGTGTGGCGGGCAAGGACGTCACCGCCATCGCCGAAGGCTTCGAGGGCCTGGGCGCGGAATTCGGCAACGGCGCCTACCGTGACATGGCCATCGCCAGCCTGCGCAGCCTCACCGCTCCCGAACAGCGCCAGCCGGCCCTGGACCTGTTCACCCAGGTGATCGGCGCGCCGACCTTCCCCGAAGACTCCCTGGCGCGGATCAAGAACCAGATGCTCGCCGGCTTCGAATACCAGAAGCAGAACCCCGGCAAACTCGCCGGCCTGGAACTCTTCGACAAGCTCTACGGCCAACACCCCTATGCCCACCCGAGCGAAGGCGACGAGAAGTCCGTCCCCGGTATCACCGTCGCGCAGATGCGCGCTTTCCACCAGAAGGCCTACGCCGCCGGCAACGTGGTGATCGCCCTGGTCGGCGACCTGTCCCGCGCCGACGCCGAAGCCATCGCCAACCAGGTTTCCAAGGCCCTGCCGAAAGGCCCGGCGCTGGCCAAGCTGCCGGAACCGCAGGCTCCGAAGCCCGGCCTCAACCATATCGAGTTCCCGTCCAAGCAGACCCACCTGATGCTGGCCCAGCTCGGCATCGACCGGAACGACCCGGACTACGCCGCGCTCTATCTGGGCAACCAGATACTCGGCGGTGGCGGCTTCGGCACCCGGCTGATGGAAGAAGTGCGCGAGAAACGCGGCCTGACCTACGGCGTCAGTTCGGGCTTCACCGCCATGCAGGTGCGCGGCCCGTTCATGATCGGCCTGCAAACCCGCGCGGAAATGAGCCAGGGCACGCTCAAGCTGATCCAGGACATCGTCCGCCAGTACCTGGCCGAAGGCCCCACCCAGAAGGAACTGGATGACGCCAAGCGTGAGCTGGCCGGCAGCTTCCCGCTGTCCACCGCGAGCAACGCCGACATCGTCGGCCAGTTGGGCGCCATCGGTTTCTACGACCTGCCGCTGACCTACCTGGAAGACTTCATGGCCAAGGTCCAGGCGCTGGACGTCGCCCAGGTGAAAGCCGCCATGGCCAAACACCTGGCCCCCGACCAGTTCGTCATCGTCACCGCCGGCCCGACGGTCCCCCAGAAGGAGCTGCCGCCTCCCACCGACAAGCCCGCCGAAATGCCCAGCGGCGTACCGGAGCACTGATGCGCAAGCCAAACGCAAAACCTGCCAGGCCGAATCACGGCGGCCAGGGCCAGTTACGCATCATCGGAGGCGAATGGCGCTCGCGGCGCTTCGCCTTCCCCGACGGTCCCGGCCTGCGACCCACGCCGGACCGGGTGCGTGAAACGCTGTTCAACTGGCTGGCGCCATACGTGGAAGGCGCGCGGGTGCTCGACCCCTTCGCCGGCAGCGGCGCGCTCTATCTGGAAGCCTTGTCCCGCGGTGCCGCCGAAGGCCTGGCGCTGGATCTGAACCCGGACTCCGTGGCCGCCCTGCGCGGCCATCTGGACGTCCTGCGCTGCGGCAAGGGCCAGCTATTGCAGACCGACGCCCTGCGCTACCTGGACGCCCAGCCGTCCAGCGCCTTCGACCTGGTGTTCCTCGACCCCCCCTTCAACCAGGGCCTGCTGCAACCGGTTTGCAGCCTGCTGGAGAGTCGCGGCTGGCTGGCACCCCGCGCCTGGGTCTATACCGAAAGCGAGAACCCGCCCTCCACACTGGGCCTGCCGGGCAACTGGCGCCTGCACCGCGAGAAGAAAGCCGGTCAGGTCTACTACGCCCTGTGGCAGCGTGCGGCCGGGGACACTCCCGCAGCCTGACCGACGGCCACGCCGATGAACTCGTTCCATTCGCCGGTAACCACCCGCACCAGCTTCCAGCCGGCCTGGTGGTTGCCCGGCCCGCACCTGCAGACCCTCTGGTCGCCCTTCTGCCGCACGCCGCCGCATCTCCATCGGCAGCGTGAGCGGCTCTGGCTGGAGGACGGCGACTTCCTCGACCTGGACTGGCATGGTCCCCACGAGGCCGACGCACCCCTGGCGCTGGTCCTGCACGGCCTGACCGGATCTTCCACCTCGCTCTATGTGCTCGGCCTGCAACAGGAACTGGCCACTCGCGGCTGGGCCAGCGTCGCCATCAACTGGCGCGGCTGCTCGGGCGAGCCCAACCTGCTGCCCCGCGGCTATCACTCGGGCGTCAGCGAAGACCTGGCCGCCACCATCCGCCACCTGCGCGCCAGCCGTCCGCTGGCGCCGCTCTACGCGGTCGGCTACTCGTTGGGCGGCAATGTGCTGCTCAAACACCTTGGGGAAACCGGGGAAGACTGCGGCCTGCAGGGCGCCGTGGCAGTCTCGGTGCCCTATCGCCTGGACCAGTGCGCCGACCGCATCGCCCTCGGTTTCTCCAGGGTCTACCAGGCGCACTTCATGCGCGAGATGGTGGACTACGTGAAACAAAAGCAGCGCCTGTTCGCCCACCACGGACAGACGGAGCACCTCTGCACCCTGGAACGCCTCGGCTCGCTGGAAGGCATGCGTACCTTCTGGGACTTCGACGGTCGCATCACCGCACCCTTGCACGGCTTCGACGATGCCCACGACTACTACCGCCGCGCCTCCAGCCGCTACTACCTGGGCGGCATCCGCATCCCTACCCTGCTGATCCAGTCGGCCGACGACCCCTTCGTGTTCCGCCACAGCCTGCCGGAAGCCCACGAACTCTCGGCCACCACCCGCATGGAACTGCACCCCCGGGGCGGTCATGTGGGTTTTGTCGAAGGATCACCGCGCAAACCCGCCTATTACCTGGAACGGCGGATTCCGGACTGGCTGGCGAGTCAGACGCCGGAGCGCTGAACACTGGGGCTCAGCGACCGCTGGCCCAGCTGTCGAGCCAGCGCCAGCGATGGGGGAAGCGCGCCTTCAGACCCAGACGGTCCACACGCCAGAACGCCGGCCACTCCCCTTTTACCCGCGCCAGCAAGCGCAGGTTGCGGCTCGGGGCGCTGAACGCCTCACGCAGCTCCACCGGCACAGGGGCGGCGTCCTCCACCATGCGCACCACCTCGGCAGGCAGCCAGGTGCCGTCCGGCAGGCGCAGCCGGAAGGGCTGGCCTGGAGAGGCATAGACGGCATCCCGCGGGTCGAGATAGACCCACAGTTCGGCGTCGCCCAGACGCTGCAGGCGCATCAGCGGCGTCCCGGGGCCGACGTTTTCGCCTTCATCCACCAACACCTCGCTGATCACCCCGGACTCACCGGCCTTCAGCTCCAGCCCATGCAAACGTGCCTGCAGCCAGTCGCTTTCCAGTCGGCGTTGACGCTCCAGAGTGTCGTCCACCGGTTGCGACTCTCGCCGCTCGAATTGCACCAGGTCCCGCTGGCGCCGGTCCCGCTCATCCTGGGCCTGCTGCACCTCACCCCGGGTCGCGGCACCGGCGGCGAGCAGACCGCGCAGGCGTCCCAGGCGGCTCTCCGCGCTGGCCAGCAGGCGTTCCAGGGCCTGACGTTCCTGCTCCGGCAGGGGCCGGCTCCCGGCAGGCCGCCGCGCCTGGACGGCGGGGTCGCCGAGCAGGGCGAGGCGAGCACGCCACTCGGGGTTATCCATCTTCACCAGCAACTGGCCGGCCTCGACCCGATCGCCGGGCCTGGCCAGCACGCGCTCCACCTGTCCAGCCTCCCGCGCCCGCAGCTCGGTGGACGGCAGGTGCAGCTGCACCGGCGCCTCGATCAGCCAGAGGCCGAGGAACTCGCGCCCGACCAGGAACAGCAGCGGACTGGTGACCGCGAGCAGGATCAGGTACCAGCGCAGCTTGAAGGCCAGACGCTTGCCGGGTGCGTAGAGCACCTTGAGCCCCTGCTCCTGGGTGGGCTGCTGTTCCTTGGGGCTGGAGAATCGAATCTTCATGGCCTGACTCAACGGGGAAAATGGGTCCAATCCTGCCAGTCGACACCGGTGATCCCGGCGGGCTGCAGGCGCGTGCGCCAACGCTCGAGCTGTTCCCGCAACTGCGTGCGCGATGCCCCGGCCCAGGACTCCCCAGCCGGTAGCTGGGGCTCGACACTCTGGGCCAGACGGAAACGCAGCGTCGGCCAGCGCCGGGCGATGGATTCCGCCAGTTCGGCGCTTCGGGCGGGATTGCGGGTGTAGATCATCAGGTCGACCTGCCGCACGCCGCGCTGCGGCAGGGCACAGGGGACGCAGGTCGCACCGACGGCTGGCTCGGCGAACCAGCGGGGATGGCTGGACAGCTCCAGCGACCAGGACACGACCCCGGACACGGCGGCCAGGGTGTCCAGCCAGTCCTGCAAGCGGCGGTCGGGCACCGGCCAGCCGAGCTGCTCCACCTCAAGATCCAGGTGCAGGGCATCGAACGGCAGCCCCTCGAGCCCACCGAGCAGGTCCAGCAAGCCCTGGCGCCCAGCGGGTTCCAGCCAAGCCGGATCCCCCAGCAGCAATACCACCTGCAAGCCTTGGCCGTGGGCCTCATCAAGGGTGTCCTGCAGTCGCTTGCGCAAGGCCGGGATGTCGGCCACCTGTCCACCATCGAGCCCCAGGTACAGCCGCGTCATGCCGGCGCGGCGCAGTTCGCGCAGTTCCGCGTGACGAGTCGCGGGATTCAGCAATGCCTCGCTTTTCCACAGGTACACCCCCTGGCTCCAGCCCGTCGAGCCGACGCCCTTCGGCGCCGCCCCAACCACACCCAGGGCCTTCCAGTCGAGACGCCGCGGCCCCAGCAGGCCGGCCAGGGCCTGGTCATCGTCGACAAACAGTCGCAGGGCCGCTTCACGCAGCCAGGCAGCGTGCCAGGCGGCAATCAGGCGCAATTCGCTGTTGTAGCGCTCCAGCTCCACAGCCAGTTCTTCGGCCGGGCTCTCGGAAACCGAGCGCTCGGCGCGCAGCCGCTGCTCCCGCAGGGCCTGGTCCGAAACGGCCAACTGCTCGCGCTCTCGATCCAGGTCCAGTGCTGCCTGGCGCTGGGCCTGCAGGGTTTGCCCAAGGGACTGGAGCAGTTGCTGGCGCTCGGCCTCCAACTGCGCCAGGGCGGCTTGATGGCGCGCCTCGCCTTCGCGATTGCGGGCCCGGCCGTAGTTCATCAGGTCAAACGGTGCGGACAGACTGAGGGCGGCCACCAGGCCGTCGCCGCTCTTGCTGGCGCCACTGCGTGACTCGTAGCTCTGCGCAACGCTGAAGCTTGAGTCGACGCTCTCGTACCAGGGCGATTGCCGATTGCGCTCGGCGTGGCGCAGTTCGTCCTGCCGCTCTTGCAGGCGCGGATGACCCTCCAGGGCCTGACGCCAGTTGGACAGCGGCAGCACTTGCGTTGACAGCGATTCCGCTTCGGCCTGCTGACCAGGGCCAATCTCCATACCCGCCAACCCGGCCAGGCTGGCGCGGGTGTCCTCCACCAGGAGCGCGCTCTGCCGGCAACGCTGCTGGAGACCCTGCCATTGGCCGTCCAGCAATCGCGCCTGCGAAGGCAGCAGCCAGCCACCCTGCTGACGCCGGGCCAGGCGTTCGCGAGCCGCCTGGGATGTGGGCAGCAGCCCCTTGCACCAGCGGTCCTCCTGCTCGGCGCGCCACCAGTCGGCATAGGCGCTGCGCAAGGCCAGCCGCTGCTCCGCCAGGCGCAACAGGCGCTGCGCCTGCTGCCGCTGCTGCTCAAGCTCCACCGCCGATACGGCCTGCACTTGTCGACGCAGGCTGCCGAGCAGCGGGTGGCGCAGGCCGAGGGCCAGGTCACGCCCGTAATAGTCGTCTCGCAGGTTTTCGGTCACCAGTTCGCGGTAGTGCCCGGTACTGCCGGAGCCGAACCACTGCCAGCCCGCCTCGGCTTCGCGCTGTTCCTTGAGTGCATCCAGCGCCCGCAGCTCGGCCGCCTTGGCCTGCAGGGCGGCCCCGTCTTCGGCGCGATCCAGCACCCGGGCCAACGGCAGCACTTCGGCCCCGACCATGCCGGCGGCCAGCAACAGTGCGCAGAAAAGAAATGGACGAATCATCAACTCAGAACCTCTTGGCCCTGCGCAGCACCCACCAGGGCGCCATGCTGGTTTCCTCATGGCCGCGACGCAGGGCCTCGTTGAGCATCGCCACCGCGCTCCACATGCGCATGATCAGCATGAACAGCGGGAAGACGAAGACCACGGGGAACAATCGCAGGTCCAGGCGCGGCCGCTCGGACACCAGGGCCAGCATGGCCACATAGAGCAACAGCGTCATGCCCAGATAGACCAGGTAGATGAGGGCGGCCAGGGCCAGGAAGCGCGGCCAGGGCAGCACTAGGGGCCCGGCCAGGCAGTAGCCGGCGATGATGAAAGGCAGTACCAGCTGGAAGAAGAAGCCGGTGATCAGGGTCATCAGGAAGTTCGGCCAGCCCAGCAGCCGCGGATTGAAGCTGTGGCGGTGCTTGCGGATATAGAGGAAGTACAGGTCACCGTCCCAGCGCAGGCGCTGCTTGAGGAACTGCAGGAAGGTCACGGGTGCATCGGTATGGCCGATGGCACCGGGCTCGAAGGGAATGCGCAGGGGCCTGCGGCCGAAGTAGTTCTTGATCCGCAGGGTGATGTCGAGGTCTTCCGCGGTGTGCGTGTCCCAGCCGCCGATCTTGTCGAGGAAACTGCGGCGAAACGCGCCGAACGCGCCGGAAACGTTATTCACCAGGTTCCATTCGCTGAGGCCGATCTTGGCCATGTGGATCGACAGCTGATACTCCAGCGCCTGCATGGCGGTGGTGAGCGAAGCCCAGGCATTGCGCACTCGCAGGCTTCCTGCCACGGCCGGGACATCGGGGTCGGCGAAATGACGGACCATCTGGCTGACCATGTCGTTGTCGAAGGAGGTGTCGCCGTCCAGGGCCATCACCACTTCGCCGGTGCAGTGCGCCAGCCCCGCGTTCAGGGAGGAGACCCGGCCACCGCGCTGCCACTTGGCGATGGGTCGCAACAGGCGTCGCGGATAGAGTTGCGGATCAACGCGAAAATCCCGCACGGCCTGCATGGTGGGCTGGTTCACGGCCGCTCCGTCCACCACTGGAATCATCTCGATGTAGCCGGGGTAGGTCTGCTCGCACAGGCTGCGCAGGGTCGTCTGGACATCCCGCCCCTCGCTGTAGCAGGTGATGATGCAGGACACCCGCGGCCGATAGGTACTCTGCTGGGGCAACTCGAACGGCTTGCGGACGAACCAGCGCAGGACGCCGATCAGCACCAGCAGGTTGAGCGGCAGCTCCAGCAGCAGGAAAGCCGGCAGCAACATGAAGGCACCTTGCAGAATGCCATCGCTCCTGGCGAACTCGCCGAGGAGCAGCAGCCACTGCTCGACAAAAGCTTCCATGCTCAGCCCAACTGTCCGCCCAGACGCGCCAGCAGCAGGGCAGCGTCTTCCTGGTCCTGCTGATCATCGGGAGCCGTGAAGACGGCCAACCGCACCTCGATGGACGTCGCCTGCCCGGCGGTCAGGCGTTCCGCGCCCTTGACCAGGCGCTTGCGTACCACCTCCATGCCGGTGACGTCGGTGTGCGGCATCAGCAGCCAGAGCACCTCCTCGCTCAGCCGGCAGCAACGATCGGTTTCCCGCACAGCTTCCTGCAGGCGCTCCACCAGCCCGTCCACCAGCGCGTGGCCGCGCATCTCACCGAGTTGGGAGAGGGTTTCCAACAGGTTGACGAAACGCAGACCAAGTAGAGAAAAGGCCGGCTCCCGGTGCCGTCGCGTCAGTTGCAGTTGCCAGTTCAACAGATCGAGGAAGGCCTGGCGTGGCAACAAGTTGAGGCTGCCGAAGTGCTCGATATTCATCGCCCCGGCGCCGAAGCCTTCCCGGCACCTCAGGCGCCCGGCCTCCGCCAGGCGGAAGTGGCGTATCTCGCGCACGCGCAACTTGTCGGGCGCGTGGGATTGGCCACAGTCCAGGCAGCGCGCATCCACGGCGGCATCGACGAAAAAGGCCTGGCAGTTGCGGCAGCGGTAGTTCTCCAGGGGACGGTCGTAGTCGCTGCCGATATGGCGAAGACGGGTCAGGCAGTTCGGGCAGAGCAGCACGCCTTCCTTGAGGAAGTGTTCCTGGGGGCCGACGTGCCCGCAGGTGAAGCAATGCAGCGAAGGCTGGCGACCGATGTCCAGGGCCTGGCACTCGGGGCAGACATCCACGTAATTGAGGCGGCCCGAGCCACAGCTGGTGCACAGGCGCAGCCTGTCCTGCAGTTCCCCCTCCTCCAGCCAGCCCTGCTGGCTCATCAGCTGTAGCCAGGAGAACTGGTTGATGGTCTCTTCGTTGCCCAGGGCTTCCAGCAGCGGATAGCGGTAGTGCTGGGGCACGCTGGTATCACGCACTGCAAGGACTTCGCCACGTGAGCGCAGCCAGAGCCACGCCATCACCCGTTCCTCGAAGCGTTCCGGGGCCGTTCCACGATTGAAAAGGCCAAAGCGCTCGCGCCAGAGGCGCCAAAGGGGCGTGATGGCACCCGGGTCGGCCGGCGGCGGGCCGTCACCCAGGGCAAGGCACCAGGGATCCTGGTCCTGGCAGCAGTAGATCAGACTGAAACGATAGCGGGGATCGAGGCGCAGGCTCCGCAAGGCCGGGCCCGCCTGTGCGCCCGGCAGGTCGACCAACAGCACATCGGCTTCGGAATCGCCCTGCAGGCCAGCAAGATCGTTGTAGCGTTCCAGCTCAATGCCGGGGAATCGATACGGACCGGCGCCAAGTATCACAATCCTGGGTGTGGTTCTGGACATGGACAAAAAACTCAAGCATTCCTTGGCTCAATTTTCCCACTATAGTCGCGCCGCTTCGCCTTAACACGCGTCAATGCTTCCTCGATCAGCCCGGTACCACCTGCTCCAGCGGCACGTAGAGCTTCTCGTACAGCGCCTTGACCGCCGGCTGCGCTTCGGGCGCGAGGTAGCCGCCTTCCAGCGCCAGCACCTGGTAGATGCCACGGCGCAGCAGTTCCTGGCTGAGGTCGGCGGCATCGCCACGGGTGGTGCAGAGGAAGCGCACCCAGGACGTGACGATGATCCAGCTGTTGAGGGTCAGCGCTTCGACCTGGGCGGGATTCATCAGCAGGATGCCGGCACTGACGAAGCCACGATAAATGGCCTGGGCGTGGTCCAGGCAGCGCTGGGCGAAGAGCCGGTAGCGCGCGGCGAGTTCCAGATCGGACTCCAGCAGGTGCTCCAGGTCGCGATGCAGGAAGCGGAAATCCCACATGGCCGCCAGCAGGGACTCCAGGTAGAAGGTCTTGTCCTCCACCGTCACCCCGCGCCCCTCCGGCAGGCGCAGGAAGCTGTCCACCCGCGCCTCGTAGAGGCCGAACAGCTCGGCGATGATCTCCTGCTTGTTGCGGAAGTGGTAGTACAGGTTGCCCGGCGACATGCCCAGGTGCGCGGCGATGTGGTTGGTGGTGACATTGCGCTCGCCCTGGACGTTGAACAGCGCGAGGCTCTCCAGAACGATGCGGTCGCGGGTCTTGGGTCTTGGTGCCATCGGGCGGTGGTTCCTGCAATCGGTAGGCGCGGCGAGCGGTAAAGGTACACCGCGCGGCGTTCGGGAAACACCCGGTGTTACCGGCAGCCGCCCGTCAAGCTTTTCGTTGGGCTGCCGCCGGACGGGCCGACGGGCAAGCTATTTGACAGATTAGAGCAATTGCTCTAAAAATCCAGCGACACTAAAACAACAGAGCCAGGTCGCGTCCGCCAGACGGATTCGAACGACGCTCCCGGAGCCGCCGAGGAACCGCGCCATGGTCGCCGACATCGCCTACCTGCAACAGAGCCAGCAGCAGATCAGCCAGCTGGAATCCCTCTTCCAGCGCCAGCGCGAGGCCTTTCGCGCCAACCCCATGCCCAGCGCCGAGCAGCGCATCCAGTGGCTGAAGTCCCTCCGCGAGCTGCTGTTCACCGAGCAGGACGCGCTGATTGCCGCCATCTCCCAGGACTTCAGCAATCGCTCTGCCGACGAGACGCGTCTCGCCGAGATCATGCCCAGCCTCCATGGCATCCACTACTCCGCCAAACGCCTGAAAAAATGGATGAAGCCCTCCCGCCGTGGCGTCGGCCTGGCCTTCCAGCCGGCCTCGGCCAAGGTGGTCTACCAGCCGCTGGGCGTGGTCGGCGTGATCGTGCCGTGGAACTACCCGCTGTTCCTGGCCATCGGCCCGCTGGTGGGCGCCCTGGCCGCGGGCAACCGGGTGATGATCAAGATGAGCGAGTCCACTCCGGCCACCTCGCAGCTGGTGAAGGACCTGCTGGCGCGCATCTTCCCTGAAGACCTGGTGGCCGTGGCCCTGGGCGAAGCCGAGGTAGGCGTGGCCTTCTCCCGCCTGCCTTTCGACCACCTGCTGTTCACCGGCGCCACCAGCATCGGCAAGCACGTGATGCGCGCCGCCGCCGAGAACCTGACTCCGGTGACCCTGGAGCTGGGCGGCAAGTCGCCGGCCATCGTTTCCGCCGACGTACCCCTGGCCGATGCCGCCGAGCGCATTGCCTTCGGCAAGACCCTCAACGCCGGGCAGACCTGCGTGGCGCCCGACTACGTACTGGTGCCGGAAGACCGCGTCGACGGTTTCGTCGAGGCCTATCGCCAGGCCGTGAAGGGCTTCTACCCGCAACTGACGGACAACCCCGACTACACCGCCATCATCAACGAGCGCCAGCTGGGCCGCCTGAACGGCTACCTGTCCGACGCCGAAGCCAAGGGCGCGCGCCTGGTGCCGCTGTTCCCCGAAGCCCAGGGCCGCCGCCTGCCGCACACCCTGGTGCTGAATGCCACCGATGACATGAAGCTGATGCAGGAAGAGATCTTCGGCCCCCTGCTGCCGGTGGTCCCCTATCGCAACATCGACGACGCCTTCAGCTACATCAACGACCGCCCGCGTCCGCTTGCGCTCTACTATTTCGGTTACGGCCGGGGCGAGCAGCAACGCGTCCTCAACGAAACCCATTCCGGCGGTGTGTGCCTGAACGACACCCTGCTGCACGTGGCCCAGGACGACATGCCCTTCGGCGGCATCGGCCCGTCCGGCATGGGTCATTACCACGGCCACGAGGGCTTCCTGACGTTCAGCAAGGCCAAGGGCGTGTTCATCAAGCAGCGCTTCAATGCCGCGAAGCTGATCTACCCGCCCTATGGCAAGGCCATCCAGAAGCTGGTCTTCAAACTCTTCGTCCGCTGATCCGGGCTTGCGCAGGCAGATAACAAGAATGAGCGATACCACCCTCGAGGCACCGCGGCTTTCCCGGCGCAACCTGCTCAAGGTCGGCCTGTTCGGCTCGGCCTTCCTCGCCACCGTCGGCGTGACCGCCAGCCTCAGCGGCTGTTCGACCAGCGTGCCCGCCGGCGGCTTCGCGGCGCTGCGCCAGTCCGACATGCCCTTCCTCAGGGCCCTGGTACCGGTGATGCTGGAAGGCGCCGTACCCGCCGGGGAGATGGCCGCCGCCGTGGACGGCACCCTGCAGAGCCTGGACTACGCCCTGCACCGCCTGTCGCCGGAAATGCTCAAGCTGACCCTGCAGCTGTTCGACGTGCTCGCCCTGCCGATCACCCGTGGTCCGCTGACCGGCATCTGGGGCAGCTGGGACAAGGCCGGCACCCAGGACATCCGCGAATTCCTCTCGCGCTGGGAGCACAGCTCCATCGGCCTCCTGAAAATGGGCCACGCCTCCCTGCTGCAACTGGTGATGATGGCCTGGTATGGCCGCCCGGAATCCTGGGCTCATTGCGGCTACCCGGGCCCGCCCACCGTCTGACGGCGCCCGCGCACTCCATCGAATAACGACAAGAACTCGCCCGAGACCCTGAAATGCCAGTACCCGATCTGTTCGCCGAAGGCCTGGCCCGCGGCTGGAAAACCCACAACGGCTCGCGCCTTGAAAAGGACCTGACCCTGGAAGCCGACGTCGCCATCGTCGGCAGCGGTGCCGGCGGCGGCACTACGGCGGAGATCCTCAGTGCGGCGGGCCTCAAGGTGCTGCTGATCGAGGAAGGCCCGCTGAAGACCAGCTCCGACTTCAAGATGCAGGAGGCCGAGGCCTACCCGAGCCTCTACCAGGAAGGCATCGGCCGCATGACCAAGGACGGCGCCATCACCATCCTCCAGGGCCGCGCGGTCGGTGGCACCACCCTGGTGAACTGGACCTCCAGCTTCCGCACCCCGGACCCCACGCTTGAACACTGGGCCCGCGAGCACGGCGTGAAGGGACTGTCAGTCGCCGAGATGGCCCCCTGGTTCGAGAAAATGGAACAGCGCCTGGGCGTCGCTCCCTGGGCCATTCCGCCGAACCCCAACAACGATGTGATCCGTCTCGGCTGCGAGAAGCTCGGGCTGCACTGGAAGGTCATCCCGCGCAACGTGCGTGGCTGCTGGAACCTGGGTTACTGCGGCATGGGCTGCCCCACCAACGCCAAGCAGTCGATGCTGGTCACCACCATTCCCGCCACCCTGGAAAAGGGCGGCGAGCTGCTCTATCTCGCCCGCGCCGACAAGCTGCTGTTCGAGGGCGACAAGGTCAGTGGCCTCGAATGCCTCGGCCTGGACGAGCGTTGCGTGGCGCCCAATGGCCGCAAGATCACCGTCAAGGCGCGCCACTACGTGCTGTCCGGCGGCGGCATCAACACCCCGGCCCTGCTGATGCGCTCCGACGCACCGGACCCGCACAGCCGCGTTGGCAAGCGCACCTTCCTGCACGTGGTGAACTTCTCCGCCGCGCAGTTCGACCGCCTGATCAACCCCTTCTACGGCGCGCCGCAGTCGATCTATTCCGACCACTTCCAGTGGGACGACGGCGCCACCGGGCGCATGTCCTACAAGCTGGAGGTTCCGCCGCTGCAACCCTCGCTCACCTCTACGCTGCTGGGCCGCTTCGGTATCGACAACGCCCTGCGCATGGAACAGCTGCCGCACACCAACGTGATGCTGGCGCTGATGCGCGACGGCTTCCACCCGGACAGCGCCGAAGGCACCGTGGAGCTTCGCGGCGACGGCAGTCCGGTGCTCGACTACCGCATGACCGACTACACCTGGGACGGCATCCGCCGCGCCTTCCACGTCATGGCCGAGATCCAGTTCGCCGCCGGCGCCCGCGCCGTGCTGCCGATGCACAGCGACGCCGACTACGTGAAAACCCTGGATGAAGCCCGCAAGCTGATCGACGGCCTGCCCATGGAGCTCTACCGCGCCCGCCTGGGCAGTGCCCACGTGATGGGCGGCTGCGCCATGGGCGAGGACCCGGAACGGGCGGTGACCGACAGCCTCGGCCGCCACCACCAGTTGGCCAACCTCTCCATCCACGACGGTTCGCTGTTCCCCACCAGCATCGGCGCCAACCCGCAGCTCTCGGTCTACGGCCTCACGGCCAAGCTGGCCACGGGCCTCGCCGAGCGACTGGGCAAGGCGTGATGCGCTTTCGCTGGCTGGTGCCATCCGTGCACCAGCCGCGCCCTTGTCTTGGCCGCGAAGGTTCGCTGCGCTACCATCCGATTCCCTTTCGGTCCCCTGCCAGGACGTCGCGATGAACCGAGTGTTGTATCCGGGCACTTTCGACCCCATCACCAAGGGTCACGGCGATCTGATCGAACGCGCCTCGCGCCTGTTCGATACCGTGATCATCGCCGTTGCCGCGAGCCCGAAGAAGAATCCGCTGTTCAGCCTGGAGCAGCGTGTGGAGCTGGCGCGCGAAGTCACCAAACACCTGCCGAACGTCGAGGTGGTGGGCTTCTCCACCCTGCTGGCGCACTTCGTCAAGGAACAGAACGCCAATGTGTTCCTTCGCGGCCTGCGCGCCGTGTCGGACTTCGAGTATGAATTCCAGCTGGCCAACATGAATCGCCAACTGGCGCCGGACGTGGAGAGCATGTTCCTCACGCCGTCGGAGAAGTACTCCTTCATCTCCTCCACCCTGGTACGCGAAATAGCGGCCCTGGGCGGCGACATCAGCAAGTTCGTGCATCCTGCCGTTGCAGCCGCGCTGGCTGAGCGCTTCAAGCGCTGACCTCACGATCTGCTGCGCGTCGGAATAGCTGCCTTGAAAATGGCCTCGGGACTGCTCATTTACAGCTCGTAAACTGCGCACCCTCGGCCATTTCCGCCTTGCTCTTCCAGCTCGCGAAATCTCGAGGCAGGCTGCAGTAGACGTCCCTTCGCGATCGGCGCGTGCGTCGATCGCGGCATTCCGGCACAATTCCGCTATTTTCTGTTCAAGGCCGCCGCTGCCTGGCGACGGCAGGAGTTGTTCCCATGTCCCTCAAGATCACCGACGACTGCATCAACTGCGACGTCTGCGAACCCGAGTGCCCCAACGGCGCGATTTCCCAGGGCGAGGAAATCTACGTGATCGACCCCAACCTGTGCACGGAATGTGTTGGCCACTACGACGAACCCCAGTGCCAGCAGGTCTGCCCCGTCGATTGCATTCCCCTCGACGAAACCCATGTCGAAAGCAAGGATGAGCTGATGCAGAAGTACCTGAAGCTCACCGGCAAGGCCTGACCCGTGGGCCGCCCGGTACGCGGCGCCTACCGCGGCGCACTGCTCGCCACGCTGCTTCTGCTCGCGGGCGCCGTGCAGGCCGCCCAGCCGGGCCGCGCGGCGATCGCCACGCCCCACCCTTCGGCCACCGTGGCCGGCCTGGAAACCCTGGCCCAGGGCGGCAACGCCTTCGACGCTGCGGTGGCCATCAGCGCGGCCCTTGCCGTTGCCGAGCCTTATGGGTCCGGCCTGGGCGGCGGCGGTTTCTTCCTGCTTCGCCAGGCTGGCGAGAAGCCCGCCTACCGCTTCCTCGACGCCCGTGAACGCGCGCCGCTTGCCGCCCATCCGCGCCTCTACGTACGTGACGGCAAGGTCGACCCGGCCCTCTCCCTGGATGGACCTCTGGCCGCTGCTATCCCTGGCTTGCCGGCAGCCCTGGCGGATCTCGCCAGCCGTTATGGCCGACTGCCACTGGCCGACAGCCTGACCCCGGCAATCCGCCTGGCCCGCGACGGCATTTCGGTGGATCGCATCTACCGTGAGCGCGCCTCCTGGCGCCTGTCGTCCATGCGTGACGACCACGAGACCGCACGCCTGTTCCTCGACCACAAGGGCGAGGTGCCAGAAGAATTCAGCCTGCTGCGCCAACCGGAGCTGGCCAACACCCTGGAACGCATGGCCCGCTACGGCAAAGCCGGTTTCTACAGTGGCCCCACCGCGGAAAAACTGGTTCAGGGCGTCAATGCCGCCGGCGGCATCTGGAGCCTGCGCGACCTGGCCGACTACAAGACCGTGGAGCGACAGCCGATCCGCTTCCCCCTCGCCGATGGCCGTGAGCTGATCGGTGCCCCGCCGCCCTCGGCCGGCGGCATTGCACTTGCCCAGAGCCTGGCGATGTTGCAGGAGCTGCCCTGGCGCAAGTCCGACCGCGTGCAGCGCACTCACTACGTCGTGGAAGTGCTGCGCCGCGCCTATCGCGACCGGGGCCTGCTGGGCGATCCGGACTTCGTCGCGATTCCCCAGGCCAGACTGCTCGACGCCGCCTACCTGAAGAAACTCGCATCCGGCATCGACGCCCGCCGCGCCACGCCCAGCAGCAGCCTGCCGCCGTCGCCACCCTTGCACGAAGGCGACCACACCACCCATTTCGCGGTAATCGACAAGGACGGCAATGCCGTGGCCGCCACCCTGTCCATCAACCTGCCCTTCGGCGCCGCCTTCACCGTGCCCGGCACCGGCGTCCTGCTGAACGACGAGATGGACGACTTCGCCGCCAACCCTGAAGGCGCGAATGCCTATGGCCTCGCCGCCAGCCAGGCGAATGCCGTGGGCTCGGGCAAGCGCCCGCTGTCGTCGATGAGCCCCACCTTCATCGAGAGCGAGCAGGAGTTCACCGCCTTCGGCACTCCGGGCGGCAGTCGGATTCCGAGCATGGTGCTGCTGTCGGTGCTGGAGTACCTGGATGGCCAGCCGGTGAGCCGCTGGCCCGCGGTGGCGCGTTATCACCACCAGTACCTGCCGGACCAGATCGAGCACGAGCCCGGCGCCTTCAGCAGCAGCGAAAGCGCGGAACTGCAGGCGCGCGGCTACAGCCTCAAGCCGCTGTCACGCAATTACGGCAACCAGCAGGTGCTGTTCTGGAACAAGGCCAAGGGCAGCCTCGAAGCCGCCAGCGACCCGCGCGGCCTGGGCCTGTCCGAAATCCTCGAAATCGAAAAACTGAAGTAGGAGCGAATTCATTCGCGAAGGGCCACCCCAGCGTCCCGTCGTCCGCAAGCCAGCACAAGGTCCGCATCGCGCATGAATTCGCGCCCACAATGATGGGGCCGCACTTCAGGACGGCCGTTCTCCTTCCAGCACTATCAGCGACTCTTCGTCCTGCTCCAGCCGCCGCAGCTCGCGGAACAGCAACTCCCCCTCACCCAGCATCAGCACGTTGCGCAGGCTCTGGAAAATCCGGCTGGCGTAGCCCAGGTCGTTCATCAGCGAGCTGGTCTGCAGGCCATCCAGCTCGGTGCTGCGTATGGAATTGAACAGGCGGGTGCGGAAGGTGCCGTCGAAAGTTGCCGCCTTTTCGTCCAGCCAGCGCAGGCGCTCGTTCCAGGCCTCTTCCGGGAGATCGGAGCGGCCCAGCTCGCGTAATTCGTGGAGCATCGCCAGCAGATGACGGCGCAGGTCCACGTAGGCCTCGCGGATGGGCGACGGCTCCTGGTCCAGGAAACGCCCGAGGTTCTTCTGCAGGTGCTTGGCATCCTTCACCGCGTCCACCAGTTGCAGCGCGGCCAGCTGGCAACTGACCCAGAACTGCTGGTGCGCCTCGTCCAGCGGCAGGTCGAGCCGCCCCATGAAGCTCAGCAGGTCGCCGTACACACCCTTGATATGCCGCTGGTAGAGCGCTTCGGCATCCAGGTGATAGCGCTCCGGCCGTGCGTGCAGCAGGCGCTCGTCACCCTGGGCCTTGGCCAGCTGGTCCACCGGCAGGTAGAGCGCATGGCAGATCACCTCCAGGCTCAGCCGGCCGAGGTGGTGCAGCTCGCGCACCACGGCACTGGCCGCGGCGTCCACCGAATCCAGGGCACGCTCGCTGAGGTAGCGCGCCCGGGTGCGCTGGGGTTCTTCCGGCCCGGCGGCCAGCTCGGTGATCAGTACCTGGGGCTCTTCGCGCTCCGGCAGCCAGCGCACCAGCCACCGGGCAAGGCGCTCCTGCAGCGGCCAGAACAGCAGCACGCCCATGGCGTTGATCAGGCTGTGGAACATGGCCAGCTGGATCAGCTCGTTGTCGCCCAATCCAGTGAGGTCGGCGATCCGATCGACCAGCCAGCTCAATGGCCCCAGCAGGATGAAAGCCAGGCTGCAGGTGACCACGTTGAACAGCACATGGGCCAGCGCCAGCCGCTGCCCACTGCGGTTGCCGCCGAGGGAGCCGACGAAAGCGGTGGTTACGCTGCTGCCGACATTGGAACCAATGGCGATGGCGAAGCCCTGGGCGAGGTCCAGCTGTCCACCGGCCAGCGCCGCCAGGGTCAGCATCAGGGTGGCATGGCTGGACTGCAGCACCACCGTGACCAGCAGGCCAATCAATGCGAACAGCAGGCTGCCCATCAGCCCGTCGGCCTGGTACGCAGTGAGATCGAGCCCGTCGCCGAAACTGGCGAAGCCCTCCTTGATCTGGTCGATGCCGAGGAAAATGAAGGCGATGCCGAGGACGATGCGCCCCGCGGCCTTGCTCTTCTCGCCCAGGAAGCCACCCAGCACACCAAACACCAGCAGGGGCAAGGCCAGCGGGCTGAGGCTGAGATTCTGCCCGGCCAGCGCCAGCAACCAGATACCGCTGGTGGCGCCCAGGTTGGCGCCGAAGAGGATGGCGATGCCGCCGGCCAGCTGGATCAGCCCGGCGCTGATGAAGGCGATGGTGAGCAGAGAAACCAGCGTGCTGGACTGCAGCAGCAACGTGCCGCCAATGCCGAACATCAGCCCCTTGAAGGAGGTGGCGGTGCTGCGCGCCAGCAACTGCTCCAGCTTGCCGCCGGCCAGCTGGCGCAGCCCCTCCTCCAGGCACTGCATGCCGAACAGGAACAGCGCGAGCCCCGCGCACAGCTCGAGCCAGCCGGAACTGAACCAGAAGCTCAAGGCCAGCCCGACGGCGGCCAGGATCAGCAGAACAATGCGGGAGTAGTGCTTCACGGGCGGTATTCCTTCACCAGGCAAGGCCCAGCTATTAACCGATGCGATGGCCGGAGGGCAACCCGCGCACGCCCCGAAAACGCCGACGGCCCCGATAAGGGGCCGTCGCGATGGAGCCGAAGGAAGGGATCAGTCTTCCTTGTAACCGTTCATGGTGCAGCCCAGGCAGCGCACGAAGGCCTCCCTGCCCGGCTCCACAACCAGCGCATTGGCGGCATCACCGACATTGCCGCCCAGGGCGGAGAACGGCAGGCTGACGATGAACAGACCCGCACCGATCACCGTGGCGCCGATCAGCAACGGGCGGGCGATCAGGATGTCGCCGGCCATGCTGTAGCCGCTGGGAGCGTTGACGGAGTACATGGGGTCACCGCTGGTATTTTCCTGTACCACTTCCGCGTTAGCCGGCAGCGCCAGCAGGCCAGTGGTCAGCGCCAGGACAGCAGCGGTTGTGCGGAGCAGGTTCATACGGGCGATCCTTCAGATAGTGGTGTACGAAAAACTATAACAGCGCATGGCACATTGGCAGCGTGACGGCCTTCAATCGCCATTGAAAGCGTAGTCGGGTTTTTTCGGTACATAGGGCCGGTAGAAGGCCAGTAACTGCTGCAAGTCGGCCTGTTCGTCGCCAGTGGTGTAGAACGGCTGGCCGATCACCACCCGGCGATTGACGTAGTCCAGGGCCGCCGGAACCACCGGCACATCGGCGCCACGGGCGATGTGGTAGAAGCCCATCTTCCAGCGCTCCACGCGCTTGCGGGTGCCTTCGGGCGAGATCACCAGCATGAACTCGCGGCTCTCGCGGAAGCGTTCCACGGCCTGTTCCACCATGTTCAGCTTCAGGTGGCGATGGATCGGCACGCCCCCCCAGCGCTGCATCAACCCGGCGAATGGCCAGCGGAAGATGGTGTGCTTGCCGAACCAGCGGGCGTTCAGGCGCAGCACGAACTTCACCGCGAGGAACAGCACGAAGTCCCAGTTGGACGTGTGGTGGGCGCCGATCACCACGAACTTGTCGAGGGGAGGCAGGCGCCCTTCGATGCGCCAGCCCATCAGGCGCAGCACGCCATGGCCGACAGCCTCGGCAAAGGGATTGGGGGGCAGGTAGTTACCGTACATAGGACAGACTTCTTTCTTGTTCTGGAAATGCTCGGCGCCGAGTCTGGCGACTCGGCGGGGGATCAGCGTTGGCAGCGCGGACAATAGACGCTGGCACGTTGGCCGAGACGAATTTCCCGCAGGGTCGAACCGCACTGCTTGCAGAACTCGCCTGCGCGGCCGTAGACCCAGAGTTCCTGCTGGAAGTAGCCAGGTTTACCGTCGCCGCCGACGAAGTCGCGCAGGGTGGTGCCGCCGCATTCGATGGCCTGGGCGAGGATGCGTTTGATCTCCTCGGCCAGCTTCAGGTAGCGCGCACGGGAAATGGAGCCGGCTTCGCGGCGCGGGTCGATGCCGGCGGCGAACAGCGCCTCGCTGGCGTAGATGTTGCCGACACCCACTACCACGGCGTTGTCCATGATGAAGGGCTTCACCGCCATGCTGCGGCCGCGGGAGAGCTGGAACAGGCGCTCGCCGTCGAACAGGTCGGTCAGCGGCTCGGGCCCCAGGTGGCGCAGCAGCTCGTGGTTCAGCGGATCGTCGCTCCACAGCAGGGCGCCGAAGCGGCGCGGATCGGTGTAGCGCAGGGCCATCCCCGACTCCAGCTCGATATCCACATGCTCGTGCTTGGCCACGGCCAGCCCGGCCTCCACCAGGCGCAGGCTGCCGGACATGCCGAGGTGGCTGATCAGCGTCCCGGCTTCGGCCTGCAGCAACAGGTACTTGGCGCGGCGCCCCACATGCAGGATGCGCTGGCCGGACAGGCGAACGTCCAGGTCCTCGGGAATCGGCCAGCGAAGGCGGCGTTCACGCACGATCACCCGGCGGACGCGCTGGCCTTCGAGGAAAGGCGCGATGCCGCGGCGGGTGGTTTCGACTTCAGGTAATTCAGGCATCGGTTTCTCGGTACTCAGCTCGTGCCGAGTTCACGAATACTTTCCTTGAGGTTTTCGAAGTCGTACTCCGAGAGCCCCACGTAGTCCAGTACCTGGCTACGGATGCTCATCCACTCGTAGTCCTCGGCCTGGTTACCCAGCACCAGATGCGAAGCACAGATGTGCTCGGCCATCTTGAGGATCGCCAGCAGGGTCTTGAGCTGGGCGTCGCGACCGGAGTCGTCGCTGAAGATGGACGAGGCGTTGTGGTGGTTGGCGATGGCCTCGCAGAGATGCTCCGGCAGGCGCCAGGAACGCGCGGTGAAGTAGCCGACCACCGCATGGTTGGTATTCAGCAGGCGGTTTTCGGTGTCCACCACACGGCGTTCCGGGCCCGCGCTGGCATAGGCCTCTTCCAGCACCGTCATGTAGTCGGGGAAGCGCTTGAGCATCAGCGGGATGCCGCAATTGTGAAACAGGCCAAGGGCGTAGGCTTCGTCGGCGGACTGGTAGCCGATGCGCTTGGCCAGGGTCAGGCAGGTCATGGCCACGTCCTGGGCGGTGTCCCAGAAGCGGTTCAGGGTGAGGATGGTCTCGTCGCTCATCTCGCCCTTGATCGACTGCGCGTTGATCAGGTTGATCACCGTGTTGCAGCCCAGCAGGTTCACCGCCTGCTGGATCGAGGCGATGCGGTTGGCCAGGCCGAAGAACGGCGAATTGACGATCTTCAGCAACGCACCGGACAGGCCCGGGTCCTGGCTGATCAGTCGGGCGATGGACTTCAGGTCGGGGCTGGGCATGACCTGCTCCAATTGCAGGTCGACCATGATCTGCGGCTGCGGCGGCACGCTGATGCCCTGCAGGACCTGACGGATCTGATCTGCGGAAAGTTCTTGAGCCATGGGGGACGAGTGGGAAGTTTGACCGAATCGACAGTCTACCCGGTTGCACCAATCACTTGCTCGGGATTTCCGGCCATTTTCCGACTGTCGTGCCAAGTGGCCGCCGACGCCGCCGGGTGGCCTCCGGAGCGGGTATTGCCTGGGTTATAATCCCGGCCTTTTTTCCGGAGAGCGACACATGTCCCTGCCCAGCCTGCGCCTCAAAGCCAATGCCGATCGACGCCTGCGCGCCGGCCACCTGTGGGTCTACAGCAACGAAGTGGACGTGGTCGCCACCCCGCTGAACCTCTTCCAGCCCGGTGACCAGGCCATCCTCGAAGCCGCCGGCGGCAAGCCGCTGGGCGTGGTCGCCCTCTCCCCGAACAACCTGATCTGCGCGCGACTGGTGTCCCGCGACATCAAGCACACCCTGGACAAGTCCCTGCTGGTGCACCGCATCAACGTCGCCCTCAGCCTGCGCGAGCGCCTGTTCGACAAGCCGTTCTACCGTCTGGTCTATGGGGATTCCGACCTGCTGCCGGGCCTGGTGGTGGACCGTTTCGGCGACCACCTGGTGGTGCAACTGGCCTCCACCGCCATGGAGCGCAACAAGGATGCCGTTCTCGACGCCCTGGTGCAGGTGCTCAAACCGCGCGGCGTGCTCTGGAAGAACGATTCCAGCGCCCGTGACGCCGAAGGCCTGGAGCGCTACGTGGACACCGCATTCGGCGTGGTGCCGGAGTGGGTCGCCCTGGAAGAGAACGGCGTGAAGTTCGAAGCCCCGGTGATGGAAGGCCAGAAGACCGGCTGGTTCTACGACCACCGCATGAACCGCGCACGCCTGGCGCCCTACGTGAAGGGCAAGCGCGTCCTCGACCTGTTCAGCTACATCGGCGGCTGGGGCGTGCAGGCCGCGGCCTTCGGCGCCAGTGAAGTGTTCTGCGTCGACGCCTCCGGCTTCGCCCTGGACGGCGTGGAGCGCAACGCCACCCTCAACGGCGTGGCCGAGCAGGTCACCTGCGTGGAGGGCGATGTCTTCGAAGCCCTGAAAGAGCTGAAAGCCGCTGAAGAACGCTTCGACGTGGTGGTCGCCGACCCGCCAGCCTTCATCAAGCGCAAGAAGGACCTGAAGAACGGCGAGGCCGCCTACCGCCGCCTGAACGAGCAGGCCATGCGCCTCTTGAACAAGGACGGCATCCTGGTCAGCGCCTCCTGCTCCATGCACCTGCCGGAGGACGACCTGCAGAACATCCTGCTGGGCAGCGCCCGCCACCTGGACCGCAACATCATCCTGCTGGAGCGCGGCGGCCAGGGTCCGGACCACCCGGTGCACCCGGCCATCAGCGAAACCCGCTACATCAAGAGCCTGACCTGCCGCCTGCTGCCCAACAGCTAAGCGCGCATCCTGCCCTGCCGCACCCGGGCCGGCCCCAGCGCCGGCCCGACCGCCAGCCTTTCCCTGCCGGCCGGGCCCGGCGTAGAATCGGGCGATTCCTCGCCAACCATCCTCAGGCGGGCCAGTGAGCCCCGGCCGAGCGAGCGGAGACCCCGCCCCGCCTTCCGGCCACCACCGACCGAACGGCCATCTGCTGTTTGCATCCGGTATGTTGCGCGCTCACGATGAGACTCTTATCGATACCTGATCAGCCGCAGGAAACCGTCATGCCCGATTACCGCTCGAAAACCTCCACCCACGGCCGCAACATGGCCGGCGCCCGTGCCCTGTGGCGCGCCACCGGGATGAAGGACGAGGACTTCAAGAAGCCGATCATCGCCATCGCCAACTCCTTCACCCAGTTCGTGCCTGGCCACGTGCACCTGAAGGACCTGGGCCAGCTGGTCGCCCGCGAGATCGAGAAGCACGGCGGCGTGGCCAAGGAATTCAACACCATCGCCGTGGACGACGGCATCGCCATGGGCCATGACGGCATGCTTTATTCCCTGCCGAGCCGCGAGATCATCGCCGACTCCGTGGAATACATGGTCAACGCCCACTGCGCCGACGCCATCGTCTGCATCTCCAACTGCGACAAGATCACCCCCGGCATGCTGATGGCCGCCCTGCGCCTGAACATCCCGGTGGTCTTCGTTTCCGGCGGTCCGATGGAAGCCGGCAAGACCAAGCTGGCCAACCACGGCCTGGACCTGGTGGACGCCATGGTCGCGGCGGCCGACGACTCCTGCTCCGACGAGAAAGTCGCCGAGTACGAGCGCAGCGCCTGCCCCACCTGCGGCTCCTGCTCCGGCATGTTCACCGCCAACTCGATGAACTGCCTGACCGAGGCCCTCGGCCTGTCCCTGCCGGGCAACGGTTCGACCCTGGCCACCCACGCCGACCGCGAGCAACTGTTCCTGCGCGCCGGCCGCCTGGCCGTCGAGCTGTGCCAACGCTACTACGGTGAAGGCGACGTATCGGTCCTGCCGCGCAACATCGCCAACTTCAAGGCGTTCGAGAACGCCATGACCCTGGACATCGCCATGGGCGGTTCCACCAACACCATCCTGCACCTGCTGGCCGCCGCCCAGGAGGCCGAAGTGGCCTTCGACCTGCGCGACATCGATCGCCTGTCGCGCAAGGTCCCGCAGCTGTGCAAGGTGGCGCCGAACATCCAGAAGTACCACATGGAAGACGTGCACCGCGCCGGCGGCATCTTCTCCATCCTCGGCGAACTGGCCCGTGGCGGCCTGCTGCACACAGACGTGGCCACCGTGCACAGCCCGAGCATGGCCGATGCCATCGCCCAGTGGGACATCACCCAGACCAGCGACGAAGCCGTCCACACCTTCTTCAAGGCAGGCCCGGCCGGCATCCCGACCCAGGTCGCCTTCAGCCAGTCCACCCGCTGGCCGAGCCTGGACGACGACCGCGCCGAAGGTTGCATCCGCTCCGTCGAGCACGCCTACTCCAAGGAAGGCGGCCTGGCCGTGCTCTACGGCAACATCGCCCTGGACGGTTGCGTGGTGAAAACCGCTGGCGTTGATGAGTCCATCCATGTGTTCGAAGGCAACGCGAAGATCTTCGAAAGCCAGGACAGCGCCGTGAAAGGCATCCTCGCCGACGAAGTGAAGCCGGGCGACATCGTGATCATCCGCTACGAAGGCCCGAAAGGCGGCCCGGGCATGCAGGAAATGCTGTATCCCACCAGCTACCTGAAGTCCAAGGGCCTGGGCAAGCAGTGCGCACTGCTCACCGACGGCCGCTTCTCCGGCGGCACCTCGGGCCTGTCCATCGGCCACGCCTCGCCGGAAGCCGCCGCAGGTGGCGCCATCGGCCTGGTGCGGGACGGCGACAAGGTGCTGATCGACATCCCCAACCGCAGCATCAACCTGCTGGTTTCGGACGAAGAACTGGCCGCCCGCCGCGTGGAGCAGGACAAGAAAGGCTGGAAGCCGGCCGCTCCGCGCGCGCGCAAGGTGACCACCGCCCTCAAGGCCTACGCCCTGCTCGCCACCAGCGCCGACAAGGGCGCTGTGCGCGACAAGTCGATGCTGGAAGGCTGATCGTCCCGATCGGCGGAAAGCCCGGCCCATGCCGGGCTTTCCGCTTTTTTGTGGGAACGAATTCATTCGCGATGCCCCAAAGGACGAGCCTTCGGCCCGTTTCGCGATTGAAATCGCTCCTACAGGTTCGCGTTCGACAGGTATCGCTTCGCCCAACCCATCCTACGCAGTAGAATCGCCGCTTTTTTGCGGTCGATCGCCATGACTTCACTGGAAAAGCCCCCCATCCCTGAGGCTCGCAACGAGCTGCTCTACGGCCTGGAAGACAAGCCGCGTCCGCTGGCTGCCCTGCTCGCCGCGCTGCAGCACCTGCTGGCCATCATCGTTCCCATCGTCACCCCCGGCCTGCTGATCTGCCAGGCGCTGGGCGTGTCGGCGCGGGATACCAACCTGATCGTCTCCATGTCCCTGGTGGTTTCCGGTATCGCCACCTATGTGCAGTGCAAGCGCTTCGGGCCGTTCGGCGCCGGGCTGCTGATCGTCCAGGGCACCAGCTTCAACTTCGTCGGCCCGCTGATCGCCGGCGGCGCACTGATGGTCAAGCAGGGCACTCCGGTGGAAGCCGTGATGGCCGCGATCTTTGGCGTGGTGATGGCAGGTGCTTTCGTCGAGATGGGCATCTCCCGCGTGCTGCCCTTCGTCAAGCGGCTGATCAATCCGCTGGTAACCGGCATCGTAGTGCTGATGATCGGCCTGACCCTGATCAAGGTGGGCCTGATCAGCATGGGTGGCGGCTTCGGTGCCATGGCCAACGGCACCTTCGCCAACGGCGAGAACCTGCTGCTGTCCGGCACCGTGCTGGGGGTGATCCTTCTGCTCAACCGCATCCCGCTGGTGTGGATGCGCAGCTGCGCCATCGTCATCGCCCTGCTGGTGGGGTACGCCCTGGCCGCCTGGCTCGGCCGCCTCGACTTCAGCGGCCTGCACGACGCGCCGCTGGTCCAGGTACCGGTGCCGCTGCACTTCGGCCTGGGCTTCTCCTGGTCGCTGTTCGTGCCGATGCTGGTGATCTACCTGGTCACCTCGCTGGAAGCCATCGGTGATGTCACCGCCACCAGCAAGGTTTCGCGCCAGCCGGTGGAAGGCCCGCTGTGGATGCAGCGCATCAAGGGCGGCGTGCTGGTGAACGGCGCCAACTCCCTGCTGGCCGGCCTGTTCAACACCTTCCCCAGCTCGGTCTTCGCGCAGAACAACGGCGTGATCCAGCTGACCGGTATCGCCAGCCGCCACATCGGTATCTGGATCGCCCTGATGCTGGTGCTGCTGGGCCTGTTCCCGGCGGTAGCCGGCGTACTCCAGGCCATCCCCGAGCCGGTGCTGGGCGGGGCCGCCATGGTGATGTTCGGCGCGGTGGCCGCCTCGGGCATCAACATCCTCGCCGGTACCACCCTGGACCGCCGCGCACTGCTGATCATCGCCGTGTCGCTGGCCCTGGGCCTGGGCGTGTCCCAGGTGCCGGAATTCCTCGCCCACATGCCGGCCGCCCTGCGCAACATCCTCGAATCCGGCGTCGCCACCGGCGGCCTCTGCGCCCTGCTGCTGAACTGGTTCCTGCCGGAATCCCGCTAAGTGGCAGAATGGGCCCCATCACTTGATGGGGCCCATTCCATGACTTCCCTTCGCATTGGCCTGATCTCCGATACCCACGGCCTTCTCCGCCCCCAGGCACTCGCGGCGCTGCAAGGCTGCGACCACATCCTCCATGCCGGTGACATCGGCAAGCCCGAAATCCTCGACGCCCTGCGCCAACTGGCCCCGCTGACTGCCGTGCGCGGCAACAACGACGTGGACACCTGGGCCGGCGCCGTACGCGAGGTCGAAGAGCTGAGGCTGGGGGGAACGGACATTTACCTGGTGCACGACCAGGCGGATATCCCCCACGACTTGCAGGAGCGCGGGTTCAGCGTCGTCGTCACAGGGCATTCCCACAAGCCGCTGATCGCCAAGCGTGCAGGGCTGCTGCACGTGAATCCGGGCAGCGCCGGGCCGAGGCGTTTCAAGCTGCCGGTGACGGTGGGGTTTATCCTGATCGAGGAAGGTGAAGCGCGGGCGGAGTTGCGAGAGCTGGATCCGTGATTCGTGGGAGCGAATTCATTCGCGAACAAATTCGCTCCCACAAATTGTTTTCAGCGCTTTTCCCACACTTCGAAGGCATAGGCCGGCGTGTCGGTCGTCGCCTCGTGCTCGATGCTGGAGGCCAGGTGCCAATCCTGCTGCGAGACTTCAGGGAAGTACGCATCGCCCTCCGGAGCCAGCTCCACGCGGGTCAGGTAGAGACGGTCGGCCTGGGCGAGGCCCTGGGCATAGAGTTGGGCGCCGCCGATCAGCATCAGCTCCTCGGCCTCTTCTTCGCGCGCCCAGGCATCGGCGCGCCCGATGGCGGCTTCCAGGCTGGGGAAGACTTCCGCGCCTTCCAGCACCAACCCTTCCTGGCGACTGACCACCAGGTTGAGCCGGCCGGGCAACGGGCGGCCAAGGGAATCCCAGGTCTTGCGCCCCATGATGATCGGCTTGCCGAGGGTCATGGCCTTGAAGTGCTTGAGGTCCGCCGGCAGGTGCCAGGGCAGTTGGTTGTCGCGGCCGATCACACGGTTCTGTGCGAGGGCGGCGATCAGGCAGAGGGGCAGGGTCTTGTTCATGGCGGCGAGGATACCGACTGCCGCCCGGGAGAGAAAGCCAACGGAGGATGGGCACCAGCTCCGATTGAGGCGCCCGTTTCGGCACCCGACAGGTCACCGGAGGCGCACCGTTCGTCGCCAGGCATTTTCCTGACCAAATAGTCAATGACCAATAGTGCAGGAATTACAGAAATTTACTGGAGATAGCCGAGAAATGGCCCCAGAATTGGGTTCGAAAAATTGTATACAAAGCACTAGTCAATAGGCTTAGTAATTGTCTACAGTTGCCGGCACAATAACAAAACCGAGAGCCCACCATGACAGTCCCATCCGCAAGTCCGTCTCCGGTGCAACGTCCGGAAGATGAAAACCTCGGCATTGGAGCCAACCTCGCCTACGGTCTGCAGCACGTGCTGACCATGTATGGCGGAATTGTCGCGGTACCCCTGATCATCGGCCAGGCTGCCGGGCTATCGCCCGCAGACATCGGCCTGCTGATCGCAGCCTCACTGTTCGCCGGTGGCCTCGCCACCCTGCTGCAAACCATCGGTCTCCCCTTCTTCGGCTGTCAGTTGCCCCTGGTGCAAGGCGTGTCCTTCGCCGGCGTGGCGACCATGATCGCCATCATCGGCAGTAACGGCGCCGGCGGCATTCCAGCCGTACTCGGCGCGGTAATCGCCGCCTCACTGATCGGCCTGCTGATCACCCCGATATTCTCGCGGATCACCAAGTTCTTCCCGCCGCTCGTGACAGGCATCGTGATCACCACCATCGGCCTCACCCTGATGCCCGTTGCGGCACGCTGGGCGATGGGCGGCAACAGCCAGTCGCCGGAGTTCGGCAGCGTGGCCAACGTAAGCCTCGCCGCCTTCACCCTCGCCACCGTGCTGCTGCTGAGCAAGCTGGGCAGTGCCAGCATCTCGCGCCTGTCGATCCTCCTGGCGATGGTCATCGGCACCGTGACCGCGGTGTTCTTCGGCATGGCTGACTTCTCCAAGGTGCTCGAAGGCCCGCTGGTGGCCCTGCCCACTCCGCTGCACTTCGGCATGCCGGAATTCCACATCGCGGCGATCCTGTCGATGCTGATCGTGATTATCGTGACCCTGGTGGAAACCTCGGCGGACATTCTCGCCGTCGGTGAAATCATCGGCACCAAGGTGGACTCCAAGCGCCTGGGCAACGGCCTGCGTGCCGACATGATCTCCAGCTCCGTGGCTCCGCTGTTCGGTTCCTTCACCCAGAGCGCCTTCGCCCAGAACGTCGGCCTGGTGGCCGTGACCGGTGTGAAGAGCCGCTATGTGGTGGCCACCGCCGGCCTGATCCTGGTCACCCTCGGGCTGCTGCCGGTGATGGGCCGCCTGATCGCCGCGGTCCCCACCTCGGTACTGGGCGGCGCCGGCGTCGTCCTGTTCGGCACCGTGGCCGCGTCCGGCATCCGGACCCTGGCGCAGGTCGACTACCGCAACAACATGAACCTGATCATCGTCGCCACCTCCATCGGCTTCGGCATGATCCCGATCGCGGCGCCGACCTTCTACCACCACTTCCCCGCCTGGTTCGAAACCATCTTCCACTCCGGCATCAGCTCGGCCGCCATCATGGCCATCCTGCTGAACCTGATCTTCAACCACCTGAAGGCCGGCAACTCGGACCAGCAGTCGGTGTTCGTCGCCGCCAGCGAGCGCACCCTGCGCTACCAGGACATCGCCGCCCTGCACGAGGGCGACTATTTCCGCGACGGCAAGCTGTACGACTGCGACGGCAACGAAGTGAAAGTGGTCTCCGAACATGACGACCACCACGACACGCCATCAGCACCCCGGGTGAAGGTGGCGGCCGGCTCCCACAGCCACTGACAGGAGAAGGCCGGCGCCGGGCGCCGGCCTTCTCTTTTGATGATGGCCCCGCCTCGAGCGGTTATTCTCAGGGCTCACCCTTGGCCAAGAAGCCCTTCGTGAGCGAACCCAATCCAGCCGCCCTCCCTCCCCTTTCCTCCGTCGACCAGCTCTGGCTGACCGAGGCCATCCGACTGCGCGAAGAACACGCCGGCCCCCTCGACGACGCCGAAGCCAACCGCCGCGCCAATGCCGGCGGTGGCGACCTGGCGCAGCGCATCCAGGCGCGCGCCCTCTGGCTGGCACAGCGCGACGGTCAACTCCAGGCCCTGCAGCACTGGCGCCAGGGCGCGCGGCTCGCCGGCCTGCTGCTGATGGTGCTGGCGCTGGTCAGCGGCTCCGGGCTCGCCATCGCGGCGCTGGGTAACGGCGAACGCCCGGTCAACCTGTTCTGGGCCCTGGGCAGCCTGCTCGGCTTGCACCTGCTGATGCTGCTGGGCTGGGCCCTGTCGTTCTGCCTCGGCAGCAGCGCCAGCGTGCTCGGGCGGATCTGGCTCTGGCTCAGTGGCAAGCTGGCTCGCGATGCCCAGGCCGTACACCTGGCACCCGCCCTGCTCCTGTTGCTGCAACGCCAGGGCCTGACCCGCTGGGGCCTGGGCGCGCTGGTCCACGGCGCCTGGCTGCTGACCCTGGGCAGCGCGCTGGTGGTCCTCCTGTTGTTGCTCGCCACCCGCCGCTACGGCTTCGTCTGGGAAACCACCATTCTCGGTAGCGATACCTACGTCGTCCTCATCCAGGCCCTGGGCGCCCTGCCGAGCCTGCTCGGCTTCAGCCTGCCGGATGCCGAGACCATCCGCGCCAGCAGCAATGTGCTGGCAGAAGAAGGCGCCCGCCAGGCGTGGTCCGGCTGGCTGCTCGGGGTCACTTTCACCTACGGCCTGCTGCCGCGAGTGCTGCTGGGGCTGTTCTGTTTCTGGCGCTGGACACGAGGCCGCGCGCGCCTGCGGCTGGACCTCGGCCTTCCCGGCTACGGCCTGCTGCGCGAACGCCTGCAGCCAGCCAGCGAACGCCTGGGTGTCTGCGATGCCGCCCCGGCCGGACTGGTCGAACCGCAAGCCGGCACCCTGGATGGCGCCAGCCAGGGTGCCCTGCTGGTGGCCATCGAACTGGACGACCGTCGCCCCTGGCCACCCGTGCTGCCCAAGGGCGTTGGCGATGCCGGTGTGCTGGACAGCCGCGAGCAGCGCCAGCGCCTGCTGGATCAGCTCAGCCGCTTTCCCCCGGACCGCCTGGCGGTGGCCTGTGACCCACGGCGCTCACCGGACCGCGGAACCCTGGCGTTGATCGGAGAGCTGGCCCGCAGTGCCGGCAGGACCCGCGTCTGGCTGCTGCCCCCGCCTGCCGGGGAATCCCTCGATAGCCAACGCCTTGAAGACTGGCATCAGGCCCTCGACCGCCTGGCCCTGCCCCACGCCCAGGGCGCCCCCATGACCTGGCTGGAGACTGGCCATGACTAAGCCGCTGAAGCTGGCCGTGGTCGGCCATACCAACGTCGGCAAGACCTCCTTGCTGCGCACCCTGCTGCGCGACCGCGCCTTCGGCGAGGTATCCCACCGCCCCAGCACCACCCGCCACGTGGAAGGTGCGCGGATGTCGGTGGACGGCCAGCCGTTGCTGGAGCTCTACGACACGCCCGGCCTGGAAGACGCCATTGCCCTGCTCGATCACCTGGAGCGGCTGGACCGCCCCGGCGAACGCCTCGACGGCCCCGCGCGCCTGGGCCGTTTTCTCGACGGCAGCGAGGCACGCCAGCGCTTCGAGCAGGAGGCCAAGGTGTTGCGCCAGTTGCTGGCCTCCGATGCCGGGCTCTACGTGATCGACGCCCGCGAACCGGTCCTGGCCAAGTACCGCGACGAGCTGGCGGTGCTGGCCATGTGTGGCAGGCCCCTGCTGCCGGTGCTGAACTTCGTCGCCAGCGAGAACCACCGCGAGAGCGATTGGCGCGAAGCCCTGGCCCGCCTCGGCCTGCATGCCCTGGTGCGCTTCGACAGCGTGGCGCCGCCGCTGGACGGTGAGCAACGCCTCTATGACAGCCTGGCACTGCTGCTGGAGCGCGCCCGCCCGCAGTTGCAGCGGCTGCTGGACGATCATCAAGCGCAAAGGCGCCTGCGCCTGGACGCCGGAAGCCGCCTGATCGCCGAACTGCTGCTGGACGTGGCCGCCTGCCGGCGCAGCGTGCCCGCTCAGGAGGCCGCCGTGCTGGCCGCCACCGAGGCCCTGCGCCAACAGGTGCGCCAGCGCGAGCAGCGCTGCGTGGAAGCCCTGCTGCGGCTCTACGCCTTCGGCCAGGCGGATGCCGCTGCCAGCGACCTGCCGCTGCTGGGCGGGCGCTGGGGCGATGACCTGTTCAATCCGGAAACCCTCAGGCAACTGGGCGTACGCCTGGGGGGCGGCATGGCGGCGGGCGCGGCGGCCGGTGCCGGCGTCGACCTGCTGGTGGGCGGCATCACCCTGGGTGCCGCGGCGGCCCTCGGCGCCATCGCCGGTGGCGCCTGGCAAACCTTCGGCCACTACGGCGAGCGCCTGCTGGGCAAGATCAAGGGACAGCGCGAGCTGACCGTGGACGATGCCATCCTGCGCCTGCTGGCCCTGCGTCAGCGCCAATTGCTGCAGGCGCTGGACGCTCGCGGCCACGCCGCCTTCGAGGCGGTGCGCATCGATACGCCGGAAGAGAAGCAGTGGCGGGAAGGCAAGTTGCCTGCCGCACTGGGCAAGGCCCGAGCCCACCCGGAATGGTCGTCGCTGAATCCCGACGCGGAGCTGGAACAGGCGGAACGCCAGGGGCAGGTGGCGGCCCTGGCCGCTGGCCTGATGCCCTGACACCAGGCCGGCAGCAAGGACTTACCGAAAACCTTCCGCTCCCGTAGGATTGGCCCGCCGCTCCAACAGGGCCGACCGTCTGAATGCACGGCGCCGGCAAGGGGCCAGATTCCCCGCCCCCAGCGCGCCCGACACAAAAACAAGAACCGGGAGAGATGGATGATGCGCAAGTTGTTGATGCTGTTCTGCCTGCTGAGCCCGTTGGCCTGGGGTAGTGAGCAGGATGCCCGCCATCTGGGGGAGCTGGGCAGCCATAGCCGCCTGCTCTGCGCCAGTGCCATGGTCTACTTCAATCCAGAGGAGCGTGAGCCCGACCCCCGCGCGCTGAAGGCGACCTTCTACCATCTCAACACCCTGAACCGGCTCATCGTCCAGCTCGGCAGCCCGGCGTCACTGCAGCGCCCGGTGCAGGCCATGGAAAAGTTGTTCAATACACTCGACGGCCTGCCGCGCGATCAGGCGTCCCGCTTCCCGGAACTGGTAGGCCGGTTGCTGGAGCAGGAGCGGAGCCTGGAGCAAGCCGTCCAAACGCTCTCCGCAAACATGAAGCAGGACCCGGCCACCGATCCTGGAGCGCCGTTCAATGCCCAGAGCCAGGCGCTGGCCAGCGTGCTGCTGGACTATCAGCTCCGCGCCTATCCCTTGCCCAACAAGCTGGATTTCGCCCTGCCCGAAGCGCAGGCGGCGGGCCTGGATGCCGATATCGAGCAGCGCTTCGACCAGTTGCTCGCTGGCCACCCGGAACACGCCGAGGTGCTGGGCAAGGCCCGGAACAACTACCGCTTCGTGCGCGCCCAGCTACAGCAAGGCGGCGGCCGCACCCACGGCGGCGCCGAGTTCTATCTCAGCCGCGCGGCCGACGACCTCGACGAGCTGGCCGCTACCCTGAACTGACCAGCGACCTGCACCAACCGGGCTGCCGACGGGGCGTCCCCGAAGCAGCTCGGAGCGCCTGGATCAGCGGCCGCCGGCTTCGATCAGGATGCGGTCGGCGACGCACTCGCTGCGGTCACGCGCACGGCTGGCGGCGAACCGGCCATCGACCACGCCCACCAGGCTGTCGGCCTGCTTCAGTTCACGAGGCAGCGAGACGCGGATTTCCTGCAGGTACTTGCCGCTGCAGATCAGCAGAAAGTTGTTCTGCGCATCACGGCTGCCGAAATCCTCTTCCACCTTCTGGTAGAACCCCCGCCTGGATATGGCACCGCCGATATTGGCGACGATGTACTGCCCGGCCTTCGACTCGTCCAGCTGCCGCACCAGGTCCACCGCGCGGCGGAAGTAGGCGTCGTCGTCCATCTGCGTCTGGCAGACGCCGTGCTTGTCCCACTGGTAGCGGCCGAAGCTGGTTCCGTAACGGAAGTTCGGCATCCAGGGACGGACATAGGCCAGGGTATCGGTACTGAGTTCCAGCCCCGGCCCATCGCAGTGCCCATAGCCCTTGCCGCACGACTGGCGATTCGGCCAGAGGCCATGCAGGGTCAGGTGGGAAATCTGCAGTTCGCCCGACTCCAGGCCCTCGCATTCGGGCTTGGCGCCCTTGTAGGAGGCGTGTTCGCAGAAACCCGGCTGCCAGGTGGCGGCCAGGACGTAGCCGTCATGCTGGTCTGACCGGCTGCAGATGTCGCCAGCAGCCGCGGGCTGCGCCGCCTGTGCGGTGTTGAATGCCAGTCCCTCGACCATCCCGCATCCGGCGGACACCCAGCGCAGCGGCGTCGCGCTGTCGGGCATGCGGACGCGCAGCCAGTCGTAGTCGCGCTTGTTCACCTCCACCACTTCGTAGCGCCGGCCCGGCTGGACTTCGAGTCCATCGGGATTGCTCTGCTTGCGAATGGACTGGAAGGCCTCGCAGCGCTGGCTGGCGACGAAGCTGCCCTGGGCGGGCTCGGCCCAGGCGGCGAAGGACGGGCAGAGACCGACAAGGCCCGTGAGCAGGGCCGCGAACGGGACTTTCATGGTGACTCCTGTCAGGGGATGGCCGGGGCTGTAAGCGCCCCGGCGCGGCAGGTCAGACGGCGACCGGGGCCTTGATGTGCGGATGCGCCTGGTAGCCCACCAGTTCGAAGTCTTCGAACTTGAAGGCGAACAGGTCCTTCACTTGCGGGTTGAGCTTCATGGTCGGCAGCGGCAGCGGCTCGCGGGTGAGCTGCAGGTCGGTCTGCTCGATGTGGTTGGCGTAGAGGTGGCAGTCGCCGCCGGTCCAGATGAACTCGCCGGGCTCCAGGTCGCAGACCTGGGCCACCATCAGGGTCAGCAGGGCGTAGCTGGCGATGTTGAAAGGCACGCCGAGGAAGATGTCGGCCGAGCGCTGGTACAGCTGGCAGCTCAGCTTGCCGTCGGCCACGTAGAACTGGAACAGCGCGTGGCACGGCGGCAAGGCCATCTCGTCCACCAGGGCCGGGTTCCAGGCGGAGACGATCAGTCGGCGCGAGTCCGGGTTCTTCTTGATCATTTCCACGACCTTGGTGATCTGGTCGATGGACTCGCCATTGGGTGCCGGCCAGGAGCGCCATTGGTAGCCATAGACCGGCCCGAGGTTGCCCTCTTCGTCGGCCCATTCGTCCCAGATGGAGACGCCGTTGTCCTTCAGGTACTTGATGTTGGTGTCGCCCTGGAGGAACCACAGCAGCTCATGGACGATGGATTTCAGGTGGCATTTCTTGGTGGTGACCAGGGGGAAGCCCTCGGCCAGGTCGAAGCGCATCTGGTGGCCGAAAACACTGTAGGTGCCGGTGCCGGTACGGTCGCTCTTGAAGGCGCCGGTCTCACGCACGCGGCGCATCAGGTCGAGATACTGTTTCATCGGGCGACTCCTTGGGCGGACTGGCGGCGGTGGGCCCAGACAATCAGGAAGATACCGCCGATGATCATCGGCAGGCAGAGGATCTGGCCCATGGTCAGCCAGCCGAAGGCCAGGTAACCGAGTTGGGCGTCAGGGACGCGGACGAACTCCACCGTGAAGCGGAAAATGCCGTAAAACAGCGCGAACATGCCGGAAACCGCCATGGTCGGGCGCGGTTTACGCGAGTAGAACCAGAGGATGGCGAACAGTGCCACACCCTCCAGGGCGAACTGGTACAGCTGCGACGGGTGGCGCGGCAACTGGGCCGGATCGGTGGGGAAGATCATTGCCCAGGGCAGGTCGGTGGCCTTGCCCCAGAGCTCGGCGTTGATGAAGTTGCCAATGCGGCCGGCGCCCAGGCCAATCGGCACCAGGGGGGCGATGAAGTCCATCAGCTGGAAGAAGCTCTTGTTGTTGCGCTTGCCGAACCAGAGGGTGGCCAGCATCACGCCGATCAGGCCACCGTGGAAGGACATGCCACCCTTCCAGACTTCGAAGATCAGCAGCGGATTGGCGATATACGCCGACAGATCGTAGAAAAGCACGTAACCGAGGCGGCCACCGGCGATTACGCCAAGGGCGACCCAGAACACCAGGTCGGAGAGTTTTTCCTTGGTCCAGGCCGGGTCGAAGGCGTTCAGCCGGCGCGAGGCCAGCCACCAGGCGCCGCCGATGCCGATGAGGTACATCAGGCCGTACCAGTGGATCTTGAGAGGACCGATAGCCAGGGCAACCGGGTCGATCTGGGGATAAGCCAGCATTACAGCTCCTTAGATCAGGAAGTTCAGGCCTACTGACAACAGCAGCAGGGCGAACAGGCGCTTCAGCAGGCGCGGCGACAACCGATGGGCCAGGCGCGCGCCGAAACGGGCGAACAACATGCTGGTGGCGGCAATGCCGACCAGCGCCGGAAGGTAGATGAACCCGATGCTGTAGGGGGGCAGGCCGGGGTTGTTCCAGCCCAGCGCCATGAAGGACAGCGCACTCGCTGCAGCGATCGGCAGACCGCAGGCGGCCGACGTGGCGACGGCCTGCTGGATGGGAACACTGCGCCAGGTCAGGAATGGCACGGTCAGCGAACCGCCGCCGATGCCGAAGATGGCCGAGGCCCAGCCGATCACCCCGCCCGCCAGGGTCAGCCCGGGCTTGCCCGGAACCTCGCGGCTGGCCCTGGGTTTCAGGTCCAGGCCCATCTGTATCGCTACCAGTATGGCGAATACGCCGATGATCTTCTGCAGCATCGGGCCCTGGATGGCCGCCGCGGTCACGGAGCCGAGGCCAGAGCCGATAAGGACACCGACGGCCATCCAGGCGAAGACCGGCCAGCGAACCGCGCCCTTGCGATGATGCTCGCGCACGGAATTGATCGAGGTGAAAATGATGGTGGCCAGGGACGTTCCCACCGCCAGGTGAGTGAGAATGCCCGGATCGAACCCCTGGGCGGTGAAGCTGAACACCAGCACCGGCACGATGATCATGCCGCCACCGACGCCAAACAGCCCGGCCAGCACTCCGGCGCAGGCGCCGAGCACCAGGTAGAGCACGAATTCCATGGACACCCCCGAAAACAAAGCGGCATGTTAACGGAAGGCCGATTCACGCTCCACCCAAGGGATGTGGAGTCCTGACGGACGCAGCCGATAACCCGGAAGAAAACCTTTGCCGCAGATGTAGTTTTCCTACCGGCTGCTACACTCCGGCTCATAACAAGGAGACGACTCCATGTGCCTGATCGTATTCGCATGGCGCCCCGGACACGAAGTCCCGCTGGTGCTCGCTGCTAACCGCGATGAATTCTACGCACGCCCCACCCTCCCGATGGCGAAATGGGAAGACGCACCCGGTGTGATCGCCGGCCGCGATCTGGAAGCCGGAGGTACCTGGCTAGGCGCCGGGCCCAAGGGCCGATTCGCCGCACTCACCAATATCCGCGACCCTCGAACGCCCCCGGTCGGCCGCACCCGTGGCGAGCTCTGCGTGCAGTTCCTGCGTGGAACCATGGGGCCGGGCGAGTTCCTCGAGGATGCGCTGCGCCGGGCCGGCGATTATTCGGGCTTCAACCTGCTGGTGGGCGACGACCGCGAACTGTGGTTCCTCAACCCCCGCACTGGCGGACCGATCAACCTGCGCCCGGGCATCTATGGGGTGTCCAACGCCGACCTGGATACGCCTTGGCCCAAGGTCGAGCGCGGCAAGGCGGCCATCGCCGAATGCCTGGAACCCGCGTCCACCGACGCCCTGCTCAACCTGCTGCATGACCCGGAGGTGGCGCCGGACCACATTCTCCCGGACACCGGCGTGGGGCTGAACACCGAACGCATGCTCTCCAGCGTTTTCATCGCCACCCGCACCTACGGCACCCGCGCCAGCTCGGCGCTGGTCGTCCGCGCTGATGGCAGCCGCGAACTGGTAGAGCGCAGCTACGGACCCTATGGCGCCAGGCTTGGGGATGTGCGCATGGAGCTGACGGACTGACCATCACCCTTGTGGGAGGGAATTCATTCGCGATTGAAATCGCTCCCACAAGACGACCTACTCCCGGATTACCCCGATAACGACAAAGGCCACCCGAAGGTGGCCTTTGTCTTTTGCAGCGCTGGATCAGGCAGCCTGGGTTGAGGCCGGCTTCCAGTTGGAGGAAGCGGCTTCCTCGGCCATGGTCTCCATCGCCTGCTGGATCGCCCGCTTGCGGCGCTCCTCGGCCTGGCGAGAGAAGAACCAGGCGAAGAAGGTGAACAGCGAGACGGTCAGCAGGATCAGGCTGGCCACGGCGTTGATCTCCGGCTTCACGCCCAGGCGCACGGCGGAGAAGACCTCCATCGGCAGGGTGGTGGATCCGGGACCGGACACGAAGCTCGCCAGCACCAGGTCGTCCAGGGACAGGGCGAAGGACATCATGCCGCCCGCCGCCAGGGACGGTGCGATCATCGGGATGGTGATCAGGATGAACACCTTCCACGGACGCGCGCCCAGATCCATGGCCGCTTCTTCGATGGACAGGTCCAGTTCACGCAGGCGCGCCGACACCACGATGGCCACATAGGCCGAGCAGAAGGTGGTGTGGGCGATCCAGATGGTGACGATGCCACGCTCCTGCGGCCAGCCGATCAGTTGCGCCATGGCCACGAAGAGCAACAGCAGCGACAGACCGGTGATCACCTCCGGCATTACCAGCGGCGCGGTGACCATGCCACCGAACATGGTGCGGCCACGGAAACGCGGGATGCGGGTCAGCACGAAGGCGGCCAGGGTGCCCAGGGCAACGGCAGCGATCGCGGTGTAGAGGGCGATCTCCAGGGAACGGCCCACCGAGTTCATCAGCTGGGTGTTGTCCAGGAGGCCCACGTACCACTTCACCGACCAGCCGCCCCAGACGGTCACCAGCTTGGAGGCGTTGAAGGAGTAAATGACCAGGATGATCATCGGCAGGTAGATGAACAGCAGACCTGCCCACAGCATCAGGGTGGAAAAACTGAAGCGCTTCATACCTTGCCCTCCAGTTCTTTGGCCTGGTTACGGTTGAAGAGAATGATGGGCACGATCAGGATCGCCAGCATCACCACCGCCAGGGCGGATGCCACCGGCCAGTCGCGGTTGTTGAAGAACTCCTGCCACAGCACCTTGCCGATCATCAGGGTCTCCGGACCGCCGAGCAGTTCCGGGATCACGAACTCGCCCACCACCGGGATGAACACCAGCATGGAGCCGGCGATGATGCCGTTCTTCGACAGCGGCACGGTGATCTTCCAGAAGCTGTTGAAGGTGCTCGAACCAAGGTCCGACGCGGCCTCCAGCAGGCTCGGATCATGCTTCACCAGGTTGGCGTAGAGCGGCAGGATCATGAACGGCAGGTACGAATAGACGACGCCGATGTACACCGCCAGGTTGGTGTTGAGGATCTGCAGCGGCTCGTCGATCAGCCCCATGCCCATCAGCACGCTGTTGAGCAGGCCGTTGTTGCTGAGAATGCCCATCCAGGCGTAGACGCGGATCAGGATCGCCGTCCAGGTCGGCATCATGATCAGCAGCAGCAGCACGGTCTGCGCTTCCTTGCTGGCACGGGCGATGGCGTAGGCCATCGGGTAGCCGATCAGCAGGCACATCAGGGTGCTGAAGAAGGCGATCTTCAGCGACCCCAGATAGGCCGCCAGGTACAGCTCGTCCTCGCTGAGTATCAGGTAGTTGCCCAGGTTGAGGATGAGTTGCAGCTGGTTGTCCGCCCAGGTGTAGATCTCCGTGTACGGCGGGATCGCCACGTCGGCTTCGGCGAAGCTGATCTTCAGCACGATGGCGAAGGGCAGCATGAAGAACAGGAACAACCAGAAGAACGGTATCCCGATGACGAGATGCCGGCCGGTCGGCAGCAGGTTACTCAGTTTGGGAATTCTCATGACCGCAGTACCACGCCGCTGTCGTCTTCCCACCAGACGAACACTTCGTCATCCCAGGTCGGACGCGCGCCACGACGCTCGGCGTTGGCGACGAAGGACTGGACGATGGAACCGTTCGGCAGCTTGACGTAAAACACCGAGTGACCGCCCAGGTAGGCGATGTCGTGGATCCGGCCGCGCGACCAGTTGTACTCGCAGGTGGGCTGCTCGGTGGTCACCAGCAGCTTCTCCGGGCGCAGGGCGTAGGTGATGCGCTTGTCCTGCACGGAGGTGGTCACGCCGTGACCGACGTAGATCGGGCGCTCCAGTTGCGGGCAGGCGATCAGCGCATGGGCCTCGTAGTCTTCCACCACTTCGCCGTCGAAGAGGTTGACGTTGCCGATGAACTCGCACACCAGGCGGCTGATGGGGGTCTCGTAGATATCCACCGGGCTGCCGATCTGCTCGATGCAACCCAGGTGCATGATGGCGATGCGCTGGGCCATGGTCATGGCCTCTTCCTGGTCGTGGGTCACCATCACGCAGGTCACGCCCACGCGCTCGATGATTTCCACCAGTTCCAGTTGCATCTGCGAGCGCAGCTTCTTGTCCAGGGCGCCCATGGGTTCGTCGAGCAGCAGCAGCTTCGGACGCTTGGCCAGCGAGCGGGCCAGGGCCACGCGCTGGCGCTGGCCGCCGGACAGCTGGTGCGGCTTGCGCTTGGCGTACTGGGTCATCTGCACGAGCTTGAGCATCTCGTTGACGCGCTCATCGATCTCGGCAGCCGGAAGCTTGTCCTGTTTAAGTCCGAAGGCGATGTTCTGCGCAACAGTCATATGCGGGAAGAGCGCATAGGACTGGAACATCATGTTGATCGGGCGCTCGTAGGGCGGCATGTCGGTAATGTCCACACCGTCGAGCATGATGCGCCCTTCGGTCGGCCGTTCGAAGCCGGCGAGCATGCGCAGCAGAGTTGATTTACCCGAACCGGAGCCGCCGAGCAGGGCGAAGATCTCACCCTTGTTGATGGTCAGCGACACGTCGTCCACCGCCACCGTCTCGTCGAACTTCTTGGTCACCCGGTCGATCTTTACCAGCACCTCTTTGGGTTGCTGGCTGCCCTCGAGGGCTTTCTTGTAGGCACCGGAGGCTATTGCCATTACCACACTCCCAGAAATTACTCCCCGACCACCGCGGCCGGGCGCGTTTATACAGCATGGGCACGAACCAGGCATCCTGCCTGGCCCGGCCGGATTGTCACCGGCGGGGCCGCCACACCACGGGCCACCGGTTTTGCATTACTTGCCCGACTTGACCTTGGTCCAGCTGCGGGTCATCAGCCGCTGGACTTTCGGCGGCAGTTCCGCCGACACATACAGCTTGTCCAGCACCGCTTGTGGCGGGTAGACGGACTCATCGGTGCGCACTTCCTGATTCATGAGCTCCCCAGCCTTGAGGTTGGGGTTGGCGTAGCCGACGTAATCGCTGACCTTGGCGATCACCTCGGGCTTGAGCAGATAGTTGATGAAGGCATGGGCCTCTTTGGCATTCGCCGCGTCGGCCGGAACGGCCAGCATGTCGAACCAGAGGTTGCCGCCCTCTTTCGGGATCGCGTAGGCGATCTCGACACCCTTGCCGGCTTCCTCGGCACGCGCGGCGGCCTGGAAGATGTCACCGGAGAAGCCGGCGGCGACGCAGATGTCGCCATTGGCCAGGTCGCCGATGTACTTGGAAGAATGGAAGTAGGTGACGTAGGGGCGTACCGCCATCAGCTTCTCCTCGGCCTTCTTGTAGTCGTCCGGGTTGGTGCTGTTGGGGTCCAGGCCCATGTAATTGAGCACGGCGGGAATCATTTCATCCGCCGAGTCGAGGAAAGCCACGCCGCACTGGCTGAGCTTCTTGATGTTCTCGGGCTCGAAGATGGCCGACCAGGAGTCGATATGGTCGACGCCGAGCACAGCCTTGACCTTCTCCACGTTGTAGCCGATGCCGTTGGTGCCCCACAGGTAGGGAACGGCGTACTCATTGCCCGGGTCGTTGCGCTGGAGCTGCTTGAGCAGGCCGGGGTCCAGGTTCTGCCAGTTGGGCAGCTGGCTGCGGTCGAGTTTCTGGAACGCGCCCGCCTTGATCTGTTTGCCGAGGAAGTGGTTGGACGGCACGACCACGTCGTAACCGGTGCGGCCCGCCAGCAACTTGCCTTCAAGGGTTTCGTTTGAGTCGAAGACGTCGTACACCGGCTTGATGCCGGTCTCCTTCTGGAAATCCGCCAGGGTGGTCTCGCCGATATAGTCCGACCAGTTGTAGATATGCACCGTCTGATCCGCCTGGGCCTGGGAAACCAGGGTCAGGGTTGCCGCTGCAGTGATCATCATCTTGCGGATGGGGAAGTGCACAGGTTCGTCCTCTTCTGTTATCCGGCGGCGCCGGAAAAAGCCCGGGTCATTCCAGCAACCAGGGCCAGTCAACTCGCGGTGTTGCGCAACGCGGTCCGGGCACCGGCGGGGAAGTCCCCGCCGGGCACGGCAGCCGTGCTTACTTGCCCGACTTGATGGTGGTCCAGGTACGGGTCATTGCGCGCTGCACCTTGGCCGGCAGGTCCGGGAAGGCGTAGAGCTTGGCCATGGTCTCCTGGGTCGGGTAGATACCCGGGTCCTTGCGGATCGCCTCGTCAACCAGCGAAGTGGCAGCGGCGTTGCCGTTGGGGAACTGCACTTCGTTGGTGATCTCCGCCATGATTTCCGGCTTCATCAGGAAGTTCATGAAGGCATAGGCGGCATCCGGGTTGGCGGCATCGGCCGGGATCGCGACCATGTCGAAGAAGGTGCCTGCGCCTTCCTTCGGAATGTTGTAAGCGACCTTCACACCGCCCTTGGCCTCTTCGGCGCGGGATTTGGCCTGGTACACGTCACCCGAGTAACCCACGGCCACGCAGAGGTTGCCGTTGGCCAGGTCCGAGATGTACTTGGAGGAGTGGAAGTAGGTGATGTTCGGACGGATCTTCAGGAACAGCGCCTCGGCTTCCTTCAGCTGCTTGGGATCCTGGCTCAGCGGATCGTGGCCCAGGTACTTCAGGGCGATCGGCAGGATCTCCGTCGGCGAGTCGAGGAAGGAAACGCCGCAGGACTTCAGCTTCTCGATGTTTTCCGGCTTGAACAGCAGATCCCAGGAATCCACCGGGGCGTTGTCGCCCAGGACAGCCTTCACCTTGTCCGGGTTGTAGCCGATGCCGATGGAGCCCCACATGTAGGGGAAGGCGTACTGGTTGCCCGGATCGGAAACTTCGACGGTCTTCAGCAGGTTGGTGTCCAGGTTCTTCCAGTTCGGCAGCTTGGACTTGTCCAGCGGCTGATAGACCTTGGCCTTGATCTGCTTGGCCAGGAAGTTGTTGGACGGCACAACGATGTCGTAACCGGACTTGCCGGCCAGGAGCTTGGCTTCGAGGGTTTCGTTGGAGTCGAAGACGTCGTAGACGACCTTGATGCCGGTTTCCTTGGTGAACTTCTCGACGGTATCCGACGCGATGTAGTCCGACCAGTTGTAGACGTGCAGCACTTTGTCGTCAGCCTGGGCCATACCGGCCACGGCACCCGCCAGGGTCATGGCGAGCAGGGTCTTGCCGAAGGTTTTGATCATGCGGGTAGCTCCATTATTGTTGAAGTGTCCGAGTGGCGTCGTACCGAATACGCCACCACTCGGTGAGCCTGGCCAACGCACCGGCGAAGTCTGGCAAGGTAAAGGGCTTGCTTACAACAGGCGGCATCTCCAAATGCCACCATCAAGCCCTCTTTTTCTTAGCCTTTTACTTCTGCCAAGGTGAGGTCCAGGCACTTGCGTGCCTTGGTCACCAGTTCGTCAACCTCGTCTTTGCTGATCACAAGCGGCGGCGAGATGATCATGGTGTCACCCACCGCGCGCATGATCAGGCCATTACGGAAGCAGTGCTCGCGGCACAGCATCCCCACACCACCGGCGAAACGCTCACGGGTCTGCTTGTTCTTGACCAGTTCCAGCGCCGCCACCATGCCGACACCGCGCGCTTCGCCAACCAACGGGTGGTCGGCCAGCTCCTGCCAGCGTTGTTGCAAATACGGTGCCGTTTCAGCCTTCACTTTCTCGACGATCTTCTCTTCACGCAGGATGCGGATGTTCTCCAGCGCCACCGCTGCCGCTACCGGATGACCAGAGTAGGTGAAGCCGTGGTAGAACTCCCCACCCTCATTCAGGGTATGGACGATCTCGTCGCGGACAATGACGCCGCCCATGGGGATGTAGCCGGAGGTCAGGCCCTTGGCGATCGGCATCAGGTCCGGGGCGTTGCCGTAGTACTGGCTGCCGAACCATTCGCCGGTACGGCCGAAGCCGCAGATCACTTCGTCGGCGATGAACAGGATGTCGTACCTGGCGAGGACTTCACGGATCTTCGGCCAGTAGGTTTCCGGCGGGACGATCACGCCGCCCGCACCCTGGATGGGCTCGGCAATGAAGGCGGCAACCTTGTCCTCGCCCACTTCGAGAATCTTCTTCTCCAGCTGCTCGGCCGCCCAGACGCCGAACTCGGCCGGCGCCATGTCGCCGCCTTCGCCGAACCAGTAGGGCTGGGCGATGTGCTCGATGCCGGGGATCGGCAGATCACCCTGCTCATGCAGGGCCTTCATGCCACCGAGGCTGACACCGGCCACGGTGGAGCCGTGATAGCCGTTCCAGCGTCCGATGATGACTTTCTTCTGCGGCTGGCCCTTGGTCGCCCAGTAATGACGGACCATGCGCAGCACGGTGTCGTTGGCTTCCGAGCCCGAGCCGGTGAAGAACACGTGGTTCATGCCTTCCGGCGCGATCTCGGCGATCGCCTTGGAGAGCTCTACAGCCGGCGGATGCGCGGTCTGGAAGAACAGGTTGTAGAAGGGCAGTTCACGCATCTGCCGGGTCGCCGCCTGCACCAGTTCCTCGCGGCCGTAGCCGACGTTGACGCACCACAGGCCGGCCATGCCATCGAGGATCTTGTTGCCTTCGCTATCCCAGATGTACACGCCTTCGGCCTTGGTGATGATCCGCGCACCCTTGGCGTTCAGCGCCTTGTAGTCGGTGAACGGCGGCAGGTGGTGGTCACGACCTAGCGCTTGCCATTCAAGGGTCTTGGGGTTGGTCACTTGGCTATTCATTTCATTACCTCAGTAAACACCTATCTGGAGAGCCGGCCGCGGCGGCCGGCCTCCGTTCCGGATCAGACGGAGAGCAGCAGGAACTCGCGCTCCCAGGAACTGATCACCCGTTTGAAGTTCTCGTGCTCGGCGCGCTTGACCGCCACGTAGGCCGTCACGAACTTGTCGCCCAGGTACTTCGCGATGTCGCGGCAGGCTTCCATCCGCTCCAGAGCTGCCTCGATGGTCAGCGGCAGGCGCAGGTTGCGGCGCTCGTAGCCACGCCCCTTGACCGGCGCGCTCGGCTTCACGCCTTCCACCATGCCGATGTAGCCGCACAGCAGGCTCGCGGCGATCGCCAGGTAAGGGTTGGCGTCGGCACCGGCCAGGCGGTTCTCCACGCGGCGGTTCTGCGGACCGGCATCCGGTACGCGCAGGCCCACGGTGCGGTTCTCCTCGCCCCACTCGACGTTCACCGGCGCGGAAGTGTCCGGCAGGAAGCGGCGGAAGGAGTTCACGTTGGGCGCGAACAGCGGCAGCACTTCGGGGATGTACTTCTGCAGGCCGCCGATGTGGTGCAGGAACAGCTCGCTCATGGAACCGTCATCGTTGGAGAAGATGTTCTTCCCGGTCTTGATGTCGATCACGCTCTGGTGCAGGTGCATGGCGCTGCCCGGCTCGTCGGTGATCGGCTTGGCCATGAAGGTCGCCGCCACGTTGTGCTTGAGCGCGGCCTCGCGCATGGTGCGCTTGAACACCAGGATCTGGTCCGCCAGCTCCAGGGCGTCGCCGTGACGGAAGTTGATTTCCATCTGCGCCGGGCCTTCCTCGTGGATCAGGGTGTCGAGGTCCAGGTCCTGCATCTCGCACCAGTCGTACATGTCCTCGAACAGCGGGTCGAATTCGTTCGCCGCATCGATGGAGAAGGACTGGCGACCGGTTTCCGGGCGGCCCGAGCGGCCCAGCGGGGCCTGCAGGGGGAAGTCCGGATCGTCGCAACGTTTGGTCAGGTAGAACTCCATCTCCGGGGCGACGATGGGTTTCCAGCCTTTGTCGGCGTACAGCTTGAGCACCTTCTTCAGGAGGTTGCGGGGCGACAGCTCGATGGGATTGCCCTGCTTGTCAAAGGTGTCGTGGATCACCATGGCGGTGGGCTCGATGGCCCACGGCACCAGGTACACGGCGCTCTCGTCCGGGCGGCAGAACATGTCGATGTCCGCCGGGTCGAGCAGCTCGTAATAGATGTCGTCCTCAACATAGTCGCCGGTCACGGTTTGCAGCAGCACGCTCTCGGGGAGGCGCATGCCCTTCTCGTCCAGGAACTTGTTGGTCGGCGAGATCTTACCGCGCGCAATGCCGGTAAGATCGCTGATCATGCATTCAACTTCGGTGATTTTGCGTTCTTTCAGCCAGCTGGTCAGCTGGTCGAGCTTGGTAGTCATAAAGACCTCAGTGTTGAGAGCTTCGCTAAGAGGCTTCCGCAGGTTCGTGCCGTACGCACCCATCGAGGCACCGGCCGCGCGATCAGTACAGTTCGAACTGCGCGACACGGCAACTTCGCCGTTTTCCTGAAGAGCTCTCCCGCTCAGCGTTTCCCCGCCTTCTCCCTGCAAGCCTCACCAAAGGCCTGGAAGATGGCGAGATAGTTCGGGTTGGTCTGCACCTGCCACTCGGGATGCCATTGCACCCCCAGGGCAAAGCTCCTGGCGCCTTCGACCGAAAAGGCCTCGACCAACCCATCGGGCGCCAGAGCCTCTACACGCAGGCCCGGCGCCAGACGTTCAACGCCCTGGCCATGAATGGAGTTGACTTGAATCTCGGACGGCAAGCCGATGCCATCGAGTACGCCGCCCGGCTGCACATGCAGCGCATGACGGGGAGCGTATTGCACCTCGCGCGGCTCGTTGGCCGGCTCGCGGTGATCCATGAATCCTTCTACTTCATGCACGCGCTGGTGCAGGGTGCCCCCGAAAGCCACGTTCATTTCCTGGAAGCCCCGGCAAATGCCCAGGACGGGGATGCCGGCTTCGATGGCCGCGCGGACAAGGGGCAGAGTGGTGCGATCCCGGGCGGGATCGTGACGGGTGCCGGGCTCGGATGCGGTGCCTTCATATTGATGGGGCTCCACATTCGAAGGGGAGCCGGTAAGGAGAAGACCGTCCAGGCCGGACAGCAGAGTCGCCTGGTCCATCAGTTCAGCGAGGGCTGGAATCACCAGAGGAATTCCACCGGCTCCAACCGCTACCGCACGCAGATACTTGTCACCAGCTATATGATAAGTCTGAGGACCGATCTCTCTGGTGCAAGCGGATACGCCTATCAACGGCAGGCGAGACATGAGACACCCGTTTTATTTGTCTGTCTGTGGGTTTCGACCGAGCTTAGCGTTGTTCATTTTTTTACACAATAGGACTGTAAAAAATTGAACACGCCCCGCTGAGCACCACGCCTGGCAAGGTTCGGAGAGAGGTTCGGGCGCCCCGAAACGCCCCAAAACTGGCCATCGAGCCCGTTTTTGGGGCAAAATAGGGCTCGCTTGACATCAGGGGGTGATTCGGATTGACTCACACCTTAGATAGAGCGTGATTGATATTTTTAACAAAAAAGGTGTTGCATCATGTCGGTACCCCCGCGTGCCGTTCAGCTTCAAGAAGCGAACGAATTCCTTAAGGAGCATCCTGAGGTCCAGTTCGTCGACCTGTTGATTGCAGATATGAATGGAGTGGTGCGAGGCAAGCGAATCGAACGCGCCAGCCTGACCAAAGTCTACGAGAAAGGCATCAACCTCCCCGCTTCGATCTTCGCTCTCGATATCAACGGTTCCACCGTCGAAAGCACCGGCCTCGGCCTGGACATCGGCGACGCGGACCGCATCTGCTATCCCATCCCCAGCACCCTCAGCGACGAACCCTGGCAGAAGCGCCCGACCGCGCAGCTGCTGATGACCATGCACGAACTCGAAGGCGAACCTTTCTTCGCCGACCCACGCGAGGTGCTGCGTCGTGTGGTGGAAAAATTCGATGAACTCGGCCTGACCATCTGCGCCGCGTTCGAGCTGGAGTTCTACCTGATCGACCAGGAGAACATCAACGGCCGTCCGCAGCCGCCGCGTTCGCCCATTTCCGGCAAGCGCCCGCAGTCCACCCAGGTGTACCTGATCGACGATCTGGACGAATACGCCGACTGCCTGCAGGACATCCTCGAAGGCGCCAAGGTCCAGGGCATCCCGGCCGACGCCATCGTCAAGGAAAGCGCCCCGGCCCAGTTCGAAGTCAACATGCATCACGTCGAAGACGCCCTGAAGGCGTGCGACTACGCGGTGCTGCTCAAGCGCCTGATCAAGAACATCGCCTACGACCATGAAATGGACACCACCTTCATGGCCAAGCCCTATCCGGGCCAGGCGGGCAACGGCCTGCACGTGCACATCTCGCTGATCGACAAGAAGACCGGCAAGAACATCTTCGCTTCCGATGATCCCGAGCAGAACGCCGCTTTGCGTCACGCAGTCGGCGGTGTGCTCGAGACCATGCCCGCGTCCATGGGCTTCCTGTGCCCGAACGTGAACTCCTACCGCCGTTTCGGCGCGCAGTTCTACGTGCCGAACGCGCCGAGCTGGGGCCTGGACAACCGCACCGTGGCCGTTCGCGTGCCCACCGGCAGCCCGGATGCCGTGCGCATCGAGCACCGCGTGGCCGGCGCCGACGCCAACCCCTACCTGATGATGTCGGCCATCCTGGCGGGTATCCACCACGGCCTGACCAACAAGGTCGAGCCGGGCGCCCCCATCGAAGGCAACTCCTACGAACAGCTGGAGCAGAGCCTGCCGAACAACCTGCGCGATGCCCTGCGCGAGCTGGACGACAGCGAAATCCTGGCCAAGTACATCAGCCCGGACTACATCGACATCTTCGTCGCCTGTAAGGAAAGTGAGCTGGAGGAGTTCGAGCACTCCATCTCCGACCTCGAGTACAACTGGTACCTGCATACCGTGTAAGCGAGTCCACAACGCCGGCCCCCGGGCCGGCGTTGTCGCATCTGTACCCTTTGCAACACCCGGCGCAGCGGGCCATCCCGGCTGGTAGCGCCTTGCAGCACCCGAACGCCAAGACAACCAGAACCCGCATGCTCTATCAGGGAGGACGTCATGCCCCGTTTGCTCGCTCCGCTGTTGCTCGCATTGCTCCCCGCACTGGCCCAGGCCGAAGACCCGATCCGCGTCTACAACTGGAATGACTACATCGCCCCGGAGGTGCTGGAGGAGTTCCAGAAGGAAACCGGCATCAAGGTCGAATACCACACCTTCAGCAGCGCCGACGAACTGGACAAGGCCCTGGCCGGCGGCGAGCCCATCGATGTCGCCGTGCCCTCCCACAACGACCTGCCGCGCCTGATCAAGGAAGGTCGCCTGCAGCCGCTGGACTTCTCCCTCCTGCCCAATCGCCAGCACCTGGACAAGCAGCTGCTGAGCAAGCTGGCCGCCATGGACCCGAACAACCAGCACGCCGTGCCCTACCTCTGGGGCGCCGTCGGCCTGGCGGTGAACATGCCCCAGGCGGAAAAGGCCTTCGGCGGCCCGCTGCCCCACAGCTGGAGCCTGCTGTTCGAGGCCGACCAGAGCGCGCGTCTCGGCCAGTGCGGCGTCAGCCTGCTGGACGCCCCCGACGAAACCCTCGCCGTGCTGCTCAACTACCAGGGCCGCAACCTCTCCCGCAGCGCGCCGAGCCGACTCAAGCGCAGTGCCGAAACCCTCGCCGCCCTGCGCCCGAACCTGCGCTATGTCGACAGCGAGCGCTACATCGCCGATCTCAACGCCGGCAAGCTGTGCGTGGCCATGGCCTGGGTCGGCGATGCCCTGAACGCCGCCGCGGCCGGCCAGCCGGTGAGTTTCATGGTCCCGGATGAAGGCTCGGTACTGTTCATCGACAACCTGACGATTCCCACCAGTGCCAGGCGGGCCGACCTGGCACACCGGTTCATCGACTTCATGCTGCGTCCGCAAGTGGCGGCGAAAGTCACCAGTGCCACCCTCTACCCCAGCGGCAATGCCGACGCCCGTCAGTATCTGGATGCAGGCCTGCGCGACCAGCCCGGCCTGTACCCGGACAAGGAAACCAAGCGCCGCCTGTTCCCGGTGGAGCCCGTGCCGGACAAGCTCAGCGCTACGCGCGATGAGGTGTGGACGGCCTTCCGCGAAGGCAACAAGTAGCCGGTAGGGTGCGCCGCGCGCACCGGAACGCCCGCGCAACCAGCCCCGGTGCGCAGGGCGCACCCCACGACGAACTCCAATCGCGATCGGTGTCCATCGCTGCGTGTTCGCTTGCCCCGACCCGGTCGACTGGATTCCAATAGCGGCTCTTCGGAAAGGAGCCTCCCATGTCGCGCCACGCCACCGCCCGCAAACCGCGCGCCAGCAGCCAGCTGCGCATCGCCGGGATTCTCGACGCCGCCCGCACCCTCCTGGCAGAGCAGGGCGTGGCCAACCTGTCGATCTACAGCGTCGCCGAGCGCGCGGAGATGCCGCCCTCTTCCGTCTATCACTTCTTCTCCAGCGTGCCGGCGATACTCGAAGCCCTCACCGCCGACGTCCACGCGGCGTTCCGAGCCTGCCTGCAGCAGCCCATCGAGCACGACAGCCTGCGCCACTGGCAGGACCTTTCACGCCTGGTGGAAGAGCGCATGCTGTCGATCTACGCAGCCGACGCCGCCGCGCGCCAGCTGATCCTCGCCCAGCACGGCCTCACCGAAGTCACCCAGGCCGACCGCCAGCACGACATCGAACTGGGCCGGCTGATGCTCGCCCTGTTCGAACGTCACTTCGAGCTGCCGGCGCTGCCTGAGGATGTCGACGTCTTCGCCCTGGCCATGGAACTGGGCGACCGTGTCTACGCCCGCTCCGTGCAGCTGCACGGCGAAATCACCCCGCGCCTGGCCGAGGAAGGCATGCGGGTGTTCGATGCCTACCTCGGCCTCTATCTGCCGCCCTTCCTGCCAAAGCGGGCCACGGCCCGAGAAATCTGAACCGATAAAACCCGATATTTATCGGCAAATAAATCAGAAAATCCGCCTCGATAGAAAAATCACGCTTCCAATACGGATTTTTATCGACTATAAAGTCGCCATCCGCACGGCGGCCCACACCCCGCCGGCACGGAAAAGCCCCAATCGCCGATAGATATCCGGCAATGGGTTCAAAAACGTTCCGACGAGGTGTCCCCATGTCCCGCATCGTTACTGTCGCCGCTACCCAGATGGCCTGTTCCTGGAATCGCGCCGCGAATATCGCCAACGCCGAGAAACTGGTCCGCCAGGCTGCCGCCAAGGGCGCGCAGATCATCCTGATCCAGGAGCTCTTCGAGACCCCCTACTTCTGCCAGAAACCGAACCCGGACTATCTGCAGCTGGCCACCCCGACCGAGAACAACGAAGCCATCGCGCATTTCCAGAACGTCGCCAAGGAACTCCAGGTCGTGCTGCCCATCAGCTACTTCGAACAGGCCGGCCGCGCGCGCTTCAACAGCATCGCCATCATCGATGCCGACGGCGCCAACCTGGGCGTCTACCGCAAGAGCCACATCCCGGACGGCCCCGGCTACCACGAGAAGTACTACTTCAACCCGGGCGATACCGGCTTCAAGGTCTGGAACACCCGCTACGCCAGGATCGGCGTGGGCATCTGCTGGGACCAGTGGTTCCCGGAAGCCGCGCGCAGCATGGCGCTGCTGGGCGCCGAGATTCTCTTCTACCCGACCGCCATCGGCAGCGAGCCCCACGACGCCAGCATCACCTCCCGTGACCACTGGCAGCGCGTGCAGCAGGGCCATGCCGGCGCCAACCTGATGCCGCTGGTGGCATCCAACCGCATCGGCAAGGAAGAGCAGGACGGCTACGACATCACCTTCTACGGCTCCTCCTTCATCGCCGACCAGTTCGGCAAGAAGGTCGAGGAACTCAACGAGACCGAGGAAGGCATCCTGGTGCACAGCTTCGACCTGGACCGCCTGGAGCACGTGCGCAGCGCCTGGGGTGTGTTCCGCGACCGCCGCCCGAACCTATACTCCCCGATCAAGACCCTGGACGGCTCCCTCGAGTCGTAAGCCCGGATTCAGGGGCCAGCCCGTTGGCGATGCACTGTTCGCCAGCGGGTTGGCCCCTGTCCTTTCATGAAAGGCTCAGGATCTCGCGACGCGCAGCAGATCCTGAACAGACCAATGGTGGATCGATGAACACACTGAACACCCTCCCCCGCGACGACGGCTTCCGCATGCCGGCTGAATGGGAACCCCATACCCGCACCTGGATGGTCTGGCCCGAGCGCCCCGACAACTGGCGCCTGGGTGGCAAGCCCGCGCAAGCAGCCTTCACCGCCGTGGCCAAAGCCATCGCCCGCTTCGAGCCGGTGACCGTCTGCGTCTCCGCCGGACAGTACGAGAACGCCCGCGCACGCCTCGACGAGCCGAACATCCGCGTGGTGGAAATTTCCAACGACGACGCGTGGGTGCGTGACACCGGCCCGACCTTCGTGGTCAACGACCAGGGCGAGGTGCGCGGCGTGGACTGGACCTTCAACGCCTGGGGCGGCTTCGACGGCGGCCTCTATTTCCCCTGGAACCGCGACGACCAGGTGGCGCGCAAAGTCCTGGAGATCGAAGGCTGCAAGCGCTACCGCACCAACGGCTTCGTGCTCGAAGGCGGCTCCATCCACGTGGATGGCGAAGGCACCCTGATCACCACCGAAGAATGCCTGCTGAACCGCAACCGCAACCCGCACCTCTCCCGCGAACAGATCGAGGCGGTGCTGCGCGAGCAACTGGCGGTGGAAACCGTGATCTGGCTGCCGGACGGCCTGTACAACGACGAAACCGACGGCCATGTGGATAACTTCTGCTGCTACGTGCGTCCGGGCGAAGTGCTGCTCGCCTGGACCGATGACCCGCAGGACCCGAACTTCCCGCGCTGCCAGGCGGCGATGAAGGTGCTGGAAAGCGTCCGCGACGCCAAGGGCCGACAGCTGGTGGTGCACAAGATGCCGATCCCCGGCCCGATCTACGCCACCGAAGAAGAGTGCGCCGGCGTGGACCTGGTGGAAGGCACCCAGGATCGTGATCCGTCGATCCGCCTGGCAGGCTCCTACGTGAACTTCCTGATCGTCAACGGCGGCATCATCGCGCCCAAGTTCGACGACGCGAAGGACGCCACGGCCGAGGCCATCCTCAAGCGCGTCTTCCCGCAGCACGAAGTGGTGATGGTCCCCGGCCGCGAGATCCTGCTCGGCGGCGGCAACATCCACTGCATCACCCAGCAGCAGCCGGCGCCGCGAAAGCGCTGAGCGAAAGCCGGATTAAACCAACCCCCGCAAATGCGGGGGTTGGTTTTTTGATCGGTGCAAAACTGCAGGGGGCCTTGCTCTTGTGGGGGCGAATTCATTCGCGAAGCAGTCCGCAGGACTGCCCTGCAAGGTCGGGGACCGGCGGTCCTCGGCGAATGAATTCGCCCCCACAGGAAAAGCGAAGCATCACAGCTTGGCGATCGACACCTCGGTGGACTTCACGAAGGCGATCACTTCCGAACCGATCCCCAGCTCCAGCTCGCGCACGGAGCGGGTGGTGATGACGGAGGTGACAATGCCGGCGGCGGTCTGCACGTCGATCTCGGAGAGCACCGGGCCCTCGATGATTTCCTTGATGGTGCCCTTGAACTGGTTACGGACGTTGATGGCTTTGATGGTCATGGCGGTTATTCCTTTGCTCGGGGTATGGGGTTTGGTTCAAAGCGCCCAGCGCAGTTGCGTGGGCAGGGGGGAAAGGGGCTCGGGTTCCGGCGGGGCCGGCGGCAGTGCCAATACACGGTCCAGCACTTCGGCTTCCAGCGCGGCCAGGCGCGCCGAGCCACGAGCTCGCGGACGCTGCAACTCGACCGGCAGATCGAGGCCGATGGCGCCTTCCTCGATCAGGATCACCCGGTCGGCAACCGCCACGGCCTCGTTCACGTCGTGGGTCACCAGCAGGACGGTGAAACCGTGCTGCTGCCAGAGGCGCTCGATCAGCTGCTGCATCTCGATGCGGGTCAATGCATCCAGCGCGCCCAGCGGCTCGTCCAGCAGCAGCAGCCGCGGCTGGTGGATCAGCGCGCGGGCCAGGGCCACACGCTGCTTCTGTCCGCCGGAAAGCGCCGCTGGCCACTCTTGCGCACGGTCAGCCAGGCCTACCGCTTCGAGGGCCTCCAGGGCACGCGGACGCCAGTTGCCGGACAGCCCCAGGCCGACGTTGTCGATCACCCGCTTCCAGGGCAGCAGGCGTGAATCCTGGAACATCAGGCGCGTGTCCTCGCGGGCGTCTTCCAGCGGTGCCGATCCGGCCAGCAGTTCGCCACGGGAGGGCTGATCCAGCCCGGCCAACAGCCGCAGCAAGGTGCTCTTGCCGCAGCCACTGCGACCGACCACGGCGACGAACTGACCGGCCGGAATCAGCAGGTCGATGCCCTTGAGCACCTCGCGCTCGCCGAAGGACTTGCCGATGCCGCGCAGCGCCAGCGGAATGCCACGCTTGAGGCGTTGGGGAGCCTGGGCAGCGGTCATGCTGCACCTCCCTTGGCCTGGTAGGCCGGGTGCCAGCGCAGCCAGACGCGCTCCAGCCCACGAGCGGCGACGTCGGCCAGCTTGCCGAGCACTGCATAGAGCAGTATCGCCAGCACCACCACATCGGTCTGCAGGAATTCGCGGGCGTTCATTGCCAGGTAGCCGATGCCGGAGCTGGCGGAAATGGTCTCGGCCACGATCAGCGTCAGCCACATGAAGCCGAGAGCGAAGCGCACGCCCACCAGGATCGAAGGCAGCGCGCCGGGCAGGATCACCTGGCGGAACAGGGCGAAGCCGGAAAGCCCGTAGCTGCGCGCCATCTCCACCAGCGCCGGGTCGACGTTGCGGATGCCGTGGTAGGTGTTGAGGTAGATGGGGAACAAGGTGCCGAGGGCGACCAGGAAGATCTTCGCCGACTCGTCGATGCCGAACCACAGGATCACCAGCGGGATCAGCGCCAGGTGCGGCACGTTGCGGATCATCTGCACCGAGCTGTCCAGCAGGCGCTCGCCCCACTTCGACAGGCCGGTGACAAAGCCCAGTAGCAGGCCCAGGCCGCCGCCGATGGTGAAACCGATGCCCGCGCGCCAGCCACTGATCGCCAGGTGGGTCCAGATCTCACCACTGGACAGAAGCTCCCAGCCCGCCGCCAGCACCGCACTCGGCGCCGGCAGGATGCGGGTGGAGAGCAGGCCGGTTTCCACCGCGACCTGCCAGATCGCCAGCAGCGCCACGGGCAAGGCCCAGGGCGCCAGGCGCAGGAGTATCGAATCGAGCTTCATCCCCGCGCCCTCAGCTCTGCGACGCCAGCTTGTGCAGCTTGGGTTCGGGCAGCGCCTCGTTGGCCACCATCTCGCCGAAGGGGCTGACGAAACCGAGGCCGTCGTTGGTGCGCGGACGCGCCACGTCCAGATGCGGGAACAGCAGCTCGGCAACCCGGTAGGACTCTTCCAGGTGCGGGTAGCCGGAGAAGATGAAGGTGTCGATGCCGAGGTCGGCGTATTCCTTCACCCGCGCGGCCACGGTCGGTCCATCGCCCACCAGCGCCGTGCCAGCGCCACCGCGCACCAGGCCGACGCCGGCCCAGAGGTTGGGGCTGACTTCCAGCTTGTCGCGGCGACCGTTGTGCAGGGCGGCCATGCGCTGCTGGCCCACCGAATCGAAACGGGCGAAGGCGGCCTGCGCCTTGGCGATGGTCGCGTCGTCGAGGTTCTCGATCAGGCGGTCGGCGGCGGCCCAGGCGGCTTCGTTGGTTTCGCGCACGATCACGTGCAGACGGATGCCGAAGCGCACCGTGCGGCCCTGCTTGGCAGCCTTGGCGCGTACCTGTTCGATCTTTTCCTTCACCGCTGCCGGCGGTTCGCCCCAGGTCAGGTACAGCTCCACCTGCTCGGCCGCGAGGTCCTGGGCCGCTTCGGAGGAGCCACCGAAATACAGCGGCGGACGCGGCTGCTGCAGCGGCGGGTAGAACAGCTTGGCGCCCTTCACCTGGATGTGCTTGCCGTCGTAGTCGACCGTTTCGCCCTCCAGCACGCGGCGCCAGATGCGGGTGAATTCCACCGAGGCTTCGTAACGCTCTTCATGGTTCAGGTGCAGGCCATCGGCAGCCAGCTCGTCCGGGTCGCCGCCGGTCACCAGGTTGAACAGGGCGCGACCGCCGGACAGGCGATCGAGCGTGGCTGCCTGGCGCGCGGCCACGGTCGGCGAAATGATCCCGGGGCGCAGGGCCACGAGGAATTTCAGGCGCTGGGTCACCGGAATCAGTGAGGCGGCCACCAGCCAGGAGTCCTCGCAGGAACGCCCGGTGGGAATCAGCACGCCGCCGAAGCCGAGGCGGTCCGCCGCCTGGGCGATCTGTTGCAGGTAGCCGTGGTCGACGGCACGGGCGCCTTCGGATGTGCCGAGGTAGTGGCCGTCGCCGTGGGTCGGCAGGAACCAGAAGATGTTCAAGCTCATGGAGTGGTCTCCTTAAAGGTGTCCCCTCTCCCTCCGGGAGAGGGGTTCAAGTCACTGCTGCGCGACCTTGGCCGGCGGCGTCCAGATCACATCGGCGATGCTGAGTTTTTTCGGAATCAGCTTCAGCGCGGTGAAGGTGTCGGCGATCTTCTGCTGTGCAGTGACGACCTCCGGGCTCAGCGGCTGAGCGCCGTAGCCTTGGCGTTTAACCGCGATGGAAGTGATCTCCTTGGGCAGGCCCAGCAGCGGCGCGACCTGTTCGGTGACCTTGTCCGGATCGGCCTTGGAGTCCTCGCCCACGGCGCGCACTTCCTCGATCAGCGTGTTGATCACCTGCGGGTGCTTCTGGGCGTAGGTGCGGGTCGCCAGGTAGAACTGGTGGTTATCCACAAGCCCTTCGCCATTGCGCAGGGTGCGGGCTTCCAGTTGCTTTTCGGCGGCGGCCTGGAAGGGGTCCCAGATCACCCAGGCATCCACGCTGCCGCGCTCGAAGGCGGCGCGGGCGTCGGCCGGCGGCAGGTAGACGGGCTGGATGTCGCTGTACTTCAGGCCGGCCTCTTCCAGGGCGCGCACCAGCAGGTAGTGCACGTTGGAGCCCTTGTTCAGGGCGACCTTCTTGCCGGCCAGTTCCTTGACCGACTGGATGGGCGAACCCTTGGGCACCAGGATCGCTTCGCTCTGCGGTGCCGGCGGCTCATAGGCCACGTAGAGCAGGTCCGCGCCTGCGGCCTGGGCGAACACCGGCGGGGTTTCGCCGGTCACGCCGAAGTCGATGGAGCCGACGTTCAAGCCTTCCAACAGCTGCGGGCCGCCGGGGAATTCGGTCCACTTCACTTCGATGCCCTGGTCGGCCAGGCGCTTCTCCAGCGTGCCCTTGGCCTTGAGCAGCACCAGGGTGCCGTACTTCTGGTAGCCGATCCGCAGGGTTTCGGCCTGTGCTTGGGTGATGGCGCCGAAAGCCAGGGCAGCCGCGAACAGGGCAGCCAGGCTCCGACGCAAAGTGATGGTGCGCATGGCGCTCTCCTCATGACTTTGCTTGTGGTGTCGTTGCCTGCTTCCCGTTGGCGGGTGAGTAAGGCGGGGTCGTTCAGTGCGCGCGAGGCGCCGGATGAATCAGCGGTTGGGTTGCGGGGTCAGGCGCAGGTAAGGACGGACCGCCTTGTAGCCGCGCGGGAAACGCTGGCGGATCTCGTCTTCATCCTTGAGCGAGGGGACGATCACCACATCGTCGCCGTCCTGCCAGTTGGCCGGGGTGGCAACCTTGTGGCTGTCGGTCAGCTGCAGGGAGTCGATCACCCGCAGGATCTCGTTGAAGTTGCGCCCGGTACTGGCCGGGTAGGTGATGATCAGGCGCACCTTCTTGTTCGGGTCGATGATGAACAGCGAACGCACGGTGAGGGTGTCGTTGGCGTTCGGGTGGATCAGGTCGTACAGATCGGACACCTGTCGGTCGGCGTCGGCGATGATCGGGAAGTTCACCAGGGTGCCCTGGGTGTCGTTGATGTCATCGATCCAGCGGTGATGGGAATCCACCGGGTCGACGGACAATGCGATCACCTTCACACCACGCGCAGCGAACTGGTCCTTCAGCTTGGCGGTGAACCCCAGTTCGGTGGTGCACACCGGGGTGAAGTCTGCCGGGTGCGAGAACAGCACGCCCCAGCTGCTGCCCAGCCATTCGTGGAAACGGATGCGGCCTTCGCTGGAGTCCTGTTCGAAGTCGGGGGCGATGTCGCCGAGGCGGATGCTCATGGTGTTGCTCCTGTATCTGGGTATCGTTCCGTGGGGCTCACTATGGGCAGTCGCACTGAAAATTAAAAAGAATAAATAACAATTTATTTATTACTTTATGGACTATTAATCTGCAGCCATGAAAAAGCCGGGAAGGCCTCTGGAATGAGGTTCCCGGCTGGTTCATGCCCGATCTAACCGTAGGTTGTGGCTGAGCTAAGCGAAGCCCAACACGACCAAGCACCGAGCGCAGCGTCACTTCCCTGTGGGAGCGAACTCATTCGCGATTGGAATCGCTCCCAAAGACGCCAAGGCGGCCTTACAGCAGCGTCAGGGTGTAGCTGAGGATCAGGCGGTTCTCGTCCTGGTCGCGCGCCGCATCGCTGCGCAGGGCGGCGTTGCGCCAGGACACGCCCAGGCCCTTCAGGGGACCGCCCTGCAGTACATAGTCGAGGCGGAAGTCGCGCTCCCACTCGCCCTGGTCGCTGCCCTGGGTCTCGATGTTGCTGCCCTTGAGGTAGGTACCCACCGCCTTGAGCCCCGGCACGCCGAGCTTGGCGAAGTCGTAGCCGTATTCGGCTACCCAGGTGCGCTCGCCGGCGCTGAGGAACTTGCCGATCTGGCGGTCGGTGATCAGGTAGGCGGTGGCGCCGTCGCCCTGGTTGAGGAAGGGGAAGGCGCTGTCGCCGGAGACCTGCTGGTAGCCCAGGCTCGCCGCGTGGCCGCCGAGCGTGTAGGTGAACAGGGCGCTCCAGGTGCGGTTGTCCACTTCAAAGCGGTCCGGGTCGTTGGTCGCCCAGTTGCCCGCGCTGCGGAAGCCTTCGCGGCGGCCGGCGGCGCTGGCGTTCTTGCCGTCGGAGTCGCTGTAGAAGTAGCGCAGGTCGGACTTCAGCGCGCCCACCGGCAGCGCCCAGTTGTGGGTCAGGCCGACGAAATGCTGCTGATAGAAGTCTTCCAGGTTGCCGTAGTAGTACTGCGCGAGCAGGTTGTCGCTGACCTTGTAGTCGCCACCGGCGAAGTAGAACGTGTTGACGAACTGGCCAGTACGGGCGTTGTTGGCGCCGGCGATCGACAGGCCGCGGGCGTCGCTGGAGTTGCGCCCTTTGGCATGTTCCAGCTGGCCGCCGACCAGGGTCAGGCCGGCGATCTCGCTGGAGGTGATCTGGCCGCCCTCGAAGGTCTGCGGCAGCAGGCGGCCGTCGTTGTAGGTCACCACCGGCAGCTTCGGCAGCAGGGTGCCGAGGCGCGCTTCGGTCTTGGAGAAGCGCAGCTTGCCGGTCACGCCCAGGCTGCCGAAATCGTCCTTGGCGCGGCCATCGTTGTCAGTGGGGAACACGGTGCCGCCGTAGCTGGCGCTGGTCGGGTTGTAGTGGCGGCCCTTGCCGGAGTCCAGCTTCACGCCCAACAGGCCGAGGGCATCGACGCCGACGCCGACGGTGCCTTCGGTGTAGCCGGAGGTGTAGTTGAAGAGGAAGCCCTGGCCCCACTCTTCCTGCTTGGACGGCGCGTCGGTGAACTGGCGGTTGTCCGAGTTGATGTAGAAGTTGCGCAGGGTCAGGCTGGCCTTGCTGTCTTCGATGAAACCACCGGCGGCGGCGTGCTGGGCCAGCACGCCGAGGGCGACGGCCAGGGCGAGGGACGACTTGTTCATGCTCGATGCTCCATTGCGATCTTGTAAGGGTGTTGGGGTGCCCGGAGCAGGAGCAGACGCGACGCGCCGCTGCGTGACCTTCGAAGCCACTGTCGTTTTCACAGGCTCCGGTGCAAATGCGATGCGGCGGTCCGCTTTCGGCAGGCCGCCACTCTAGGGGGGCAACGCTAATTCTCAAAAAGAATTATTTTTTAGATACAAATAACTTTCAGCAATAAGCAATTCTACGCAACCCGGCGCTGCATCCGACCTAAGCTAATGCCAAAAAATTATTTATTTCTCGATTTTTAGATCAAATAGATTGTCTCCACCGGACCACCGGACACCCCAGAAAGCAGCACCCCCTGTCCCGTGGACCGGCCTCCAGGACCGGCCCCCAAGCCCGTTGAGGAGCACCCCATGATTCCGTCCCTGTTCCCCCGTCGCCTGCTGGCGGCCCTGACCCTTGGCGGCCTGGCATTGAGCGCCCAGGCCGCGGACTTCACCGTCGCCTACCAGACCACCGTCGACCCGGCCAAGGTGGCCCAGGCCGATGGCGCCTATGAGAAGGCGAGCAAATCCGAGATCGACTGGCGCAAGTTCGACAGCGGCGCTGAAGTCATCACCGCCGTCGCCTCCGGTGACGTGCAGATCGGCTACGTCGGCTCCAGTCCGCTGGCAGCCGCCGCCACCCGCCAACTGCCGATCCAGACCTTCCTCATCGCCACCCAGATCGGCGATGCCGAAGCCCTGGTGGCGCGCAACGGAGCGGGCATCACCAAGCCCGAAGACCTGATCGGCAAGAAGATCGCCGTGCCCTTCGTGTCCACCGGCCACTACAGCCTGCTGGCCGCCCTCAAGCACTGGCAGATCGACCCCACCCGGGTCACCATCCTCAACCTCGCGCCGCCGGCGATCGTCGCCGCCTGGCAGCGTGGCGACATCGACGCCACCTATGTCTGGGACCCGGCACTGGGTGTCGCCAAATCCAGTGGCAAGGTGCTGATCAGCTCCGCTGAACTGGGCAAGCTGGGCGCACCCACCTTCGACGCCTGGATCGTGCGCAAGGATTTCGCCGAGAAACACCCGGAAGTCGTCCGCGCCTTCGCCAAGGTGACCCTCGACGCCTACGCCGACTACCGCAAGGACCCGAAAGCCTGGCTGGCCGACAAGGGCAACATCGACAAGCTGGTGAAGCTCTCCGGCGCCAAGGCCGAGGACATTCCGCTGCTGCTGCAGGGCAACGTATTCCCGCTGGCCGCCGACCAGGCCAACGCCCTCGGCGCGCCCACCACCCAGGCCATCAGCGAAACCGCCGCCTTCCTCAAGGAGCAAGGCAAGGTCGACGCCGTGCTGCCCGATTACGGCCCCTACGTCAGCTCGAAGTACGTCACTAATTGATCCAATCCCCACCTGCCCGGACACTCCGGGCAGGCCCTTTCGAGATCCGCAGAAGATGGCCTTACTCAAGCTGGAGCGCATCAGCGCACAGTACCCCGGCACGGCCGAGCCGGTACTGACCGACATTTCCTTCGACCTCGGCCCCGGCGAACTGCTGGTGGCCCTGGGCCCTTCCGGCAGCGGCAAGACCACCCTGCTCAACCTCATCGCCGGCTTCGTCAGCCCCAGCGCCGGACGCATCAGCCTTGACGGCGTGCCCGTCAGCGGCCCCGGCGCCGAGCGCGGCGTGGTGTTCCAGGACGACGCCCTGCTGCCCTGGCAGGACGTACTCGGCAACGTCGCCTTCGGCCTGGAACTGGCCGGCGTATCCCGCACCGAACGTGAAGCGCGTGCCCGCGAAATGCTCGCCCTGGTTGATCTGGCCGGCTTCGACAAGCGCCGCATCTGGGAGCTTTCCGGCGGACAGAAGCAGCGCGTCGGCATCGCCCGCGCGCTGGCCGCCGACCCGCGCGTGTTGCTGATGGACGAGCCCTTCGGCGCCCTCGACGCCTTCACCCGCGAGCAGATGCAGGAACTGCTGCTGCAAGTCTGGCGACGCGCCGCCAAGCCCGTGTTCCTGATCACCCACGACATCGAGGAAGCGGTCTTCCTCGCCAGCGAACTCATTCTGCTGTCGCCCAATCCGGGCCGCATCGCCGAGCGCCTGCGCCTGGACTTCGGTCAGCGCTACGCCGCCGGGGAAAGCGCGCGGGCGATCAAATCCGACCCTCGCTTCATCGAAACCCGCGAGCACGTGCTTGCCCAGGTCTTCGCCGAACGCCAGAGGAGAAGCGCATGAGCAGCCTCGACCTGCCCCTGGCCAGCAAGGCCAATCCGACCGTGAAACCCCGTCAGCGCCCGCCGCTCAGCACGCTGTCCATCAGCCTGCTGACCCTCGGCAGCCTGCTGCTGGGCTGGTGGGCGGTGACCGCCGCCGGCCTGATCGAACCCCTGTTCCTGCCCAGCCCCCAGGCCATCGCCCGCAAGGGTTGGACCCTGCTGACCCAGGGCTACATGGAGGCCAGCCTCTGGCAGCACCTGGGCGCGAGCCTCGGGCGCATCGGCCTGGCCCTGCTGGCGGCGGTGCTGACCGCCGTGCCCCTGGGCATCGCCATCGGCCGTAACCGTATCGCCCGTGGCATCTTCGACCCGCTGATCGAGTTCTACCGGCCCATTCCGCCGCTGGCCTACCTGCCCCTGATCGTCATCTGGTGCGGCATCGGCGAGCTGTCCAAGGTGCTGCTGATCTTCCTCGCGATCTTCGCCCCCATCGCCATCGCCACCGCCACCGGCGTGCGCAATGTCGACCCGGCGCGGCTACGCGCGGCGCAGTCCCTCGGTGCCAGCCAGGCGCAACTGATCCGCCATGTGATCCTGCCCAGCGCCCTGCCGGACATCCTCACCGGCGTGCGCATCGGCCTCGGCGTCGGCTGGTCGACCCTGGTTGCCGCCGAACTGGTGGCCGCCACCCGCGGCCTCGGTTTCATGGTGCAGTCGGCGGCGCAGTTCCTGGTCACTGATGTGGTGATCCTCGGCATCCTCGTCATCGCCCTGATCGCCTTCGCCCTCGAACTCGGCCTGCGCGCCCTGCAACGCAAGCTCGTGCCCTGGCATGGGCAGAGCCGCTGACCCTCATTCTCGTTGGGCTTCGGGTAGCTCAGCCACAACCTGCGCACTGGTAGGTTGGGCCGGGCGGCGTTCCGCGAGCGCAGCGAAGCCCAACAATTCCCGACTTCGAGGTGCTGCCATGACACTCCACATCACTCCGCTCTCCCCCGCCCTCGGTGCCGTGGTCGAAGGGCTCGACCTCAGCAAACCGCTCGACGCCGCGCTGCGTGAAGCGGTGGAAAGCGCGCTGCTCACCCACCAGGTGCTGTTCTTCCGCGACCAGCCGTTGAACCCGCAGCAGCAGGCCGCCTTCGCCCGCAATTTCGGCGACCTGCATATCCACCCGATCTACCCGAACATCCCCGGCCAGCCGGAAGTGCTGGTGCTGGATACCGCCGTCACCGACGTGCGCGACAACGCCCTCTGGCACACCGACGTGACCTTCCTGGAAACCCCGGCGCTCGGCGCGGTGCTCGCCGCCAAGCAGCTCCCGCCCTACGGCGGCGACACGCTCTGGGCCAGCAGCAGCGCGGCCTACGACGCGCTGTCGAAACCCATCCAGAAACTGCTCGAAGGCCTCACCGCCACCCACGACCTGTCCCGTTCCTTCCCCGAGGAGCGCTTCAGCCTCACCGCCGAAGAACACGAGCGCCTGGAAGACGCCAAGCGCAAGCACCCGCCGCGCAGCCATCCGGTGGTACGCACCCACCCGGTCACCGGGCGCAAGGGGCTGTTCGTCAACGAGGGCTTCACCACCCGCATCAATGAACTCTCGGCGGCGGAGAGCGACGCGCTGTTGCGCCTGCTCTTCGCCCACGCGACCCGCCCGGAATTCACCATCCGCTGGCGCTGGCAGGTGGGCGACGTGGCCTTCTGGGACAACCGCATCACCCAGCATTTCGCCGTGGACGACTACCGCCCGCAGCGCCGCGTGATGCACCGCGCGACGATTCTGGGGGACAGGCCGTACTGATCGGGCTGCACCCCGTGGTCTAGGCTTTCGCGTGCCGGCACAACCCCGCCGGCATATCCCCTGGAGAGCGACATGACGGACCGTGTCCCTGACCACCTCGACCTGCCCGAACTCACCCTGCGCGGACTGATATTGGGCGCGCTGATCACCCTGGTCTTCACCGCTTCCAACGTCTACCTCGGCCTCAAGGTCGGCCTGACCTTCGCCTCGTCGATTCCCGCCGCCGTGATCTCCATGGCGGTACTGCGCTACTTCAAGGGCTCGAACATCCTCGAGAACAACATGGTGCAGACCCAGGCATCGGCGGCCGGCACCCTGTCCTCGATCATCTTCATCCTCCCCGGCCTGCTGATGATCGGTTACTGGGCAGGTTTTCCCTTCTGGCAGACCGCGATGATCTGCGCCATCGGCGGCATCCTCGGCGTGCTCTACACCATCCCCCTGCGCCGTGTGATGGTGGTGCAGAGCGAGCTGCCCTATCCCGAAGGCGTGGCGGCGGCGGAGATCCTTCGGGTCGGCAGCAGCGACGAAGGCGACGACAAGACCGCAGCCCAGCGTCGCGGCGAACCCGGCCTGCGCGACATCCTCGGCGGCGGCCTGGTGGCCGCGGCCTTCAGCCTGTGCAGCAGCGGCTTCAAGGTGCTCGGCGAGAGCATCAGCTTGTGGCTGGGGGCCGGGCAGGCGGCCTTCCGCTTTTCCACCGGGTTCTCCTTCGCCCTGGTCGGCGCTGGCTACCTGATGGGCATCACCGCCGGCATCGCTATCCTCGTCGGCGTGCTGATCTGCTGGGGTGTGGCGGTGCCGCTGCTGACCTTCAACGCCATGCCGGCCGAGGGCCAGGGCTTGAGTGAGCTGGCCACCCAGCTGTGGAGTTCGCAGGTACGTTTCCTCGGCGCCGGCACCATCGGCATCGCCGCGCTCTGGACCCTGGCCACCCTGTTCAAGCCCATGGCGCAAGGCGTGTGGACGTCACTTCGCGCCGTTCGCGGCAGGGGCGAGATAAGCACCGCTCGCACCGAGCGCGACATGCCGCCCAGGTCGATCCTGCTGCTGGCTGGGCTGCTGTTGCTCGCGCTGCTCGGCGTCTTCGCCAACTTCCTCCACGAGGCCGCGCCGGAATTGTCCGGCTTCGGGTTCTGGGGCTTCGTGGCCGGCTGCGTGTTCTTCGCCTTCTTCTTCGGCTTCCTGATCGCCGCCGCCTGCGGCTACATGGCCGGGCTGGTGGGTTCGTCCAGCAGCCCGATCTCCGGCATCGGCATCATCGCGGTGATCCTGGTGTCGCTGCTGATCCTCGGCATGGGCAGCCTGGAGACCGGCCTGCTGCAACTGGCGGGCGGCAAGGTCGCTATCGCCCTGGCGCTGTTCACCACCTCGGTGGTACTGGCCATTGCGGCCATCTCCAATGACAACCTGCAGGACCTCAAGACCGGCTATCTGGTGGGCGCCACACCCTGGCGCCAGCAGGTAGCGCTGATCGTCGGCTGCCTGGTTGGCGCACTGGTGATCCCGCCGGTACTCGATCTGCTGTACAGCGCCTACGGCTTCCCCGGCGCCCTGCCCCGCGAAGGCATGGACGCGCAGCAGGCCCTCGCCGCGCCCCAGGCCACGCTGCTGACGGCCATCGCCAGCGGTATTTTCAACGACGCACTGAACTGGAACATGATCCTCATCGGCGTGGCGCTGGGGATCGCCCTGATCCTCGTCGACCTCGCCCTGCGCCGCACCCGCAAGGCCAGCCTGCCGGTGCTGGCGGTGGGGCTGGGCATCTACCTGCCGCCGACCATCGGCATGACCCTGGTGATAGGTGCGGCGCTGGGCTGGATCATCGATCGTCGCCTGCAACGGCACGCCACGGCCGCCGGGCAGGCGCTGGACGGCTACGCCGAAGTGCCCCGTCGCCGGGGCGTGCTGCTGGCCTCGGGGCTGATCGTCGGTGAGAGCCTGATGGGCATCCTGCTCGCCGGGCTGATCGGCACTTCCGGCAAGGATGCCCCGCTGGCCCTGGTCGGTCCCGGTTTCAGCGAAACCGCCGAATGGCTCGGCCTCATCGTCTTCGCCCTGGTTTGCATCGCGTTCTGCCGGCATGTGCTGGGCACGCAACGTGGGGGCGAATTCATTCGCGAATAAATTCGCTCCCACAGGTTCACCAACCTCACAGAACCTAGGGTGCCCTGTGCGCACCGATTCCGGAATCGGCTTCGGCACCCCGTCAAACCGCTGGTGCGCACGGCGCACCCTACCGAATCGGCTTCATCCGGCTGGCCATTGACATGCCGCCCAACTCCCGCAGGTATTCCCAGGGATAGATGCCGCGCTCGTGGCCGTCGCTGAACACCAGTTGCACGCCATAACCCTGCAGGGCGATGCGCTCCAGGCGCACGCCCTCATCCACCATGGATATCACCCCGCGCAGCCGCGCCGACTTGCATTGCGAGCAGGGGCAGGCGCCACGCAGGCGGGTGTGGCTGATCTGCTGTTGCTCACCATCGGCCCACTCCAGGGTCAGCTGCGCCTCGCCGAGGGAATTGCGCAGGCTGTTGGGGGTATCCATCAGGCCACCCCCTGCAGTTGCGCCAGAGCGATGCGCACGGCCTTGCGCACTTCCGGGTCGCCGTCGGCTTCCGCCTGACACAACGCCGGCAACGCGGCGGCATCGCCCAGTTCGCCCAGGGACAGCGCCGCTTCCTTGCGCAGGTTGGCGATGCCATGGCCAAGCAGGGTGGCCAGCTCGGCGAGGGCCTGCCGATAACGCAAGCGCCCCAGGGCACGGGCGGCGCGCAGGCGGACCTGCCAGTAGTCGTCCTCCAGGGCCTTGACCAGCGCGGGGCCGGCTTCGGCCAGCCCGACCTTGCCGAGGGTGGTGGCGGCTTCCTCGCGGACCTGCCAGGCGGTATCGCGCAAGGCCGCATACAGTGCCGGCAGTACCCCGGCATCGCGCGCCAGGCCAAGGGCGCCGGTGGCGGCGCGACGCACTTCGGTGTCGGCATCGTCGCTGGCCAGGCGCGCCAGCGCCGGCAGTGCCTCGCCGTGCTTGAGCCAACCCAGGATGCCCACTGCCTCGCGGCGCACCGTCGCGTCGCTGTCGCTCAGCGCCAGCAGCGCCGGACCTGCCGCATCCTCCAGGCGCAATTCGCGCAGGGCACGCAGGGCGCTGCTGCGCACGAAAGCATCGGCGTGAGTCACCCAGGGCAGGATCAGTTGCCCCGCCTCCAGGCTCTTCAGCTCGCTCAGACTCTGGGCGGCGGCCAGGCGCACGGGTTCGGCGGCGTCCGCCAGGGCGGCACACAGGGCCTGCACGACTTCCGGCTCTTCCCAGGCTTCCAGCAGGCGCGCGGCCTCGGCGCGCACCTCGGCGGCCGGGTCCACCACCAGCGCGTCGGTGAGCCAGGGCAGGCCCTCCGGGTCTTCCAGGTCGGCCAGTTCGATCAGGGCGATGCGGCGCACACCGGCATCGTCAGCGGCGAGGCGTGGCAGCAGGTCGAGAATGTCGGGGTTGTCGGTTTCACGGATGGTCATAGGGCGACTCGCAAGGGCGGGTGGTCGGTAGGCAGTCCCAGCGGGGTCAGGCGTGGCAGCTCGCGGCCGTCTTCATGGCGCAGCAGTTCCAGGCAATGACGCTTCAGATGGGTGAAGCCGGGGCTGGTGAGCAGGCTGGCGCGGCGCGGACGCGGGAAATCCAGGCGCAGGTCTTCAATGAAGCGGCCGGGACGCGGGCTCATCACCAGGATGCGGTCGGCGAGGAACAGCGCCTCGTCGATGTCGTGGGTGACGAACACCACGGTGGTGCGGATGCGCGTCCAGATATCCAGCAGCAGTTCCTGCATGCGCGAACGGGTCTGTGCGTCCAGCGCGCCGAAGGGTTCATCCATCAGTAACAGACGAGGGCGATTGATCAGCACGCGGGCGATCTCGGCGCGCTGCTGCATGCCGCCGGAGAGCTGGCTGGGCCAGCGTTCGGCGAAATCCGCCAGCCCCACCAGGCCGAGGAACTCGGCGGCGCGGCGCTGCCTTTCGAGCTTGCCGATGCCCTGCATCTTCAGGCCGAAGGCGACGTTGTCGAGCACGCTGCGCCAGGGCAGGAGCGTGTGGTGCTGGAACACCATGCCGCGCTCGGGCGACGGTCCCTCGACCGGCTGGCCATCCACATCCAGGCGGCCGGCGCTGGGCTTGAGGTGGCCGGCGAGGGCGCCGAGCAGGGTCGACTTGCCGCAACCCGAAGGGCCGAGGATGCAGACGAACTCCCCCGGTGCGATGACGAAGTCCAGGGACTGCACGGCCTCGAAGGCATCGCGGCCCTGCCCCAGGCGGATGGAGACGCCTCTGGCCTCGATGCGGCCAGGTTCCACAGCACGTTCGAAGCTGCTCATCAGGCGTTCCTCCGCACGTGATACCAGGGCGTGGCGAGCGCGCCCAGGCGCTTCACCAGGGCGCTGCTGCCCATGCCGAGCAGGCCGATCAGCAGCATGCCGACGACGATGTCGGCGTAGTTCTGCACCACGTAGGATTCCCAGGTGTAGTAACCGATGCCGAACTGCCCGGAGATCATCTCGGCGGTGACCAGGCAGAACCACGACGTCCCCATGCCGATGGCCAGGCCAGTGACGATGCTCGTCGCCGCGCCGGGCAGTATCACTTCACGGAGGATCGCCAGCCGCCCGGCCCCCAGGCTGCGCGCCGAAGCGATCAGGCGCGGGTCTACCGCTTCCACGCCGTGCACGGTGTTGAGCAGGATCGGGAACAGTGCGCCGGTGAAAGTGATGAACACCATCGACAGCTCGGACGAGGGAAACATCAGGATGGCCAGGGGAATCCAGGCCACCGCGGGAATCGGCCGCAGCACTTCCAGCGGCGGCAGGAGGCTGTCCTCGGCCCATTTCGAACGGCCGATGAGCAGCCCCAGCAGCACGCCCAGCAGGGCGGCGGCGAGGTAGCCGGCGAACACCCGCGACAAGCTGCTGCCAAGGTGTGGCAGCAGCTTGCTGGAGTGCGCCAACTGCCAGGCCGCTTCGAGCACGGCGGCGGGCGTGGGTACGTAGGTGAAGGTGAACAGCCCGAGGTCCAGGCGCGCGTTGGCGGCCAGCTGCCAGAACAGCAGGCAGGCGGCCAGCGAGGCGAGGCGCAGGGGCCAGCGGTAGAGATTCGTCATGGGAACTCCTCCGATTCCCGTAGGGTGTGCCGTGCGCACCGGGAAGCCCGCAGTGGGATTCCGGTGCGCGCAGCGCGCCCTACGTTGGCGTCAGCGCTGGGCCACCAGCTTCTGGTTGGCGCTGACGAAGTCGAGCGCCGTGCCGCCATTCTGCTGGGCGTACTGCTCGGCCTGGGACTTGAGCAGGAAGGCACTCAGCTCACCCTTGTCGTTGCGCACGAACCAGGCCTGGTTGGCCAGCAACTTGATGCCGCTGTCGGTGGCCTGGGCGTAGATGGCGCGGATGTCCTTGCCTTCCTGCTCCAGCTGCGCCAGCGCGCTCAGAGCCGCTTCCGGCGACGCGTAATGGCGCACCTTGTCTTCGCCACGCACCCAGATCTGCGCCAGGCGCTTGAAGTCGGTGATGGGCTTGCCGGTCACCGCGTCGTTGGCCTTGAGCGGCAGCGGCTCGTAGTTCTTCAGGGCCTTGTCGTAGTCCTGGCCCGCTGCCTTGAACGCCGCACGGATGTACTGGTCGTCGATGAACTTGCCGGTGTCCAGGCCACGGTCGGTCTTCTTCAGCAGCTTCAGGGTGTCGATGGAGGTGGCGACCGCCTTGCGGTATTCAGGCTTCCAGGTGAGATCGCGGGTCTGCAGGCCGAGGGGGCCGTGGAACAAGTAGTTCACCTCGGCCTCGATGCCGGTGACCTTCTCGATCAGCTCGCTGTACTTCTCAGGCGACTCGGCGAACAGGCGGTCGGCCTCCAGGCTGGCGCGCAGGTAAGCGGTGACGATCTCCGGGTATTTCTTCGCATAGGCCGCGTCCACCAGCGCCCCGTGGAAGGTGGGCGCCTCGGCCTGGGAGCCGTCGTAGATCTTCCGCGCGAAGCCACGGTTGGGGAACAGCTCGGCGAAGGGCACGAAGTCGGCGTGGGCCTCGATGCGGTTGCTGCGCAGGGCGGAGCCGGCGATCTCCGGCGGCTGGGCGATGATCCGCACATCCTTCTCCGGATCCCAGCCCTGGGCAGCGACAGCGCGCAGCAGCATGCCGTGGGCGGTGGAAGCGAAGGGCACGGAAATGGTCTTGCCCTTGAGCTCGGCCAGCGATTGAACCGGCGACGAAGCCGGCACCACGATGCCGTTGCCGCTACCGCGGGTGCTGCCCGAAAGCACACTGATGAACAGGCTCTGCTTGCCGGCATCCAGATGCGCGACGCCGTTGAAGGAGCCGGGGAAGTCGGCCATGGCGCCGAAGTCCAGCTTGCCGGCGACCATCTCGTTGGTCAGCGGCGCGCCGCTGGTGAAGTTCTTCCACTCCACCTGGTAGTCGGCGTCCTTGTACTGGCCGTCATGGGGCAGGTACTTCTCCAGCAGGCCCAGCTCGCGGATGAGCAGGCCGCCGGTGGCGCAGTTGATGGTGGTGTCCTGGGTGCCGATGGCGATACGGATGGTTTCCGCGGAGGCGGACAGGCTGGAGATGGCCAGCGCAAGGCCGGCGACGGTTGCACGAAGACGCATGGGTTTTTTCCCCTCGAATCATGAGTATTGGAATCGTCTCCGCCACGTGGTCGGGTGGTGGGAAACGAGGGGGCTTTCAGGTGAGGCGTCCGGGGGTTGGCCGGATGGCTTTTGCTTTCTGGTTTTGGGTAGGGACACTCGGTCAGCGCAGCAGATAAGGAATCTCCACCTTCACCGCGCCAGTCGGGCAGTCCTTCTCGCAGGGCATGCAGTACCAGCATTCGTCGAAGGCCATGTAGGCCTTCTGGGTGGCCGGGTTGATGGCCAGAAGGTCCATCGGGCAGACCTCGACGCAAACGGTGCAGCCCTTTTCGGCGATGCACTTGTCTTCGTCGATGGTCACCGGCGCGCTGCTGCGGAAGAAGATTTCCTGGGGTTGATGGGCCATTTCACGATTTCCTCGGAGCCTGGGGCTCTCGGCTTGCTCTTTGGTGGGAGCGGCTTCAGCCGCGAAGAGCGCAGCGCACTCCCGCTTTCATCCGCTGGCCGGTTCTGCGAACCGGTTGTTGGGCTTCGCTTCGCTCTGCACCAACCTACGCTGCCGCTTCGGCCTTCACTCGCAGGCGGTCGTAGGCCTGCTGCTCTTCCGCATCCAGCGGGATCAGGTAGGGCTCCACGGCTTTCTTGAAGCTGGTCATGCGGCCGTCCTCGCCCTTCTTCAGGTGGCAATGGCAAAACCACTCGGCGTCGTTGCGTTCGGGGAAGTCCACACGATGGTGGTACAGGCCCCAGCGGCTTTCGGCACGGAACAGCGATGCGCGGGCAGCCATTTCGGCGCAGTCGCGGATCACCGCCACTTCCATTGCGCGCATCAGTTCGTGGGGATTGCTGGCCTTCATCTGCGCCAGGTCCCGTTCGATCTCGGCGAAACGCGCGAGGCCGATTTCCATCTTCTTGGTCACCTTGGGCGGCTGCAGGTAGTCATTCACCATGCGCCGCAGCTTGTATTCCACCTGGGCCGGCGGCAGGCCGTGCTCGCGCTCCAGCGGTGCGAAGACCCGCGCCCGCTCGCGCTCCACCTGCACGGCATCGACTTCGGCGAAGTCGCGACCGGCCACGTAGTCCGCCGCGTTGACCCCGGCGAACCAGCCGTAGGTGAAGGCGCCGAGCATGTAGTTGTGCGGCACTGCCGCCATGTCGCCCGCCGCGTACAACCCTTTCACCGACGTTTCGGCCTTCTCGTTGACCCAGACGCCCGAGGCCGAATGCCCGGAGCAGAAGCCGATCTCGGAGATGTGCATCTCGACCATCTGCGAGCGGTAGTCGGTGCCCCGGTTGGCGTGGAATTGACCACGGCTGGGACGCTCGTTGCTGTGGAGGATTTCCTCGATCGTCTGGATGGTTTCCTCGGCCAGGTGATCGAGCTTGAGGAACACCGGGCCGTTGCCGCCTTCGAGCTCCTGGTGGAACTCCCACATCATCTGGCCGCTCCAGTAGTCGCACTCGATGAAGCGCTCGCCCTTGCTGTTGGCGGTATAGCCGCCCAGGGGGCCGGTGACGTAGGCGCAGGCCGGGCCGTTGTAGTCCTTGATCAGCGGGTTGATCTGGAAGCACTCCAGGTTCGAAAGCTCCGCCCCGGCGTGATACGCCATGGCGTAACCGTCGCCGGCATTGGTGGGGTTCTCGTAGGTGCCCATCAGGTAGCCGGAAGACGGCAGGCCGAGGCGGCCAGCGGCGCCACAGGCAAGGATCACCGCCTTGGCGCGGATCACCCGGAACTCGCCGCTGCGGCAGTCGAAGCCCATTACCCCGCTCGCCGCACCCTCGCCATCCAGCAGCAGCCGGGTGCAGACGATACGGTTGCTGATCTCCACCCGCGCACGCTTGAGCTGGCGGTAGAGCACCTTCTTGATGTCGTGCCCCTCGGGCATCGGCAGCACGTAGGCGCCCATGTGGTGGACCTTCTTCACCGCGTAGTCGCCGGTCTCGTCCTTCTCGAACTTCACACCCCAGCGGTCCAGTTGCTCGATGGTTTGGAAACTGTGGGTGGCGTAGGCATGCACGGTCGCCTGGTTGACGATGCCGTCGTTGGCGATGGTGATTTCCTTGGTGTACTGCTCGGGCGTCGCGTGGCCCGGGATGATGGCGTTGTTCAGGCCGTCCATGCCCATGCTGATGGCGCCGCTGCGCTTGACGTTGGCCTTGTCCAGCAGCAGCACGCGCAGCTCGCGGTTCTTTTCCTTGGCCTTGATGGCGGCCATGGGGCCGGCGGTGCCACCGCCGATGACGACGATGTCGTATTCCTGTTCTCGGGTGCTCATGCCTGGGGTCCCTTCTGGCGGTCGATGCGCAGGCGGTACTGGAAGGCATCGCCGCGGTAGTAAAGGTGTTCGAAGTCCAGCGGCGTGCCGTCGGCGGCGTGGGTGAGGCGCTCGATGCGCATGATCGGCGAGCCCTCTTGCACTTCCAGCGCCTGGGTCAGGTCGTCGTCGGCGAGCACCGCATCGATGGCCAGATCGGCATGACCGAGGGGAATGCCGCAGTCGTTCTCGAGGATGAGGAAGATGTCGCGGGTGGCGAGGTCGGCCTTCTCCAGCTTCTCGCCCACCGCCTTCGGCAACCAGGTGACTTCCAGGGAGACCGGCTCACGGTTGATCAGGCGCACACGGCGGATTTCGGTCACCGGGCTGCCTTCCTCCACCTGCAGGCGCGCCGCCACCAGGGCACTGGCCGGCACGTGCTTGAAGCTGCGCAGTCGGTTGAGCACCTCGTAGCCCATCTGGGTCATGGACTCGGCCAGGCCCTGGAGGGTGCTGACGTTCTGGAAAGCCTTTGGCTTGGCGACGAAGGTGCCCTTGCCGTGGATCTTGAAGATCAGGCCTTCCTTCTGCAGATCACCCAGCGCCTGGCGTACGGTGATGCGGCTGACGTTGCACGCCTTGCCCAGCTCGCTTTCCGAAGGCATGCGGCTGTGAGGCGGGTAGGTGCCGTCGAGGATGCGCCCGCGCAGAAGCTCCTTGAGCTGGCTGTAGAGCGGTACCGGGGAGAGGGGAAGCAGTTCGGCCATGTCGTTGTTCGCTCGCGATCCTTACTTGTTATAACAAGTTGTGGCGAGAGAATAGCGAGCATAAGAACGCGCAGTGAAATACTTTTATCGAATAAGGTTATGGCAGCCCGCTGAGGACGGATGTGGGAGCGAATTCATTTGCGAAAGCAGGCCAAAGGCCTGCCAATAGCGACCGCTGCGCGGTTCATCGCGAATGAATTCGCTCCCACAAGAAGACCCACAAGAACGCGCACCTCAGAGGCTATCCAACGCCTGCACGAAGTCCTGAACGATATCCGCCGCATCCTCGATACCCACCGACACGCGAATGGTGCCGTCGTGGATATCCAGTTCCGCCAGGGCTTCCGGCGACAGGGCGCGATGGGAGGTCTTGCCGGGGTGGGTGATGCTGCTGGCCACGCCCGCGAGCGACGGCGCGAAGGCGGTGTTGTTCAGGGCACGGATCAGCGCGTCCACCTCGGCCAGGCCGCCGTGCAGGGTGAAGCTGAGCATGCCCGAGGCGCCCTTGGGGAACAGACGCTGAGCCAGGGCGTAATCCGGGTGGGACGGCAGGCCGGGGTAGAACACCCGAGCCACCTTCGGGTGGGCTTCCAGGGCTTCGGCCAGGGCCTGGGCGTTGGCCGAGTGGGCCTTCATGCGCAGGGCGAGGGTCTTGGCGCCACGGAAGGTCAGCCAGGCTTCGAAGGGACTGGCGCTGCCCCCGGCATTGATCTGGAAGCGGCGCGCCTGGGCGATCCACTCGGCATCGCCAACCAGAATGCCGCCAGTGGCGTCGCTATGGCCGTTGAGGTACTTGGTGGTGCTGTGCAGCACCAGGTCGGCGCCCTCGGCCAGCGGGATGTAGAGCGCGGGCGAGAGGAAGGTGTTGTCCACCAGCAGCTTCAGGCCGCGCGCCCTGGCCAGCTTCGCCAGCGCCGGCACATCGCTGACCCGCACCAGCGGGTTGGAGGCGGTTTCGGTGTAGATGAGTTTCGTTGCCGGGGTGATGGCTGCTTCCACCGCCGCCAGGTCGTTGATCTCCACCAGGGTGGCGGTGATGCCGAAGCGCGCCAGCTCCTTCTGGATCAGGCTCTGGGTGGTGCCGTACAGCTCGCGGCTGGCGATCAGGTGGTCACCGGCATTCAGCCGGCCCAGCAGCGCCGCGCTCACCGAGGCCATGCCGGACGCGGAGAACAACGCCGCTTCGCCGCCTTCCAGTGCACACAGCAGCTCTTCCAGCGCCGCCTGGTTGGGGTTGGCGATGCGGGTGTACATGTAGTTGTCGGGGTTGCCGGCGAGGAAGTCGTCCACCTGCTCCAGCGAGTCGTAGACGAACACCGAGGATTCGTAGATCGGCAGGGTCTTGGGCCGGGTGACCATCCTGCGGTCGACCTCGTTGCCGCTGTGGACGGAACGGGTGGAAAGGCCGGGTTTGGGAGTGGACATGGGAATGCCTCCAAGGCAGGAGGCGGATTGGAACGCGTGTAGGAGCGAATTTATTCGCGAAGCAGGCCGAAGGCCTGCCAATCAGATCTGGCCCGCTTCGCGGTCCTGTCGCGAATGAATTCGCTCCCACAAGAAGACTCGATCCGCCCCGAAAAAAAGAACGCCGACGATAGTCGAGACTCGTCGGCGTGAGGAGGGGCGCACTGGCCGGTGCGCCACCGTGGCTAGCAGGTGATCAGAACGCCGGCACGACCGCGCCGGAGTACTTCTGCTCGATGAAGGCTTTCACCTCCGGGCTGGTCAGCGCGGCGGAGAGTTTCTTGATGGCGTCGCTGTCCTTGTTGTCCGGACGGGCCACCAGGTAGTTCACGTAGGGCGAGGTGCGGTCTTCTAGCACCAGCGCGTCCCTGGTCGGGTTCAGCTTGGCTTCCAGCGCGTAGTTGGTGTTGATCAGGGCCAGGTCGACCTGGTCCAGCACACGCGGCAGCAGGGCCGACTCCAGTTCCTTGAACTTGAAGTTGTGCGGGTTCTCGGCGATGTCCCTGGGGGTGGCCAGGGCGTTCTTCGGATCCTTCAGCTTCAGCACGCCAGCTTTCTGCAGCAGGATCAGGGCGCGGCCGCTGTTGCTGCCTTCGTTGGGGAGGGCGATGGTGGCGCCGTCCGGCAGCTCTTTCAGGGATTTGTACTTGCTGGAGTAGCCGCCGAAGGGCTCGACGTGTACGCCCTTGACGATCACCAGGTCGGTGCCTTTGCCGCTGTTGAAGTTGTCCAGGTAGGGCTTGGTCTGGAAATAGTTGGCGTCCAGACGCTTCTGGTCCACCTGCACGTTGGGCTGCACGTAGTCGGTAAAGACCTTCACTTCCAGGTCCACGCCTTCCTTGGCCAGCTGAGGTTTGATCAGCTCCAGGATTTCGGCGTGGGGTACCGGGGTGGCGGCGACTACGAGCTTCTCGCCGGCCTGGGCGAAGGTTACGGACAGGGCGGCAGCCAGAGCGGTCAACAGCAGGGTCTTCTTCATGATGATCCTTTTCGATTCTGCGGCTCCGGCTGGATCTTCAGCCGCGAGCAAGTGTTGGGATGCCCGGTCCGGGTGCGCCGGGTTGAGGCGACACTACGAAGATTGTTTATAACTAACAAATATTATTTTTTTATTTTTATATTCCATTTTTGACATGAGAACAGGTCGCCCGATGCCGTCTCCGCCCTGACTGACCAGTACTTTCATGTCGCCTCTGAGAATTGCCTGCAAAGCGCAGGCTCACTAGAGTGGCAGGCTTCGCAACTGCCCAGTGAGCCGCTGTCATGCTCAACGCCGCCCTCGCCCGCTTTTCCCGCCTGGAACTGGTTCCCTCGCCCACCCCGCTGGAGAAGCTGGAGCGGCTCTCACGCCAGCTTGGTCGTGACGTCTTCGTGAAGCGCGACGACATCACGCCCTTCGCCCTGGGCGGCAACAAGGTGCGCAAACTGGAATTCCTCGCCGCCGACGCCCTGGCCCAGCGGGCCGATACCCTGGTCACCGCGGGCGCCATCCAGTCCAACCACGTGCGCCAGACGGCGGCACTCGCCGCGCGACTGGGCCTTGGCTGCGTCGCGTTGCTGGAAAACCCCATCGGCACCTCCGACAGCAACTACCTCGGCAATGGCAACCGCCTGCTACTGGACCTGTTCGGCACCGAGGTCGAACTCGTGCCGAACCTGGACAACGCCGACGAACTCCTCGCCGCCACCGGCGAACGCCTGCGCGCCGCTGGCAAGCGTCCCTACCTGGTCCCGATCGGCGGCTCCAACGCCCTGGGCGCGCTGGGCTATGTGCGTGCCGGCCTGGAACTGGCCGAACAGATCAAGGCGAGCGGCGAGCACTTCTCCGCCGTGGTGCTGGCTTCCGGCAGCGCCGGCACCCATGCCGGCCTCGCCCTGGCACTGGAACACGCCCTGCCCGGCACGCGCGTGGTCGGCGTCACCGTATCGCGCCCGGACGCCACCCAACGGCCCAAGGTGGAAGGCCTGCTGCAACGCACCGCCGAGCTGCTCGGCGTACCGGTTCCGGCCGGGCTCAAGGTGGAGTTGTGGGACCAGTACTTCTTCCCGCGCTATGGCGAACCGAACGCCGGCACCCTCGCCGCCGTGCGCCAGGTCGCCAGCCACGAAGGCTTGCTGCTGGACCCGGTCTACACCGGCAAGGCCTTCGCCGGCCTGCTGGATGGCATCGCCAAGGACGCATTCGAAGGCGATGGGCCGGTGCTGTTCCTGCACACCGGTGGCTCCCCCGCGTTGTTCGCCTATCATCCTGCGGGTACCCCGTGACTCCTGCTTATGCTTTTTTTTGAAGCAATGAATAATTTTTAATTATTTTATTGCATATAACCAAATCCCTAGAGTTGCCCCACCTTTAGACACCTGCCCCGTGAGGCTCATATGACATTTGCTACCCTGCGTCGCCAGTTCATCCTCGGCAGCCTGAGCCTGGTGCTCGGCGCCAGTTTCGTCGGCACCAGCTCCGCCGCCGACCTGCTCCAGGACATCCAGCAGAAAGGCGCTATCAAGGTCGGCCTTGAAGGCACCTACCCGCCCTTCAACTACCAGGACGAGAGCGGCAAGCTGACCGGCTTCGAAGTGGAACTGGCCGAGGCCCTGGCCAAGGAGCTGGGCGTGAAGGCCGAGTTCCAGCCGACCAAGTGGGACGGCATTCTGGCTGCGCTGGAATCCAAGCGCCTGGACGTGGTGATCAACCAGGTGACCATCTCCGACGAGCGCAAGAAGAAGTACGACTTCTCCACGCCCTACACCGTCTCGGGCATCCAGGCGCTGGTGCGCAAGGGCACCGAGGGCGGCATCAAGTCCGCTGCCGACCTGGCTGGCAAGAAAGTCGGCGTGGGCCTTGGCACCAACTACGAGCAGTGGCTGAAGGAAAACGTCCCGCAGGCCGACATCCGCACCTACGACGATGACCCCACCAAGTTCCAGGACCTCAACGTCGGCCGCATCGACGCCATCCTGGTGGACCGCCTGGCCGCCTTCGAAATGGTCGAGAAAACCGGTGGCAAGCTGGCCGTGACCGGCGAACCCTTCTCCCGCCAGGAAGCCGGCATCGCCCTGCGCAAGGGCAACCCGGAACTGCTGGCCGCCATCGACAAGGCGCTGGCCAAGCTGAAAGCCGACGGCACCCTGAAGAAGCTCTCCGAGAAATGGTTCAAGGCTGACGTGACCCAATGATCGACGCAAGCCTTCAACTTGCGCTGGATTCCGCGCCCTTCCTGTTGAAGGGCGCGGTTTTTACGGTAGTACTGAGCCTCGGCGGCATGTTCTTCGGACTGCTGCTGGGGTTCGTCCTCGCCCTGATGCGCCTCTACGGTTTCACCGCCCTGCAGTGGATTTCGCGGATCTATGTGTCCTTCTTCCGTGGCACGCCGCTGCTGGTGCAGTTGTTCATGATCTATTACGGCCTGCCGCAGCTGGGCATCCAGCTCGAACCGCTGCCCGCGGCGCTGATCGGCTTCTCGCTGAACATGGCCGCCTACACCTCGGAAATCCTCCGCGCCGCCATCGCCTCCATCGACCGGGGCCAATGGGAAGCCGCCGCCAGCATCGGCATGAGCCGCACCCAGACCCTGGTCCGCGCCATCCTCCCGCAGGCCGCGCGCACCGCCCTGCCGCCGCTCGGCAACAGCTTCATTTCGTTGGTCAAGGACACCGCCCTGGCCGCCACCATCCAGGTGCCGGAGCTGTTCCGCCAGGCGCAGCTGATCACCGCGCGCACCTTCGAGATTTTCACCATGTACCTGGCCGCCGCGCTGATCTACTGGGTGCTGGCCACCGTGCTGTCGCACTTCCAGGGCCGCCTCGAGGCGCGGGTCAACCAGCATGAGCAGGACAGCTGATGATCACCGTCCGTAACCTGACCAAATCCTTCAAGGGCCAGGAGGTGCTCAAGGGCATCGACCTGACCATCGAGCCGGGCGAAGTGGTGGCCATCATCGGCCCCAGCGGCTCGGGCAAGACCACCCTGCTGCGCTGCCTCAACCTGCTGGAAGTGCCCAGTGGCGGGCTCATCCGCGTGGGCCAGATAGAAATCGACGCGAGCAAGCCGCTGAAGCAGCAGCAAGGGCTGATCCGCAAGTTGCGCCAGCACGTCGGTTTCGTCTTCCAGAACTTCAACCTCTTCCCCCATCGCACCGCGCTGGAGAACGTCATCGAAGGCCCGGTGGTGGTGAAAAAGGAACCCCGCGAGCGCGCCATCGAGAGGGCCCGCCGGCTGCTGGCCAAGGTCGGCCTGGCGGGCAAGGAAGATGCCTATCCCAAGCGCCTCTCCGGCGGCCAGCAACAACGCGTGGCCATCGCCCGCGCCCTGGCGATGGAGCCCGACGTGATCCTCTTCGACGAACCCACCTCGGCGCTCGACCCGGAGCTGGTGGGCGAAGTGCTCGCCACCATCCGTGGCCTGGCGGAAGAGAAACGCACCATGGTGATCGTCACCCACGAAATGAGCTTCGCCCGCGACGTGGCCAACCGCGCGATCTTCATCGACAAGGGCGTGATCGTCGAACAAGGCGATGCCAAGGCGCTGTTCAGCGCGCCGAAGGAAGAGCGCACCAAGCAGTTCCTGAGCAAGTTCATCAACGGCTAAAGCCACACCTCGACTTCACCTTCCGGGACTTATTGTGGGAGCGACTCTCACTGCCTTCAATGCGTAGGTTGCATTATTTTGTCGATTGACTCATTGAACTGCACGAAGAATGTTCGCCAATCTTCAAGTGCGGACTCATTAAAGATAGCCTCCACAATCCAGCCGTTACCTTGATCAAGTGTCAATATGCAAAAGGAACTGCTGCATACGAACATCGGAGGATTGCCAAGTTTCGTTTTATATTCGGAGGTGTCCTTGGGTACCCACCAGCCTCCAGGGAGTAATGGGGATTCGTAGCGATCCAGTCCTTCGTATTTGTTATTTGACTGGTCTGGAATTTTCGAAGCCGGATAGCGGCTTTTTATGGCTAGTTCAGATCTCTTCTTGTAGTGCTCAAAATAAGGGGTATTGTTTTTTATGTTTTTATTGACTGGGAATGGGAAAAGAAACGTCGGGCTCCCCTCCAGTCTTGCATGTTCCGCATTGCGCCCATCTAATGAATATTTGTAATGGACCTGAATGCTGTTCGGGTCGCTGCCAGGAGCGACTTTCAGTTCACACTCTCCGATTCCATGTGGAACGAAACCAGGCATGCAGTAATGCAAGAAGAAGCTCTTGCCTTCCGGAGAGCCGTATATTGGTGATTAGATTTGGTCAATTCTATAGTCTCTATCACCTACGGCGGGAGCAGGCCCATTCTTGGCCTTTCCAGAATTATTGCCGAACTCCATGGATAGGACAGTAGAAATTTGAAATAAAGAGATCAGCACAGTCGCGAAATAGATTATTCGCTTATTCTCCAATCTGGTGAATTCTTTTCCGGTGGCTGAGTTTTTCTTGGTTGAAAGCGAATATTTGCCACAGTTAAATTTCATAGGATTCCTTCCTGGTATTAACTGGGACGTACTTAACTTCTCTCGTTATCCTGCATCCAAGCCGGAATATCCCTCATCCCATGCAACACCCGCCAAACATCAATGTGATCTTCACGCTCGATATAGAAGACCAGGTAGGGATAGCGCTTCAACGTCCAGGAGCGCAGCCCTGGCAGATCGAGTTCATGGGCGTACCGTGATGACCCCGATTCGGGATGCCGGCTGATGTGCTTATAGGCCCGCTCCAGGGCGTCGATGAAGCCGAGAGCAGCTTGCTCAGTTGCCTCGCTCAGGTAGTAGCTGATGGCGTCGTCGATATCCTGATTAGCCAGTACCCGGGGAATGATGGGCTTGGCTTTCATGCCTTGGCGTTCCGTACCCGGTTGCGCAGTGCTTCGAAGTAGTTGTCATCGGCCGGGGCGGCAGGGGAGGAGGCGGCGCCGTCCAGGAGCAGGTTGCGCAGGCGCTGGCGGTCCTGGTCCTTGCGGATCAGTTCGCGGACATACTCGCTACTGGTGCCATAGCCGCGCTGGCTGACCTGATCATCGACAAAGCTCTTGAGGGCGTCGGGCAGGGAGATGTTCATGGTGCTCATGGGAATCCACCTTTTTGGCAAAATTTGCCAAAACATGTTAGCACCTGGTCCCGTGGCGGGTGCCGTGAAAGTGATGATGGATTGCCCGAAAGGCTCTGCCAGACCGAAGGCACTGAGCCGGTACGATGAGGAGCTGCAACTGATGGCAGATTTTTCGTGGTTCCTGTTCACCATCATCCCAGGCCTTGCTTGTGCGGTGCGGTCTCTTATCGACTATCGAAAGGGCATCGGGAAACCTGTCGGGCCGGCACTCCTGTTTGTTGATAGGACGCTGGTCGTTCTGGTTGTGCTGGAGCTTCTGGTTATGGGAACCATTTTCTGGCTGTGAGATTTCAGTGCCTTTCCAAGGCCTTTGGTACCCGTGGCAGGGGTCGAAGAAGTGTCGAAATCACAGGTACGAACTGTCGAAAATCGACACGGGCGAATGGCTGGAAGCCCTGAACTGAGCAGGGTTGCGACGTACTGAGCCAGCCCTCGGGATGATTCAACACCCACCGCCGCAAGTTCCGCCCCAGCGGTAAGCCCCCTGCAAGGAAATGCGCGTAGAATTCGCGCCCCTCGCAACACAGCCCCGCCACCGGAACCCGCATGAACCCGAGCACCCTCCTTTCCCTGCCGCTGCTGGCCCTTGCCCTGGGCGGTTTCGTCGTCGGCAGCAGCGAATTCATCATCATGGGCCTCTTGCCCGAAGTCGCCAAAGACCTCCAGGTCAGCCTTTCCGATGCCGGCCTGCTGGTCAGCGCCTACGCCATGGGCGTGGTGATCGGTGCGCCTCTGCTGGGCCCGCTGCTCGGTCGCCTGCCACGGCGCCAGGCACTGCTCTGGCTGATGGGCGCCTACGCCCTGGGCAACCTCGGTTGCGCCCTGGCGCCGAACTACGAGTGGTTGCTGGCCATGCGCATGTTCACCGCCTTCAGCCATGCCGGCTTCTTCGGTTGCGCCACCCTGCTCGCCGCTGAACTGGCCCCGCCGCATCGCCGCGCGTCGGCCATGGCCCTGGTGCTCAGCGGCCTGACCATCGCCAACGTGCTGGGCGTGCCGGCCGGCGCCTGGCTGGGACAGGCCACCAGTTGGCGGGTGACCTTCATGGTGGTGGCCGCACTCGGCTTCCTCACCCTGCTCGCCCAAGCCCTCTGGCTGCCCGCCACACCCAAGCCGCACGCCAACGCAGCCGGTGCCTGGGATGGCATCCTGCGCCGCCCGGTGCTGCACGCACTGTTCGTCTGCAGCCTGTCGTCGGTGGCGCTGTTCGGCGTGTTCACCTACATCAGCCCGCTGCTGCGCGATGTCTCCGGCTTCAGCCCGGAGCACGCCAACTTCGCCCTGCTGCTGTTCGGCATCGGCCTGACCCTGGGTAATCTGCTGGGTGGCCGCCTGGCCGACAAAGGCTTCCGCTATTCGCTGCCGCTGGCCTTCACCGTCAGCGCGCTGTGCCTGCTGGGCCTGTTCGCCTTCGCGCAGATTCCGGTCCTGGCCCTGGGCTGCCTGTTCCTCTGGGGCGTGGCCAGCTTCGCCATTTCCTCGCCGCTGCAATTGCTGCTGGTGGAGCAGGCCGGCGAATCGGCAAGCCTGGCCGCCACCCTCAGCCACGCCGCTTTCAACCTGGGCAACGCCAGCGGCGCCTTCGTCGGCGGCCTGTGGCTGAGCACCAACATGGGCCTGTCCAACCTGCCGCTGATGGGCGTGGGTGTGCTGGCCCTGACCATCCTCGTCTGCCTGCCGCTGCCGCGCCTGCGCTCGGTGAAGGACCACCTGAAAGCCACCGGGCAACTCCACCGGTAAAGTCCACCGCGCCCAGGGTGAATAGCGAAACGGACACTGCCGCCGTGGCCTTATTCACAACGAATCGTTCGCCCTGGGCAGGCGGAGCTGGCATTCGACCTGACTGATTCGCCGATACCCCGGGAGCGCGTGAGATGACTGGCGATGAGACTGATCGGGACGCTATCCGGCAGGTCGTGCGTGACTATGTCGACGGCATGCTCTTCGCCGATGAGAATCGCCTGCGCAGCGCCTTCCACCCGGACTGCCGCATCTCGCCTACCCCGCCAGCACTTCGGCGAACAACTGCCGCAGGTGGTCACGCTCGGCGTCATTGGCCGCCAGCCGGCGCAACTGCACGGCGAGCTGGGCGTAGCCCGGCAGGGGCGGCAGGTTGAGGTGCTGCGGCAGGATCTCGTCGCCCTCGCTGACCAGCAGGGCGAAGTGCACGCTGTTCTCCAGTTCGCGGGTGTTGCCCGGCCAGGGATAAGCCTCCAGCGCCGCCTGGGCTGCCGGGCCGATCAGGGGCAACGGCAGGTCAAGGCGCTGGGCGTAGATACCGAGGAAATACTCGGCCAGGGGCAGGATGTCGTCCGGGCGCTCACGCAGCGGCGGCAGTTCCACCCTCCCCTCGTCCAGGTACTGGTAGAGCCGCGCGTTGAACTTGCCGGCGTTCACCGCCTTGGCCAGGTCGATGCTGGTGGCGGCCACCAGGCGCACATCCACCGGTGTCGGTTGCTGGGCACCAACACGAACCACCTCGCGGCTTTCCAGGGCCGCCAGCAGCTTGCCCTGCAGGGGGAGCGGCAGGTCGCCGATCTCATCCAGGTAGAGCGTCCCGCCGTTGGCCGAGCCGAACCAGCCGGCGCGACTGCTGGCCGCGCCATTGTAGGCGCCAGCGGCATGGCCGAACAGCTCGGCCTCGGCGTAGGCCTTGCTGATGGCGCTGCAACTCACCGCCACGAACAGGCCGGGACGGTCGCTGGAGCGATGGATCTGCCGCGCCAGCAGTTCCTTGCCGGTGCCGGTCTCGCCCCGGATCAGCACCGGCAGCGCACTGGGCGCGAGCTGGTCGATCTCTTCGCGCAGGCGGCGCGAGCGCGCATCGACGAATACCAGTGCTCGGGCACGGATACTCAGGGGGCTGCGGTCGGCGTCGGCGAAGGTCAGCAGTGGCTGGCCGGGGTTTTCCTTGCTCATGGCGAAATCTCCCGCCGGGCCCAGGCTGAGGTGCAGCGGACCCTGGCGTCACAAAAATAGAAAGACTGAACCTGTTCAGGGTCGAGCGCGCTGGAGAAGAACATGGCGAGAACGGCGGAGGGCGCGGAGTTTACGAGCTGTAAATGAGCCGGCCCGAAGCCGTTTTCAACGCAGTCATTCCGACGCGCAGCCGATCCTGGGCAGGTTCTCAGGCGCGGCGGCGAGCAAGCTCTTCGACGCGGCTCTGCAGGCGATAAAGGTGGGCGAAACCCTGCTCCCAGGTGTGGTGCCCGGACTTCACGTTGATGTGTCCCGCACCGGTGAGGATGGCCACCTCGGAGCCCCAGTCGCGGGCCATTTCCAACGCCCGCTGGGGGCTGGCGGCATGGTCGTTGTCCGAACCCACCAACAGCGTCGGGAAGGGCAGCAGCCCACGCGGAATCGGCGCAAAGCCCTTGAGCGGCTCGGGGCAACCGGGGCGCTGCACATCCGCCGGGGCCACCAGCAGCGCGCCACGTACGCGGCGCAGCACATCCGGATCGGACTGGGCGGCCCAGTGGGCAACCGTCACGCAGCCCAGGCTGTGGGCGATGAGGATCACCGGGGTACGTTCGGCATCGATGGCGCGCTCCAGCACCTCCACCCAGGACCCGCGGTCCGGGTCGTTCCAGTCGGCCTGCTCGACCCGGCTGGCATTGGGCAGCGTGCGCTGCCAATGGCTTTGCCAATGCTCGTCGGGGGAGCCCTGCCATCCCGGCAGGATCAGGTAGCGAATGGCCTGGCTGCGCATGGCGAGCCCTCCTTGCTGAAATTCGATGTTGGCCAGTCTAGGCGCTGGTTATATATCTGTTAAGGAATAAGAATTTATTTGCTTATGCGTTATTAGCTTATAAGCCATCGTTAGCTGCACCTTCAGGCTGAGCTCACCCAGGGTGCTGACCCGGTGGATACCCGGGGCCGCCATGGGGACAAAAAGCGCCCGGAGCGGCTCGCACAGTCCGGGCCAACCCTGGATTCGCGACACCGGCCCCGTAGTCACGTCCGGGTTCAATCGGCCAGCACGATCTGGTCCTTCCCGCTGCGCTTGGCCTGGTACATGGCCGCGTCGGCGCGCGCGTAAAGGCTGTCGAGGCTGCCATCGTCGCGCAGGTTGGCCAGGCCCTGGCTGACGGTGATGCCGAAACTCGTGCCGTCGACGTTGAACGCCAGGCGGTGCACTTCCCGCTGCAGGCGCTCGGCGATCTGCAACGCCAGGTCCGGCGGGCAGCCGGGCAGCAGCGCGGCGAACTCCTCGCCGCCGATGCGGCCGAACAGGTCGCCGCGGCGCAACGTGTTGGCGCCACACTGGGCGATGCGCTGCAGCACCTGGTCGCCCATCTGGTGGCCATGGGTGTCGTTGATCTTCTTGAAGTCATCGACGTCCAGCAGGATGAACGCCAGTGGGCTGCCGAACTGCACGGAATGTTCGAACTCGCGCTGGGCGCATTCGAAGAAGTGCCGGCGGTTGCTGCTCCTGGTCAGCACGTCCGTGGTGGCCAGGCGATGCAGTTCGCCTTCCAGCTGCTTCTTCTCGGTGATGTCTTCGGCGATGCCGACGACGATGGTCGGATGCCCCTCCCCGCCGCGCTGGCTGATGAAGCACTTGTCGCTGATCCAGCGGAGCTGGCCGTCGGCGCGGATGATGCGGTACTCGCGCGCTTCGATGGCCCCCTTCTCCAGCACTTCGGCGAAGCTCTGCGCGGCGTAGTCCAGGTCGTCCGGGTAGATGCAGTTGCGCCACTCGCTGTAGTCCGCCAACAGCAGGGCTGCAGAGCGGCCGAACATGGTCTCGTAGGCGGGGCTGACGTAGATGATCCGCTGGGCCTCCCAGTCGAAGGCCCAGAGCACGGCATTCACGCTGCCCAGCAGGCTGCTGTAGATCGCTTCGCGCTCGCGCAGCCGTTCCACCTCGCCACGGCTGTGAAGCAGGGCGAGGGTGAGTTTTTCCAGTTCGCTTGGGGATTCGAGGGACGTTTCCATTCGGCCACTACCTTAAAAGGACCTGCCTTCGACAGATTAGGCGGGCAAAAGTGCTGCCGGCGGTCGAGCCGACGGTCAGGCGTGGCTGGCATGACGGAAGGCGGCGAAGCGGTTGAGCAACCGGTGCAGGGCGAACACCGCGACCAGGGTGAGGAACACCGCCACGCACACCGAACTCAGGCGGTAGGCAATGGAATAGACCACGTCATGCTGCGGCGTGAGGTACTGGCCGAAGACGATGGCCAGGGTGGTCAGCGCGCCGAAACCGATGCCCTGGGCGCCCTCCAGGACGTGGATGCGGGCGCAGCAGAAGGCCGCGGTCCAGTACATCAGGGTCACCAGCGGCAGTACGTCGTAGTGGCTGTAGAGCACCAGTTGCAGCACCAGCCCGATGGCGCAGCCCAGCAGCGTACCCATGGCGCGAATGCGCCCGGCGAAGCGGATGCCGTTCCAGTGCATGGGGAACAGCACCAGGATGGACGCCACCTGGGCCGACAGCGAATCACGCAGGTCGAAGCTCTGGAACACCATGAACGACAGGGTGGCGATGGTGGCCCCGAGCACCGCCTCGTGGCGCTGGCTGGGCAGGTCCTTGGCCGGCAGCTGCCGGGGCGGGCGCGGCTCGGTGTCGGGGAAGAGGTAGAACATCAGCCAGGCGATCAGCACCGTCAGGCCGGCAGCCACCAGGTTGCTGGTGACCAGGTCGTAGAGGTGGGTATCCGGGTAGCTGGCGAAATGCAGCTGGATGGACAGGAACACGCTGCCCAGTGCGCCGAACATGAACAGCGGCCCCTGGGCCATCAGTCGGAAACGCCAGAAGAACGCCAGGAAGGTCAGGGGCACCATCAGCTGCGGGCGGTCGCCGAACAGGCCGTAGATCAGCAGAACCTCGACGCTGACCACCACCGACTGCAAGAGGAACTGGCGGACGACGTGGGCGTTGATGCTCGGCGTGAGGCCAAGCAGGAGCATCGGGTAGACGCAGAAGAACGAGCCGTTGTCCCAACCCATCAGCTTGCAGATGAACAGCCCGAGACTGCCGCCACCGGCGAGGCGCAGGCACTGCCTGAGATCGTTCTCCGTGAGGGCTGCCTTGCGGTTCATCAGTACACGTAGTGCAGGATGCTGATCACGGCGATCTGCAGGCGACCGAAGAGGTCGGCCAGGAGCGAGTCGCGTGGGTAGAGCTGGACCGTTGCCTTGGCGCCGCTTGGCAGCGCGTGGGGCAAGGCTTCGGTGAGGCTGACGTGCAGGCGCTGGCGCTGCGCGTCGCGTACCCAGCGATCGGAAATCGCCGGGGCGGCGAGGTCGCCGTTGGCATCGAGCTGGCCTTCTTTCACGCCAGCGTCGATGGCGCTGACCCTGGCCTGGAAGATGTGCCCTGGCAGGGCGTCGAACACCACCGAGGCGCCGTCGTCCAGGCGCACGTAACGCAGGGCCTTCTCGCGAAAGTCGGCGCTGATATCAGCATCGTCCGCCACCAGTGCAGCCACCGGGTTGCCGGCGTGCAGGAAGGCGCCGGGGGACAGCTGCAGGTTGCTCAGGGTGCCGGCGCGTTCGGCGCGCACTTCGCTGTATTGAAGTTGCAGGCGGGCCTGGTCCAGGGCGTTGCGGGCCTGGCGCAGGCGCAGGTTGTCATCGCCGGCGGCACCGCGCTGGGCCAGCAGCTCGCGAATCCGCGCACCGGCAGCCGCCAGCTTGGCCTGGGCCGATTGGCGCTGGGCTTCGGTCTGTTCGAAGAGCTGGCGCGACACGTGCTGGCTCTGCACCAGGCGGCCTAGGCGTGCAGCCTCGCGCTGCAGCTCGGCGGCCGAGGCCTGGGCGGCGGCCTGGTCCGCACGGGCGGCGGCAATGGCGGCGTCGAACTGGCGGTTGTCCTGCCCGGCCTGCTCCAGCGCCAGCTCGGCGGCGCGCACGGCGAGGCGGAAGGGTTCGGGATCAAGTCGGAACAGCAGCTGGCCGGCCTCGACGTGCTGGTTGTTGGCGACGGCGACATCCAGGACCTGGCCGTCCACCCGTGGGGCGATGCGCAGCACCGGGCGGGTCAGTTGCGCCTGGGGCGTGATGGGCATCCACAGGTCCGCCGCCAGGAAGTAGGCGAACAGCAGGACGAACAGGACGATGGCCGCCTGGACCCGACGGGCGAATCTTTGATCCGGAGTCATGCGTACCTCGAAGGGGCCCGCCGCGAAGGCGGGTGGGAAGACGGGAACGGCAGGACCTCGGCCTTCGCCGCTCTGGGGAGCCAGTATATTTATCTGGGAATCGTGGATAATCTCGCGATTGCGAGAAGCTGCCTTACACGAGGGGTAACAATGGACACGCTCCACAGCATGCGGGTTTTCGTCCGGGTGATAGACACCGGCAGCTTCACCGCCGCCGCCCAGGCCATGGACCTGTCCACCGCCCAGGTGTCACGCCTGGTGTCGGAGCTGGAACAGCAGCTCCAGGCCCGCCTGCTGCATCGCACCACCCGCCGCCTGGCGCTGACCGAAGTCGGCGAACGCTACCTGCAGCGCTGCCGGCTGATCCTCGGTGAAGTGGACGAAGCCGCCGCCGAAGCGCGTGGCGCCCACCTCAAGCCCCATGGCCGCCTGCGGGTGCACACCATGACCGGCCTCGGCCTGCAGCACCTCACGCCACTGGTAGCGCGCTACTCCGAGCTGTATCCGGAAGTGGTGGTGGAGCTGACCCTGTCGCAGCGCACCCCCGACCTGCTGGAAGACGGCCATGACGTCATCATCACCTTCGCCCGCGAGCTGCCCGACTCGCAGATGGTGGCCCAGGTACTGGGGCCGATGTTCAGCGTGCTCTGCGCCGCGCCCGGCTACCTGAAGAAGCACGGCATCCCCGTCGACCCGGCGGACCTCCAGCATCACCGCTACCTGCGCCTGCTCGACCCGCTCTACGAGGACAGCTGGCTGTTCAGCGGCGAGCAGGGCGAGTTCAACGTGCTGCCCGCCGAGAGCTTCCAGGTGAACGTTGCCGAGTCCCTGGCCAAGGCCGCCCAGGCCGGCATGGGCATCTGCCTGCTGCCCTCCTTCGTCGCCTGCCCGCCCATGCGCGAAGGCAAGCTGCTGCGGCTGCTGCCGGAGCACCGCCTGCGCGAGCGCAACATCTATGCGATCTACCCCTCGCGGCGCTTCCTCGACGCCAAGATCAAGACCTGGGTGGAGTTCCTCAAGGCGGAGCTGCCCCCGTTGCTGACACAGGACGAGACCCTGCTGGAAGATCCGAAGCACTGGGCAATCAATTCCAAATTGTTGCGTCGCGAGAAATAGTTCTTCACTGAAACCGCTATTTTTCCCCTCCAGGGGCCTCCCTAAGATGGCGCCATGTTTCGCAAGAAACCATCCGAGAGGTTCCAAGCTATGCAACGTAATGCGATTTTTGCCGCCGTTTTCGCCGTATTTCCCCTGTTTTTCTCGCAACTGACCCTGGCCGAAGAGTCCGGCACCTTTGTTGCGCGCAATGCAGCGCTGGCCGAGCAGCGCGCTGACGCCGCCCAGCAGGAAGCAATCGCCAAGCAAGGCGCCGATCAGCAGAAGCAGTCCGAAGCCCGCCAGGACAGCTGATCCCCGCCCCTCCCTGTTCTCCACCTCCTGACGTTGATGCGTGACAGCTCCTTTATCGACGTCCTGTTCAGGCCGCTCACCATGAGCGGCCTTTTTTTGCGCTGTCCGCCGCCAACGCCAGGAGGCTGATGTTTCACCGGCCTAGCCACCCGCCAGAGGCGGCCGCGCCGTGCCCCCTGCACTGCCAAGACCAAAGGAGCAACAAGAAAGTGAACGCCAAGTACCTGATGACCCCACTCGCCCTCGCGCTGCTGGCCACCAACGCACAGGCCGACGATGCCGCCGCAGGCGAAGGCTTCGTCGAGGGTTCCCATCTGACCATCCAGACCCGCAACTACTACTTCAACCGCGACCGCCGCGACCCGCAGGTGCAGAACAGCCAGGAATGGGGTCAGGGCTTCATCGGCCTGTTCAGCTCCGGCTACACCCCGGGCATGATCGGCGTCGGCGTGGATGCCTACGGCATGCTCGGCCTGAAGCTGGACGGCGGTGGCGGTACCGGCGGCTCGTCCATTCTCCCGGTCACCGCGCCGGACAAGGAGGGGCTCAAGTTCGGCGAAGCGCCGGATTCCTTCTCCAGCGGTGGCGCGGCGCTCAAGCTGCGTGGCTTCGACTCCGAGCTGAAGCTCGGCGACCAGTTCATCAGCAACCCGGTGATCGCCGGCGGCGCCACCCGCATGCTGCCGCAGACTTTCCGTGGCGTGAGCCTGGTCAACCAGAGCGTCCAGGACCTGCGCCTGGAAGGCGGCCAGGTGAGCTTCAACAAGCCCTACAACCAGAGCGGCCATCGCCGTATCGACACCTCCTACGGCGTCTTCCCGGACGGCCGCAGGAGTCATCACATCAGTTGGCTGGGCGGCACCTGGACCGGCATCGAAGGCCTCTCCAGCAGCCTCTATGCTGCCGAGCTGCAGGATGTGTGGAAGCAGTACTACGCGAACCTCGACTACTCGTGGCAGCTGAACGAGCTGGTCAGCCTGAATCCCGGCATCAATTACTATCGTACCCAGGATGCCGGCGACGCCCTGCTCGGCGACATCGAGAACAACACCTGGAGCGCGCACTTCGCGGTGGGCATCGGCCACCACACCGTCACCGCCGCCTACCAGAAGGTCAACGGCAACACGCCCTTCGACTACATCAACCAGGGCGACAGCATCTACCTGGACAACTCCCAGCAGTACTCGGACTTCAACGGCCCCAACGAGAAATCCTGGAAGCTGCAGTACGCCTATGACTTCGCCGGCCTCGGTATCCCCGGCCTGAGCGCCCAGGTGGCCTATTCCCGTGGCGAGCTGGACCTGACCAAGGTGGACCCGAACAGCCCCGGCTACGGCTACTGGTTCAGCGCCGACGGCAAGGACGCCAAGCACTGGGAGCGCGACCTGGATATCCGCTACGTGGTCCAGCAAGGCCCGGCGAAGGACCTCGCGCTGCGCGCCCGCTGGGCCAACCATCGCGGCGGCGACGGCTACAGCGCGGTGGACAACGACATCGACGAGCTGCGCCTGATCGTGGACTACCCGATCGAGGTGTTCTGAGTTCCGGGATGGTGGGCGCTATCGCGAAAGGCAGCGCAGCTGCCCCTGAAATTTCGCAAGCCGAACCTGCGCTCCGGTCAGAGAATGAATTCGCCCCCACAAGCCTCGTTTCGCCCCGCGCGCAAACAAAAAAGGCCGGCATTGAGCCGGCCTTTTCATGGGCGCTTCCAGCGTCAGGCGGCGGCCGGACGCAGGGAGTAGGTTTTCAGCTGTTCGGCGAAGTCGCGCAGGGACTGGATGCCGCTGGCCTCGGCCTCGTACACCCACTGCTTCATGGCTTCGAGCATCTCGTGGCCATTGGCGCTGGTCTTGACCCAGATCTGCTGCAGCGCCAGGCGCTTCTCGTAGATCACCTTGAGGGCCTGGCTCTGCTCCAGCATGGCGGCGATGCGCGCCTGGTGGGTTTCGTCGAGCAGGCTGGTCTCGCGGGAGAGCAGGCGCTTGGCGCGGCGGAACAGATGGCGGACGGACTCGTCGGCCTTGGCCAGTTCCTGCTTCACCAGCGGGCCGATCACCAGCTTGCGGTACTGGGCCATGATCTGGAAACGGTTGTTGAGGATGGCCATGGCGGTGTCCATGTCCATGCTGCCCTTGCCTTCGACGCGATGGGCGATGGGCGCCACGCGCTGCACCTTGGCCATGCCGAGGAAGCTGAACAGCTTGATCCAGGCCCAGCCCATGTCGAACTCCCACTTCTTCACCGAAAGCTTGGCGGAGTTCGGGTAGGTGTGGTGGTTGTTGTGCAGCTCTTCGCCGCCAATCAGGATGCCCCAGGGCACCAGGTTGGTCGCAGCGTCGCGGCATTCGAAGTTGCGATAGCCGATGGCGTGGCCCAGGCCATTGATCACGCCCGCGGCCCAGACCGGAATCCACATCATCTGCACCGCCCAGATGGTGATGCCGGCGGCGCCGAACAGCGCCAGGTCGATCAGTGCCATCAGGGTCACGCCGCCAATGGGATAGCGGCTGTAGACGTTGCGCTCCATCCAGTCATCCGGGCAGTTCTTGCCATAGATGCGCAGGGTCTCTTCGTTCTTCGCTTCTTCCGCGTACAGCTCCGCGCCCTTGCGCAGGACGGTGCCCAGGCCCTTGATCACCGGACTGTGGGGATCGTCGACGGTTTCACACTTGGCGTGGTGCTTGCGGTGGATGGCCGTCCACTCGCGGGTATTCATGGCGGTGGTCATCCACAGCCAGAAACGGAAGAAATGCTTGAGCGCCGGATGCAGCTCCAGCGAACGGTGCGCCGAATAACGGTGCAGATAGACGGTGACGCTGACGATGGTGATATGGGTCAGCACCAGAGTGACCGCCACCAGTTGCCACAGCGACAGGTCAAGGAATCCGTTGTACCACATGGATAGTGTTGCCTCGGGTGAAGTGAATCGGGGCTTGTTGCGCGAATCTGGCTCGAATTATCACAAAGCCCCCGTAGAAAACCATCCTCTCTTTTAGATGGAAGCCCCCCGATCGTCGGTTGCTCCTATAATGCGCACCCACGTGTGACCCCAGCCAGGAAGGCCGCGCCCATGCGTTCCAAATTCAGCGCCCTGAAACTGGCGCTTCCCTACTCCGTTCTCGCCAGCCTCTGGGTGCTGTTCAGCGACCGCATCCTGCTCGCCCTGGTGAACGAACCCGAGCGGCTGGCCGAGCTGCAGACCGCCAAGGGGCTGCTCTTCGTGCTGGTCACCAGCCTGTTGCTGTTCGCCCTGGCCTGCCTGCAGCTGCGCCGCCTGAAGGGCTACCTGGACGCCCGCCGCGCCCATGAAAGCAGCCTGCGCCAGGCCGCCGCGGTATTCGACAGCACCCAGGAAGGCGTGCTGGTCACCGATGCCCAAAGCCAGATCGTCCACGTCAACCGTGCCTTCTCCCGCATCACCGGTTTCCAGGAAGCCGAGGTGCTTGGCAAGAACCCGCGCATTTTCAGTTCCGGGCGCCACACCCCCGCCTTCTACCAGGCCATGTGGCATGCGTTGACAAACCGCCGGGAGTGGAGCGGCGAAGTCTGGAACCGGCGCAAGAATGGCGAGATCTACCCGCTGTGGCAGAACCTCCGCGCCATCCACGACGAGGACGGCCAGCTCACCCATTACGTGGCGGTGTTCTCCGACATCAGCGCGATCAAGCGTTCCCAGCACGAACTGGACTTCCTCGCCCACCACGACCCGCTGACCAACCTGCCCAACCGGCTGCTGTTCACCGAGCGCGTCGAGCAGGTGCTGGAGCGCACCCGCCGCGAGAAGCAGCGCGGTGCGGTACTGCTGCTGGACCTGGACCACTTCAAGCACATCAACGAAAGCCTCGGCCACTCCCAGGGCGACCTGCTGCTGAAGATGGTCGGCGTGCGCCTGCAGGGCCTGCTGGAAGGCGGCATGACCCTGGCCCGCCTGGGTGGTGACGAGTTCGGCCTGCTCTGGGACAACTGCCCCCAGGCCAACCAAGCGGCGGAACTGGCCGAGCGCATCCGCGCCGATCTGTCGACGCCCTTCCGCCTGGGTGGTCACGACCTGTTCATCAGCACCAGCCTGGGGATCAGCCTGTTCCCGGATGACGACGCCAACGTCGAACAGGTGATGCGCAACGCCGACTCGGCGCTGTTCAAGGCCAAGAGCACGGGCCGCGACTCCTATGCCTTCTACAGCCAGGAGCTGACCGAGCAGGCACGCCAGCGCATCGAACTGGCCAGCGCCCTGCGCCAGGCGCTGGAACGGGAACAGCTGCGGGTTCACTACCAGCCCATCCAGCGCCTGGCCGATAGCCGCCTGATCGGCTTCGAGGCGCTGGTGCGCTGGGAGCACCCCGAGCGCGGCCTGGTAGCGCCCGGCGAGTTCCTGCCGATAGCCGAGGAAAGCGGGTTGATCGACAGCATCGACACCTGGGTGCTCGAACAGGCCTGCCGGCAGATGCGGCACTGGCTGGAACAGGGCCACGCGCTGACCTTCATGGCGGTGAACCTGTCCTGCCGGCTGTTCCGCCGCGCCGAACTGGATGGCGAAGTCGCGCGCGTACTGGCCGCCACCGGTCTGGACCCGAAATACCTGGAGCTGGAAATCACTGAAAGCGCGGTGATGGAGGACCCGGACACCGCCGAGGCCCTGCTTACCCGCCTGCGCGATTTGGGCGTGCGCCTGGCCATCGACGACTTCGGCACGGGCTATTCCTCGCTCCAGCGCCTCAAGCGCCTTCCGGTACACAAGCTGAAGATCGACCAGAGCTTCGTTCGCGGCCTGCCGGACGACCGGAACGATATCGCCATCGCCAGTGCGGTCACCGCGCTGGGCCACAGCCTGGGCCTCTGCGTGCTGGCCGAGGGCATCGAGGAAGACGCCCAGGCCGGATTCCTCCGCGAACTGGGCTGCGATTACGGCCAGGGCTACCTGTTCAGCCGCCCGCTGCCGGTGAGCGAAGTCGAGCGCCTCTGGCCGCCAGCCTGACGGCAGAGCAAGCAGTCAGGCGCCAGCGACGCCCGCCGCTTCTGGCGAGCCCATCCGTCCGCCTGAGCCGAATCTAATTCTGGTTATATAAAAATTCTTAAATAGTATTTTTAAGAATATTAGGACCCTGATTAAGATTCGCTCCACGCCACGCGGAAACCCTTCCTGACCCACGCCGCGGGCCCCATTTCTAGGAGCACGATAATGAGCGCAACTCTTCGTAGCGTGGAAGGCCAGGACGAGGCCAGCATCCTGCGCGAAATCCAGGCCGCCCTGCATGGTCTGCGTTTCGGCTCGGTGGAGATCACCGTGCACAACGGCCAGGTAGTGCAGATAGAACGCAAGGAAAAATTCCGCTTGCAGCAACCGAACCAGCGCAACCACTGATCCACCAGATTCCATTCAAGCCTCGCGAGGCTTGAGGCCCGACCGGACAGCCGGAGGGCGTTTCGACGAACACACAACAACCAGCCCCAGCCAACACCAAAAAAAATTCCAGTTTCCAGGAGCTTGAAAATGTCGATTCGCCGCTTCGCCCTCGCCGCCCTCGCCAGCGCCCTGATCGCCGGCCCGGCTGCCGCCGCCACCGAACTGCTCAACGTGTCCTACGACCCGACCCGCGAGCTCTACCAGGAATACAACGCTGCCTTCGCCAAGCACTGGAAGGCCGAAGGCGGCGGCGACGTGAAGGTACAGCAATCCCACGGTGGCTCCGGCAAGCAGGCCCGCGCCGTGATCGACGGCCTGAAGGCTGACGTGGTGACCCTGGCCCTGGCCGGCGACATCGACGAGCTGCAGAAGCTCGGCAAGCTGATCCCGGAAAACTGGCAGGCGCGCCTGCCGCAGAACAGCACCCCCTACACCTCGACCATCGTGTTCCTGGTACGCAAGGGCAACCCCAAGGGCATCAAGGACTGGGGCGACCTGACCAAGGAAGGCGTTGAAGTCATCACCCCGAACCCGAAGACCTCCGGCGGCGCCCGCTGGAACTTCCTGGCCGCCTGGGCCTGGGCCAAGAAGCAATACGGTAGCGACGCCAAGGCACAGGAATACGTGAAAGAGCTGTACAAGCACGTACCGGTGCTGGACACCGGCGCCCGTGGCTCGACCATCACCTTCGTCAACAACCAGATCGGCGACGTGCTGCTGGCCTGGGAAAACGAAGCCTTCCTGGCGCTGAAAGAGCAAGGTGGCGAGAACTTCGAAATCGTCGCGCCGAGCCTGTCGATCCTGGCCGAGCCGCCGGTGTCGGTGGTCGACAAGAACGTCGACAAGAAGGGCACCCGCAAGGTCGCCGAAGCCTACCTGCAGTACCTGTACAGCGAGGAAGGCCAGCGCATCGCGGCGAAGAATTTCTACCGCCCGCGCAACGAGAAGGTCGCGGCCGAGTTCGCCAAGCAATTCCCGAAACTGGACCTCGTGACCGTGGACAAGGACTTCAACGGCTGGAAGGAAGCCCAACCCAAGTTCTTCAACGACGGCGGCATCTTCGACCAGATCTACCAGGCGCAGTAAGCGCCGGAACGAGCCAGTAGGGTGGATCACGCTTCCCCGGTCCACCATAGGCCTCCGCGCGGGGGCCGATGGTGGAACTAAAAAGCGACTTCCACCCTACGGCTTGATGGGCTCCACGGAGGGAGCGAAAACCAGGCCTGATCCACGGATCGGGCCTGTTTGCTGGGAGCGGCTCGACGGGGCCGGTTCCGGAAAACCAAGCGTTCCAACGCAGAGTAAGGACAGAACATGTCGCGACGCATCTCCCCGGTCATACCCGGCTTCGGGCTGACCCTGGGATACACCCTGGTGTATCTCAGCCTGCTGGTCCTGATTCCCCTGGGTGCCCTGTTCCTCAAGACGACGCAACTGAGCTGGGACCAGTTCTGGGCCATCATCAGCGCCCCCCGCGTGATCGCCGCCCTCAAGCTCAGTTTCGGCACCGCCCTGGCCGCCGCCGTGATCAACGGCATCATCGGCACCCTGCTGGCCTGGGTCCTGGTGCGTTACGACTTCTTCGGCCGCAAGGTCATCGACGCCATGGTCGACCTGCCCTTCGCGCTGCCCACCGCGGTCGCCGGTATTGCCCTCACCGCGCTCTATGCGCCCGCCGGCCTGGTGGGCCAGTTCGCCACCGACCTCGGCTTCAAGATCGCCTACACCCCGCTCGGCATCACCCTGGCGCTGACCTTCGTCACCCTGCCCTTCGTGGTGCGGACGGTGCAGCCGGTGCTGGCCGACATTCCCCGCGAGGTGGAAGAAGCCGCCGCCTGCCTCGGCGCCAGGCCGCTGCAGATTTTCCGCCATGTGCTGCTGCCGGCCCTGCTGCCGGCCTGGCTGACCGGTTTCGCCCTGGCCTTCGCCCGTGGCGTGGGTGAGTACGGTTCGGTGATCTTCATAGCCGGCAACATGCCGATGAAGACCGAAATCCTGCCGCTGCTGATCATGGTCAAGCTGGACCAGTACGACTACACCGGCGCCACCGCCATCGGCGTGCTGATGCTGGTCGTCGCTTTCGTCCTGCTGCTGCTGATCAACCTGCTGCAACGCCGCATCGAGACCCCGTGAGGAGAGCGCCATGAGTTCCGCAAGCCTGACCGCCGCGTCCTCCGCCAACGCCGCCCGCCGGGGCAGCGCACTGGGTCGCCGCATCCTGATCGTTTCCGCCTGGCTGGCCTTCGCCCTTTTCCTCCTGCTGCCGCTTCTGGTGGTACTGAGCGAGGCATTGAAGGACGGCCTGGGTACCTTCTTCACCGCCATCTTCGAGCCGGACGCCCTCTCCGCGCTGAAGCTGACCCTGATCGCCGTGTTCATCTCGGTGCCGCTCAACCTGGTGTTCGGCGTGGCCGCCGCCTGGTGCGTGAGCAAGTACGAGTTTCGCGGCAAGAGCCTGCTGGTGACCCTGATCGACCTGCCGTTCTCGGTGTCGCCGGTGATCGCCGGCCTGATCTATGTGCTGCTGTTCGGCGCGCAGGGTTACTTCGGTGAGTGGCTGCAGGACCGCGATATCCAGATCGTCTTCGCCGTGCCGGGCATCGTCCTGGCCACCATCTTCGTGACCTTCCCCTTCGTCGCCCGCGAACTGATCCCGCTGATGCAGGAACAGGGCACCCAGGAGGAAGAAGCCGCACGCCTGCTCGGCGCCAACGGCTGGCAGATGTTCTGGCACGTAACCCTGCCGAACATCAAATGGGGCCTGATCTACGGCGTGGTGCTCTGCACCGCGCGGGCCATGGGCGAGTTCGGCGCGGTGTCGGTGGTGTCCGGCCACATCCGTGGCGTCACCAACACCCTGCCGCTGCATGTCGAGATCCTCTACAACGAATACAACCACGTCGCCGCCTTCAGCGTCGCCAGCCTGCTGCTGGTGCTCGCCCTGTGCATCCTTCTGCTCAAGCAGTGGAGCGAGTCGCGCCTGTCCCGTCTCAAGTCGAATGCTGATGAGGAGTAACCACCGTGAGCATTGAAATCCGCAACGTCAGCAAGAACTTCAACGCCTTCAAGGCCCTCAACCAGATCAACCTGGACATCCACAGCGGCGAACTGGTGGCGCTGCTGGGCCCGTCCGGCTGCGGCAAGACCACTCTGCTGCGGATCATCGCCGGCCTGGAAACCCCGGACGTGGGCAGCATCGTGTTCCACGGCGAGGACGTCTCCCAGCACGACGTGCGTGATCGCAACGTCGGCTTCGTGTTCCAGCACTACGCCCTGTTCCGCCATATGACGGTGTTCGACAACGTCGCCTTCGGCCTGCGCATGAAGCCCAAGCGCGAGCGCCCGAGCGAGAAGCAGATCGCCGAGAAGGTCCATGAACTGCTGAACATGGTGCAACTCGACTGGCTCGCCGACCGCTACCCGGAACAGCTCTCCGGTGGCCAGCGCCAACGTATCGCCCTGGCCCGCGCCCTGGCGGTGGAGCCGAAGATCCTGCTGCTGGACGAACCCTTCGGCGCCCTCGACGCCAAGGTGCGCAAGGAGCTGCGTCGCTGGCTGGCGCGCCTGCACGAAGAGATCAACCTGACCTCCGTGTTCGTGACCCACGACCAGGAAGAAGCCATGGAAGTGGCCGACCGCATCGTGGTGATGAACAAGGGCGTGATCGAACAGATCGGCGCACCGGGCGAGGTCTACGAGAACCCGGCCAGCGACTTCGTCTACCACTTCCTCGGCGACTCCAACCGCCTGCATCTGGGCGATGACCAGCACCTGCTGTTCCGTCCCCACGAAGTCTCCCTGTCGCGCTCCGAAGTGGCCGAGCACCGCGCCGCCGAAGTCCGCGACATCCGCCCCCTGGGCGCCATCACCCGGGTGACCCTGAAGGTGGACGGCCAGGACGAACTGATCGAGGCCGAAGTGGTGAAGGACCACGACAGCCTGATCGGCCTGGTGCGTGGCGAGACGCTGTTCTTCAAGCCCAAGGCCTGGCAGAAGGCGGCGGGGTTCTGATATCGCGCGGGGGAGTGCCGCCTCCCCCTGCATTCCACACTTCGCCCCACCCCGAATCGTCCCGATTTCGGCACACCGATACTGGCCACGCATCCACCGGCGCACCAACAGGCGCCCCACACAAGGAGTGAAACCGTGGCCGATTCCCTGATTGCCTACCTGCCCCTGATTGCCGCCACTTTCCTGCTCGCTGGCACCGTGAAAGGTGTCGTCGGCCTGGGCCTGCCGACCATCTCCGTCGGCCTGCTGGGGCTGGTGATGCCGCCCATGCAGGCTGCCGCCCTGCTGATCGTGCCGTCCATGGTCACCAACATCTGGCAGCTCGCTGCCGGCAGCAGCCCGCTGGCGATGCTGCGTCGTCTGTGGCCGATGCTCGCCGGCATCCTCGTCGGTACCTGGGCAATGGCCTGGGTGGTGAATGCCGCTGACCTGCCCGGTGCGACCGCGATCCTCGGTATCGCCCTGGTGGTGTATGCGGTGCTCGGACTCGCCTCAGTGCGCTTCGCCGTGGCGCCGACCAACGAAGGCTGGCTGGGCCCGGTGATCGGTGCGGTGACCGGCGCCCTGACAGCCCTGACCGGGGTTTTCGTGATCCCTGCCGTGCCTTATCTGCAGGCCATCGGCCTGGAAAAGGATGAACTGGTGCAGGCCCTGGGGCTGTCCTTCAGCGCCTCCACCATCGCCCTGGCGGTGAGCCTCGGCCACAGCGGCGAGCTGCTGCAACCGGCGGTGCTGGGCGCCTCCCTGCTGGCCCTGGTGCCGGCACTGCTGGGCATGGCCGGTGGGCAATGGCTGCGCAAGCGCATCAGTGCCGAACGCTTCCGCCGCTGGTTCTTCATCGGCCTGCTGCTGCTCGGCAGCGACCTGGCCCTGCGCGGTCTGCTCTGAAAGCAAGGCGCCGGCCAGGGCCGGCGCCAGCCCGGGTCACGCGCTCACCGCCTGGCAGCGACGCAGGCCGAAGAACTCCAGTTCGGCGAGCACGGCCACCGCCACCGCCTGGCCGATCACGAAGACCTTGCCCAGCAGGGTCGGCTCCACCCAGCCAAGGGCCAGCAACGAGAGGCTGTCCACCGCCCACACGGCGTTGATCGCCAGTACCGCCCAGATCCAGCCGCGTTGCACCGTCGCCCGATTGGCCAACCAGCCGAGCGCCAGGGCGAAGGGCAGCAATCCAATACCCGCGCCCAACAGCAGCGCGCGGGGCAGGCCCAGCAGCTCTTCCAGCGGACCGGCGGCCAGCGCCAGCAACAGGCCCATGGCGCCGCTGGCCAGGGCATCGGCTTGCAGGGCACGGCGCAGCAACGGGGACATATCGAGATGAGTCATGGTGGTTCTCCTGTCGATGGGGCGCCGGGGTGGCGCTTGTCGACAGATTTCCGCGAAACCCGCGACGGGTCGATTACCTGCCAGGTAATGGCCGGCATTCCCCGGCTGGACTATCGTCGGTGCCATGAATACATCAGCCCACCCCGTCGGCGCCCTGTTGCGCCAATGGCGCCAGCGGCGCCGCCTGAGCCAGCTCGATCTTGCCTGCGACGCGGAGATTTCCACACGCCACCTCAGCTTCGTCGAGAACGGTCGCGCCCACCCCAGCCGCGAGATGCTGCTGCACCTGGCCGAGCAACTGGAGATCCCCCTGCGCGAGCGCAATCGCCTGCTGACCGCGGCCGGCTACGCACCGCTGTATCCCCAGCGCGACCTGGCAGACCCGGCCCTGGCCGGCGCGCGCACGGCGGTCGAGCAGTTGCTCAAGGCCCACGAACCCAACCCGGCGCTGGCGGTGGACCGTCACTGGAACCTGTTGGCAGCCAACGGTGCCGTTGCGCCCCTGCTTTCCGGAGTCGCGCCGGAACTGCTGGCGCCGCCACTCAATGTGCTGCGGGTGTCCCTCCATCCACAGGGCCTGGCGCCTTGCATCGTCAACCTCGGCCAATGGCGAGCGCATCTGCTGGAACGTCTGCGCCGGGATATCGAGGTCAGCGGCGACCTGCAGCTACAGGCGCTGTTCGATGAGCTCAGTGGCTATCCCGCCCCACCCCTGCCGGAGGGATTGCACAGCGATGCGGTACTGGTGCCATTGCAGTTGCGTACGCCTCTGGGCGTGATCAGTTTCATCAGCACCATCACGGTGTTCGGTACCCCAGTGGACGTCACCCTGGCCGAACTGGGGCTGGAAACCCTGTTTCCCGCCGACCCGGCCAGTGCCGAGTTGTTACGCAGACTGCTGGCGGGCAACTGAAAAAGCTCGACTCACCCACAACAAATCGTTCTTTCGGGTAGTAGCCTCGGGATCACGGCCCAGTAAGCTGTACCGGCACCGTCCACGACTCCTCAGAACAACAAGAACAGGAGCACCCGCCATGATCCGCAAGGTCCTGCTGTACCCGCTGTTCAGCCTTCTCCTGGGCGTCGCCATGCCCATCCTCGCCGCCGAACTCCCGCCCCAGGAGCTGGTGCAGGTCCATGCCAGCCGTGCCACGGCCAGCCTGCTGCTGTTTCGTGGGGAAGGATTCCAGGACGTCCATGCCGAGCGGATGCGCACCGACCTCAAGGCCCTGGACGCCAATTACCAGCGCATCGGCACGCCGAGCGAGGACCTGCGCAAGGCTCACGACGCCTTTGTTACCCAACTCGAACAGGGCGTTTCCTACGGCCACAACGAGGAAGACGTGCCGTGGCGCTATCCCCAGGAGCTGGCCAAGGCATTGCGCGATTTCCTCATCGCCGCCCGCGCACAGGCTGGCAGCGGCGGGGCCGGTGAATTGCCCGCCAAGGTGGAGTACCTCAACGTCCAGTACCTGAGCCGGGCCTATATCGGCACCTTCGAGATTGCCCGCGAGAACGGCGAGACCTACATCGGCCAGGACGAACGCCGCCTGCTGCCGGCAATCGACGAGCAACTGGCCCCTCTGGACGAAAAAGCCGACCCGGCGCTGGCCAAGCTGAAGACCCGCTGGGGTTTCCTGCGGACGGCACTGAGCGACCTGAACAGCCAGAGCAACACGCTGGTCAGCGCCTCCGGCCGGCCCTACGCACCCATGATGGTGGACCGTCAGGCGCGGTCGATGAGTGGGCAGTTGCTGGCGTTGGGATCCCTCCCACCCGCGCCCTGAGCTGCGGCACTAACCCTGTAGGGGCGAGGCCGAAGGCCTGCCGCTGTGGGAGCGACTTCAGTCGCGAAGATTGCTGGAGGGCAAGTCATGGGGAACTCCGCGCAGCTGACAGTACCCTCACCCCAACCCTCTCCCGAAGGGAGAGGGGGCTGTCCGTGCTGGATGGGCAGTGAGTGCCATGCGCGAGTCCCCCCTCTCCCTCTGGGAGAGGGGCCGGGGGTGAGGGCCCTCGATACATCAAGCCGCCGCCTTCTTCTCCCGAATGCAGGTCGGGCCGGCGCGTTCTTCCACGGCGTGCTCGACTTCCTTGCGCAGCCCCAGCAGGAAGCCCAGTTCGGCCACCACGAACAGCGGCCCGATGATCAGCCCGGTGAGGTCGTCGACGAAGGCCGGCTTGCGGCCCTCGTAGTAGTGGCCGACGAACTGGATGATCCAGCCCACCACGAAGAGCCCCAACCCAGCGCCAAGCCAGGCGGCGGTGCCCTGTGCGGCGAAGGCGGCGCCGATCCACAGGCTGACGGCGAGCAGCACGGCCATCACCAGGCCGTAGCGCAGGTCGAGGCGGAAGTAGTAGAGCGCGGAAACCAGGCTGACCAGCGCCGCCGGCGACAGCCAGAGGCCGAAGGCTTCGGTCCCCGGACGGGACAGCAGCACGGCAACGGCAACGACGATCAGCGGAATGCCGACGAAATGGGTGGCGATGTTGCGGCGGTCGCGGTGGTACTCGGCGTACTGGCCAAGTTGGTCGATGAGGGTTTTCATTGTTCTGTCCTCAGGTTTGCAGGCAGTTGCGCCGATAATGGCGCCATGCCCCTGGCAACCTCTGTCAGCTAGCCGACAAAGCCCATGATCGAATCCAAGCACCATCGCGACCTCCTGCTGACCGGCCAATGGTTCAGCCTGTTGCCCGCCGCCCTGCAGGACGAACTCCTGGCCATGGCCCAGCTGCGCCGGCTGGAACCCGGCCAGCGCCTGTTCCGCCGGGGCGATCCTCCCTGTGGGCTCTATGCGGTGCTGGAGGGTGCGATTCGCGTCGGCAGCATCAGCGAGAGCGGCAAGGAGGCATTGCTGGTGCTGGTGGAGCCGCCCCACTGGTTCGGCGAGATTTCCCTCTTCGATGGCCAGCCACGGACCCACGATGCCTTCGCCGACGGCCAGGTGACCCTGCTCCACCTGCCCCAGGCGCCGCTGTTGGCCCTGCTCGAGCGGCAGCCTTCACACTGGCGCGACTTCGCCCTGCTGATGAGCCAGAAGCTGCGCCTGGCGTTCATCGCCCTGGAGGAAATGAGCCTGCTGCCGGCGCCCCAGCGCCTGGCGCGGCGGTTGCTGATGATCGCCGAGGGCTACGGCGGCCTGTCGGTGCGCCGGCGCTCGATCCACCTCGCTCAGGAGCAGCTGGCGTTGATGCTGTCGATCTCCCGCCAGACCACCAACCAGATCCTCAAGGAGCTGGAAGCCCAGGGCGCCGTGCACCTGAACTACGGCGAAATCGAGATCCTCGATCCCGAGCTGCTCAAGCGCGCGGCACAGGGCAAACCGTAACCCGCCCAACTCATTCGCCAAGGGTGGCGCAGCCGCCCCCTGCGATTGCTCATGGCGAACCTGCGCTCCGCTCAGCGACCTGCGGTGAGGCTTTCGCGGTACTGGCTCGGGCTCTGTCCGGTCCAGCGCTTGAAGGCGCGGCTGAAGCTGCTGGTATCGGCAAAACCGAGCAGGTAGGCGATTTCGCTGATGGAGCAGCGCGGGTCGCGCATGTGGGCCAGCGCCAGCGCCTGGCGGGTGTCGCCGAGGAGTTGCTCATAGCTGCAGCCTTCGTCCGCCAGGTGGCGTTGCAAGCTGCGCAGGCTGAGGTGCAGGGATTGGGCGATGCGCTCGGCCGAAGGCTCGCCATTGGGCAACTGGGCCTCCAGGCAGGCCCGCACCTTGCGCGACCAGGTGGGCTGCTGAAGCTGCTCCAGGGTGCGCTTGAGCACTGCCTCGTTGTGTTCGGCCAGTTCCGCATTGGCATCGTCCAGCGGCCGCTCGAAATCCTCGGCGGCGAACTCCAGCAGGTTTTCCTCGGCACCGAAGACCAGCGGCGCGCGAAACACGGCGTGCCAGGGCTGCGGGTCCGCCGGCTGCGGGCGGCGCAGGTGCACGGCCAGCGGCGCGTAATCGCGGCCGATGCGGTTGCGGCAGGTGCGCACGTAGATGGCGGCGAAGGCATCCACCGCTTCGGGTGCGGGTTCGAAACCATCGTCACGCACCCGCAGGCGGAACAGATAGCGCTCGCCTTCGCGGCTGAGCTCCAGCTCCAGCGCGTCGCTGACCACCTGGTGATAACGCACGACGCGCTCGAACACTTCCCGCAGGCTGGCGCTGGCCACCAGCGCGTAGCCCAGGGCGTGGAAGGTGGTGGGGCTGACGTAGGTGGAAATCTTCAGGCCGAGTGCCGGGTCGCCACTGGCCTCGACCGCCAGTTGCCAGAGCCGGGTGGTGGCGGACAGGGGATAGCGCGCGTTGGGGTCGTCCATCAGCGCTGGATCGAGCTGCGCCTGCCGGCATAGGTCGGCGCTGTCGAGGCCGAGCGCGTCCAGCTGCTTGCGCAGGGCTCGGGTCCAGCTGGCGAGGGTGGTGGGTTCGCTCATGCAGGTTGGCGTTTCCGGTCAACAGGTTGGCGTGCTCGGTCGGGCGCGGCGAGAGCCCCTCCCGGCAGAGTAGGACCATCGCCAACAAGAGGATGGAAGCATGTCCACCACGCCTGCAAGCCCCCGCGTACTGAATGACCAGCAGCGATCAGCGCATATTCGTGAGGTGGTGATGGCCCGCGGCAACGAGCTGCGCCAGCGCTACCCCGTACTGAACCACCAGGACGCCATCGGCGCCGGCATCCTCGTCTTCGCCCTGGTCGGCATGGCCGGTTCCGCCCTGCTCTACCTGAACGACCAGATCGCCTGGTGGGCCTGCCTGCTGCTCAACGCCTTCTTCGCCTCGCTGACCCATGAGCTGGAGCACGACCTGATCCACAGCATGTACTTCCGCAAGCGCAAGGTGCCGCACAACCTGATGATGGCACTGGTCTGGATGGCGCGGCCGAGCACCATCAACCCCTGGGTCCGCCGCCACCTGCACCTCAACCACCACAAGGTGTCGGGCACCGAGACCGACCTGGAGGAACGCGCCATCACCAACGGCGAACCCTGGGGCCTGGCGCGCCTGCTGATGGTGGGGGACAACGTGATGTCCTCGCTGATCCGCATGGGCCGGGCCAAGAGCTGGGCGCAGAAGCGCAGCATCCTCTGGCGCACCCTGAAGGTCTACGCGCCGCTGGCCCTGCTGAACTGGGGCACCTGGTACCTGTTCCTCGGCTTCCACGCCATCGACACCCTGGCCTGGGCCCTGAATGCGCCCATCGCCTGGTCGGCGGGCACCCTGGAGGCGATGAGCCTCGTCAACATCGCGGTGGTGGCGCTGGTGGGCCCGAACGTGCTGCGCACCTTCTGCCTGCACTTCGTCAGCTCCAACATGCACTACTACGGTGACGTCGAGCCGGGCAACGTGATCCAGCAGACCCAGGTGCTCAATCCCTGGTGGATGTGGCCGCTGCAGGCCTTCTGCTTCAACTTCGGCAGCACCCACGCCATCCACCATTTCGTGGTCAAGGAACCCTTCTACATTCGCCAGATGACCGCGCCGGTGGCACACAGGGTGATGCGCGAGATGGGCGTACGCTTCAACGACTTCGGCACCTTCGCCCGCGCCAACCGCTGGAGCCCGAAGCAGGAGGCTGCCGCACAATCCGCCCAACCCACCCTTGGTTAGGGCCCGGGGACGCACCGCCGCCCCTATGATCGCGACTGCGCGCGCCCCCGGCGCGCGCCTTTCCCCGAGCACAGCTGCAAGCAAGAGGTAGCGGCATGAAAACCTGGATTTGTGTGGTCTGCGGCCTGATCTACGACGAAACCAAAGGCTGGCCCGAAGAGGGCATCCCGGCCGGCACCCGCTGGGCCGACGTGCCGGATGACTGGATCTGCCCGGACTGCGGCGTCGGCAAGAACGACTTCGACATGCAGGAAATCTGAAGGCCGTATATCGCGCTGACCTTCTCTGTGGGAGCGAATTTATTCGCGAATGAATTCGCTCCCACCCGGTTCCCCGCGCGACAACTCGTCAGAAACGCAGGCTCAGCCGCGCTGTCACCCCGTTGTCCCGCGCGTCCTCGGCATAGGTGCCGTTGTAGAACAGCCCGGCGTAGGCCTCTTCGCTGAGCTGGTAGTCCAGCCCCATGTCCAGGCGGAACGCGTCCCGGGTCAGGGCCACGGCGCCGCCGCTCTCATCCTCCAGCCGGCTATCGCTGTAGGCATGCCGCCACCCCGAACTGATGCGCGCGGTCAGGCGCCGGCCCGACTCAAGTTCGATGCGTGTGGTGCCGCGCAGGCCGAAGGTGCTGTAGCCGATCTCGTCGCGCTGGCGGTCCTGGGCACCAAAGGCATCGCTGTCCAGCCGCACATAGGCCAGTTCGCTGAATCCCTCGGCGCTGAAGTCGCGGAAATCCAGGGAGTAGCTGAGCTCGCCGAACACCTGGCCGCTGTCCCCGTCGGCCGCGCGCCGGTCGCCGTCATGGCCGCTCCAGGCCGCCCCCAGCTTCACGCCGATCTGGTTGTAGATCTTGGTACCGGCGTAGGCGCCCAGGTGCAGGCTGTGGATATCCGCGTCCTCGCCCTGCACTTCCACCGAACTCGCCGAATAGCCGCCCATCCCGCCCACCAGCCAGTTGCCCAGCTTGCGCTCGCTGCCCAGCAGCCCGCCGCCGATGTCCCGCTCCCGGCGCGGCGCACGGTGGTCGGCATCGGCCGAACCCCGGCTGCCGAAGGCTCGCACCCAGGCTGGTGTCTGCTCCTCCTCCAGGGGCGGCTCGCGGAAGGAGAAGCGGATCTGCTGGATGCGCTCGGAGGCGGCGTCGCGGAGGAAATGGCTGTCTTCCAGCAGGTAGGCACGGCTGGCGGCGGCGAGGGGATCGCCGAGGGCCGGTGCGCTCACCAGCAGGGCACCGAGTGCGGCGAAGGCAGCGCGTGACGCTCGATCCTGACCCATGACAGGCATCTCCAGGCGGGGGGATGTGGATAACTCTAGCGTCATGCTGGGCAATTCAATTTCCCGAATCCACCCGCGAGTTTCTGATTTGCCGGAATTTCGCCCCGCTGGCGCAATGGCCACCTGCACACCAAGGAGCTTGACCATGCGCCGATCCCTCTCCCCCGGCCTCAACGCCCACGCCTCGATGCTGCTCTGGGCGTTGCTGGTGGCGCTGTCGTTCTTCGCCGCCGCCGAGGTGAATCCCACTCTCGACGCCCTGCCCCTGACCGCCCTGCGCCTGCTGCTTTCCGGCAGCCTGTTCCTGCCCTTCCTGCTGCTGCGCCGCAACGGCCTGCCCGGTGGCCGCGCGCTGCTCGCCCACGCGTTGCTGGGCGGCCTGCTGGCCCTCTACTTCGGCAGCCTGTTCGAAGCGCTGAAGCACACCAAGGCGCTGGATACCGCGCTGCTCTATGTCAGCGTGCCGCTGCTGACCCTTGGCGGCGAACGTCTGCTGCTGCGCAAGCCGGTGCTGCAGCGCCTGTGGCCGACCCTGGTCGCGGCCCTCGGCGCCCTGGCCCTGCTCGGTCTCGACAACGCCCATTTCGATACCTACGCCTACAGCGTGTACGGCGTCGGCTGCTTCGCCATGGCCCTCTACGGCCCCCTCAGCCAGCGCCTGAAACCCTGGCTCGGCAGCGAGCGCAGCGCCGCCTCCGTGGCCTGCGGCAACCTGCTGGCGGGCGGCCTGCTGCTGGCCCTGGCGAGCACCCTCGGACAGCGCTGGGAAGGCCTGCAGGGGATCGCCCTGCGCGACGTCGCCTGGCTGTTCTACCTGGCCCTGACCGCCACCCTGGCCACCTTCTGGCTGCTGCACCGGGCCATCCACTGGCTGCCGCCGGCCACGGTGATCGCCTACAGCTACCTGAGTGGCCTGTTCGCACTGCTGCTGCAGAGCTTCTGGCTGCACAAGGCGCCGGCGCCACTGGCCTGGGCCGGCGCCGTACTGATCGTCCTCGGCATGCTCTGGCTGGCGCGGTTGAGCCCCGCGCGAACGGTGACCGCCTGAATGCTTGCCATGTCGACGGGCGCGGGTTCTGATGGCGCTTCCCCCAATGGAACCCGGACATGCTGCTCGCCAACGGACTACGCAAGATCGACATCCAGGACCTGCTGGTCTTCCTCGAAATCCATGAGCGCCAGCACCTGGGCGAGGTGGCGGAGGTGCTGAATCTCAGTGCCTCCAGCGTCAGCTACAGCTTGAAGAAACTGCGCAGCACGCTGGACGACGAGCTGTTCATCGCCACCCGCAGCGGCATGCGCCCCACCCGCAAGGCCATGGCCATGCGCCCCCACGCCCGCGCCATGATCGAGCTGATGAACGCCTGCTTCAGCGAGGCCAACGCCTTCGACCCCAGCCAGGCCCCCCGCACCTTCCGGCTCTGCGCGCCGGAGTATTTCGAGCTGCTGATCCTGCCGCCTTTGCTGCGCCGGCTGAGCGATGCCGGCTACCCGGTGAGCCTCGACGTGCAGCGCCTGGGACGGGAAATCCCCGCCGAGGCGCTGGTCCACGGCGAACTGGACCTGGCCCTGGGCTTCGGCCCGCACCAGCACCGCGCCCATCCCGGGCTGGTGAGCCTGGCGCTGCTGAAGGACGACCTGCTCTGCGTACGCGCCGCCGGCACCGCATCGGTGGATGATCTGGATGCCTTCTGTGCGCGGCGCCAGGTATTTCCCACGCCCTGGGATTCGGACCGCAACATGATCGATGGCTGGCTGCAGCAGCAAGGCCGCTCGCGGCAGATCGCCGCCCGGACCAACAACTACCTGGCGGCCTTGCAGTTGATCCCCGCGAGCGAGCTGCTGATGGTCATGCCGGCGCGGGTTCACGAACACCTGGGCGACGCTCGCACCGCCACCAGCCGGCTGCCCGACCTGCCGAGCTTTTCCCTGGAGCTCCTCTGGGCGCAGCCTTTCGACCAGGATCCGGCGAATGTCTGGCTGAGGGAGCAGATCCTCAGCGTCTGCGCGGAGCAGTCACTGCTCTAGCCGGTCATCCACCACACGGCCGAGGAAACCCCGGCTGGCACTCAGTACTTCGGCCTGGGTCTCTTCGTGGGCGAGCATGCGCGCCACCACCAGGGCGCCGACGCACTGGGAAATCAGTGCCCAGGCCAGTTCGCCGTCTTCGAGGATTTCCGCCCAGGCCCGCTGCAGCTCCAGCATCCAGTGCTCGGCTTCCTCGCGTACCGGGAGGTCGGCACGGGCGATCTCCGCGCCCAGGGCCGGGATGGCGCAGCCCGTGTCGGGGTTCTGCAGATGGGCCATGCTCAGGTAACGGTCGAGGCAGCGTTCCAGCTTGTCGCGGCAGAAGCCTTCGCCACGCGCCACCTGGCCGATCAGGCTGCGTGACAGCTCGCGCTGGACGATAGCGGTGAAGAGGTCGTTCTTCGACGGGAAATGGCTGTAGAAGGCCCCGCCGGTCAGGCCGATGGCCTTCATCAGGCCGTCGACGCCGGTGGTGGAAAACCCGCCACTTTTGGCGATCGCACCGCTGCTTTCCAGCAGTTTCTGGCGGGTTTCTTCCTTGTGGGTGGCTGAATAACGCACGACGACCTCCGGTGGACTGGCTTGACGCGTTGGCGAGCATAGCATAACGTCCGTTCAGCTAACGATCGTTCAGTAAAGGTGAACAGCATGGCTAGCGAGACCGAAAACAAGAAAGTCGTACTGGTAATTGGTGCGGGCGACGCCACCGGCGGCGCCATCGCCCGGCGCTTCGCCCGCGAGGGCTATGTGGCCTGCGTGACCCGGCGCAGCGCCGACAAGCTGCAGCCGCTGGTGGATGCCATTCGCGCCGACGGTGGTGAGGCCCATGGCTTCGGCTCGGATGCGCGCAAGGAAGAGGACGTCGCCGAGCTGGTGGAAACCATCGAGCGGGACATCGGCCCGATCGAGGCCTTCGTCTTCAACATCGGCGCCAACGTGCCTTGCAGCATCCTCGAAGAGACCGCGCGCAAGTACTTCAAGATCTGGGAGATGGCCTGCTTCTCCGGCTTCCTTACCAGCCAGGCGGTGGCCAAGCGCATGGTCACTCGCGGGCGCGGCACCATCCTCTTCACCGGCGCCACCGCCGGCTTGCGTGGCGCCGCCGGCTTTGCCGCCTTCGCCGGCGCCAAGCACGGCATCCGCGCCCTGGCCCAGAGCATGGCGCGTGAGCTCGGGCCCCGGAACATCCACGTGGCCCACGTGGTGGTGGACGGCGCCATCGATACCGAGTTCATCCGCGAGAGCTTCCCCGAGCGCTATGCGCTGAAGGACCATGACGGCATCCTCGCCCCTGAACACATCGCCGAGAACTACTGGTATCTGCATAGCCAGCCGCGCGACGCCTGGACGTTCGAGCTGGATCTGCGGCCCTGGATGGAGAAGTGGTAAGCGCGCCCTGACTCGCCGCGCGATACCACATGACCTTTGAAAAGGAAGAGCAAAAGCATGACCAAGACCGTCGAATTCTTCTTCGACCTCGGCAGCCCGGCCAGTTACCTGGCCTGGACGCAGTTGCCGGGCATCTGTGCGCGCCATGGCGCGACACTGCGCTACCGCCCGATGCTGCTAGGCGGGGTATTCCAGGCCACCGGCAACGCGTCCCCGGCCGCGGTCCCGGCCAAGGCCCGCCACACCATGATCGACATGCAGCGCTTCGCCCGTCGCTACGGCGTGACGATGCATTTCAACCCGCACTTCCCCATCAACACCCTGACCCTGATGCGCGGCGCCATCGGCGTGCAGCTGCGCCAGCCGGAACGCTTCGAGGCCTATCTGGACGCCATGTTCCGCGCGCTCTGGCAGGACAAGCGCAATCTGGGCGACCCGGCCGTGGTGGCCACCGTCCTGCAGGATGCCGGCTTCGATCCCCAGGCGCTGCTGGCCCTGGTGGGTGATCAGGAGGTGAAGGACGCGCTGAAGGCTGCCACCGAGGAAGCGGTGAGGCGCGGCGTGTTCGGCGCGCCCACCTGCTTCGTCGGTGAGGAGATGTACTTCGGCCAGGACCGGCTGGACTTCGTCGAGGAAGCGCTGGCCTAGCCGGCAGCTTCCGAATTCGGCAGCGACGCCAGCAGGGCGGCATCCAGGCCGAGCATCCGTGCTGCCTTGTGCCGGGCGAGGCCGCTGGCGTCTTCGCCTTCGGGAAGCTCGGCCGCGAGCTTGGCGATGTGCACGATGAGCGCGTCCTTCGAGTAGACGCCACCGCCGAGCTGATAGGCGGCGGCGATCAACTGGCGCAGTTCCAGAGGCAGGCGCCAGCGGGTGCGCAAGGCCGAACCGAACGGCGCGCCATGGGTGCGCAGCGCGGCATCGACCTGCTCCTCGGTCAGTTCCTCTCCACCGCCGTCACGCCAGCCCTGGATGCTGCGCAGTACCGCGAGGTCTCCCAGCGCGTGCAGCAGCCCGGCGGTGTAGCAGCGCTCGCCATCCCCTTCCAGGCATTGCGCCAGCCAGCGCGCCAGCTCGGCGGTGCGTTGAGACTGTTGCCAGATGCGCTCGCCGTGGGGCACCAGCATGGGATCGCTGAGATTGACGCTGCGTTGCAGGGCCAGGCCCAGGGCCAGGTTAAGGCTGTGCTGGGGGCCGAGCCGGGACAGCGCCTGGGCGAGGGTCTGGCAACCGCTGCCCAGGTGCTGGGCGGCGCTGTTGGCGGCGGCGATCAGTTGGCCGGTGAGCTGCGGGTCCCGGTGGAACAGCGGCTCCAGCTCGGCAAGGTCGCGCGTGGGGGCATCCAGGGCCAGCCGCAGTGCGTCCAGCACCGTGGTCAGCAGGGGTGCTCCAGCGGAGGACTCGCGAGCCTCGGCCAGGTAGTCGTCCAGCGCTTGCTGGGTGGGGACCGATGGCACCGGGCAGGCGACCTCCTCACCCGGCTCCAACAGCAGGTTGCGCAGGCGCTTCAGCAGATCTTCGGCGTTGAACGGCTTGGCCAGGTAGGCAGTGGGGGCCAACGGCAGGGCGGCGCGAACGCTGGCCGCATCCACGCGTTCGGTGATGAGGAAGAATGGCACGGGCGGATGGCGCCGCTGGCGGCGCACTTCCCGCAGCAGTTCCAGTCCACCGACGCCGGGCAGGCCATAGTCGACGATCAGCAGATCCGGCCAGCCGGTGCTGCAATGCTCGAGCACGCTATGGCTGTCCTGCAGCACCGCCAACTGGGCATCGCAGCGCGCCTTGCGCACCAGCGCGACAAGCAGCTCGGCGCTCCAGCGATCGGGGTCGGCTATCAGCACCCTGGGTGCCCGTTCCATATCAGCCATGCGTGGCGATCCTGTTCCGCTCAACTCCCGGAAATTTCCTGTACCGCTCGTACAACTGCAACGAGCATTTCAGGAGACTAGACAATGCCGGGGCTGGCACGCCAGCCCGGACTGCATCAGGACAGCAGGCGTCCCGGCAACCGCTCCAGCAGCACGGGATCGAGGCGCAGCAGTCGGGCCGCGCGCTCGTCCATCAGGCTCGCCGGGACTTCGCCACGGGGAAGACGCAACAGCGCGGCGCAGAGGTTGAGCACCAGGGCTTCGCGGGAGAACACCCCGGCGCCCAGGCCGTGGAACGCAGCCACCAGCTCACGCAGGCCGAAGGGCAGGCGCCAGCGGATGCGCAGGGCCGAACCAAAGCCTGCCGAACGCCGTTGCATCACGTCCTGCAGCTCCTCGTTGCCCAGGCTGCCGCCGGCGTCCTGCCAGTCCTGCAGGCTGCGCAGCAGGGCCAGTTCGCCCATGTTGTGCAGCAGCCCGGCGGTGTAGCAGAGCTCGGCGTCCAGCTCCAGTTCGCTGGCCACCCAGTAGGCCAGTTCGGCGCTGCGCTGGGCGGCCTGCCAGACCAGATCGGCCAGCTCAGACAGGCGCGGGTCGCGCAAGCGGGCATTACGCTCCAGGGCCATGCCAAGCACGAGATTGAGCACACGGGTGACGCCCAGCCGCTGCATGGCCTGGGCCAGGGTCTGGCAGGGCATGCCCAGGTGCTGGGCCGCGCTGTTGGCAGCGGCGATCAGCCGCGCAGTGATCTGTGGGTCGCGGGAGAAGATTTCATCGAGGTCGCGCAGGTCTACCTGATCCGCCTGCAGGCACTGGCTCACGGCGTCGCGGACGTCGTCCAGCAAGGGCGCGCCCTGGCCCTCTTCGCGGACGCTGTCCAGGTATTCCTTCAGGCTGCTCACCAGCAAGGCCGGCGTTTGCTGTCCGGCCGCACCCTCACCGGCGGGCAACAGGGCGCCGAGACGCTTGCGCAGCTTGGCAGCATTGAAGGGTTTGCCGAGGTAGGCCGATGGCGCCAGCGGCCGCACGGCACGCACGCTGGCCGCATCGACGCGGGCACTGATCAGCACGAAAGGCAGGGACGGGGTACGTGGATGGCGGCGCAACTGGCGCAGCAGCTCCACGCCGTCGATCCCACCCAGTTCGCCGTCGGCAATTACCAATTCCGGCAACCGTCGCTTGCAGCGCGCCAGGGCCTCGAGGCCGTCGGCCACCTGCACCACTCGGACGTCATTGCGAATATCCAGGATCAGTTGCGCCAATAGATCCGACGTCCAGGGGTCGGCCTCGGCGATCAGGACTTCCGGAACCTGGGCGGTGGGCATGGGTACCTCGTGTGGGGCTGGGTCGCTCGTGAATAACCCTGCACTGGGCCAGGAACCGGCTGAAGGAGGGGCGGATTTGTCAGCATGAAAATGCAGCGCGCAGTCTAATTCTCGACCTGCACGCTGAATAGTGATCCAGACCAAGGTCGCTGGGGAAAGGCCCCTCGGATCGCGCTTGCCACCAGAGAACGGGCAAAAAAAGACCCGCCGAAGCGGGTCTCTTTTCACTACCTGGGGAATCAGGCCAGTTCGTCGAAGCACTCGGCGACAATGGCGATGCCCTTGTCCAGTTGTGCGTCGGGAATGGTGACCGGCATCAGGAAGCGGATGACGTTGTAGTAGGTGCCGCAAGACAGCAGGATCAGGCCCTTCTCGCGAGCCCTGGCCACGATCTTGCCAACCAGTTCGGCAGCCGGCTTGCTTTCGTCGCCGCCTTCGAACAGCTCGATGGCGACCATCGAACCCAGGCCACGAACGTCGCCGATGACCTTGTGCTTGGCTGCGATTTCACGCAGACCGGCCTTCAGGCGCTCGCCTACGGCCTGGCTGCGCTCCAGCAGTTTCTCTTCGTCGAACACTTTCAGCACGGCCAGGGCCGCGGCGCAGGCGATCGGGCTGCCGGCATAGGTGCCGCCCAGGCCGCCGGGAGCGATGCTGTCCATGACTTCGGCCTTGCCGACTACGCCGGAGATCGGGAAGCCACCGCCAACGGATTTGGCGAAGGTAGTCAGGTCAGGCACGACGCCCAGTTGCTCGGTGGCGAAGAAGGTGCCAGTACGGCCAGCGCCGGTCTGTACTTCGTCGGCGATCAGCAGGATGCCGTGCTGGTCGCACAGGGCGCGCAGACGCTGCATGAAGGCCTTGGAATTGACGTAGAAGCCACCCTCGCCCTGAACCGGCTCGATGATGATGGCAGCGATGTCTTGCGGCTGGGCGTCGTTCTTGAAGATGCGCTCGATGCTGGCGATGGAGTCGTCTTCGCTGATGCCGTGCAGTTCGCACGGAGCCAGGGCACGGAACACGCCACCCGGCATCAGGCCCATGCCGGCGGAGTACGGAACCACCTTGCCGGTCAGGGAAAGGGTCATCATGGTGCGGCCGTGGTAGGCGCCGGTGAATGCGATCACGCCGGCGCGGCCGGTGGCGGCACGGGCGATCTTCACGGCGTTCTCGACGGCTTCGGAGCCGGAGGTCACCAGCAGGGCCTTCTTGGCGAAGTCACCCGGTACGCGCTTGGCGATCTCTTCGCAGAGCTCGATGTAGGGCTCGTAGGCCAGAACCTGGAAGCAGGTGTGGGACAGCTTGGTCAGTTGCTCCTGCACGGCAGCGACGACTTTCGGATGCAGGTGGCCGGTGTTCAGTACGGCGATACCGCCGGCGAAATCGATGTACTCGCGGCCGTCGACGTCCCAGACGGTGGCGTTCTCGGCGCGCTCGGCGACGATCGGGTGGATCTGGCTGACACCGCGGGCAACGGCTGCGGCACGGCGTTTCAGCAGGGATTCGTTCTTGCTCATAAGTTCCTCACGGCCGCTCATCGGGCGGCTCAGTCTCAAGGATGAATGCCCCCGGTAGGGGCCGTCGCAGCATACGATGATCGACTGCGAGGGCTTGCCGGAGGCCCGTTTCTTCAAGGGTGGAGCTGGGGCGCCGCGCGCTCTTTCGCGCCTTGCCCCGTCTTTGGATCAGATACCGCCGAGGCAGAGATACTTGATCTCCAGGTAGTCCTCGATGCCGTATTTGGAACCTTCGCGACCCAGGCCGGAGGCCTTCACGCCGCCGAAGGGCGCCACTTCGTTGGAGATCAGGCCGGTATTGATACCCACCATGCCGTACTCCAGCGCCTCGGCCACGCGGAACACGCGGCCCAGGTCACGGGCGTAGAAATAGGAAGCCAGGCCGAACTCGGTGTCGTTCGCCATGGCGATGACGTCGGCCTCGTCCTTGAAGCGGAACAGCGGAGCCAGCGGGCCGAAGGTTTCTTCCTTGGCCACGGCAGCGTCCTTCGGCACGTCGACCAGGATGGTCGGCTCGAAGAAGGTGCCACCCAGGCTGTGCGGCTTGCCGCCGGCCAGCAGCTTGGCGCCCTTGGAAACGGCGTCGGCGATGTGCTCCTGGACCTTGGCCACGGCTTTCTCGTCGATCAGCGGGCCAGTGGTGGTGCCGTCTTCCAGGCCGTTGCCGATCTTCAGTTTGGCCACGGCGGCCTTCAGCTTCTCGGCGAAGGCGTCGTAGATGCCATCCTGCACGTACAGGCGGTTGGCGCAGACGCAGGTCTGGCCGTTGTTGCGGTACTTGGAGATCAGCGCGCCTTCGACGGCGGCGTCCAGGTCGGCGTCATCGAAGACGATGAAGGGTGCGTTGCCGCCCAGTTCCAGGGAAACCTTCTTGATGTCCTTGGCGCATTCGGCCATCAGCTGGCGACCGATCTCGGTGGAGCCGGTGAAGGACAGCTTGCGCACGACCGGGTTGCTGGTCAGTTCGCCGCCGACTTCGCCAGCGCTGCCGGTTACCACGCTCAGGACGCCTTTCGGGATGCCGGCGCGCTCGGCCAGTTCGACCAGGGCCAGGGCGGAGAACGGGGTCTGGGAAGCAGGCTTGATCACCATGGTGCAGCCGGCGGCCAGGGCCGGGCCAGCCTTGCGGGTGATCATCGCGGACGGGAAGTTCCACGGGGTGATCGCTGCGGTCACGCCGATGGGCTGCTTGATCACGATCAGGCGCTTGTCCGGCTGGTGGCCAGGGATCACGTCACCGTAGACGCGCTTGGCTTCTTCGGCGAACCACTCGATGAAAGACGCGGCGTAGGCAATCTCGCCCTTGGCTTCGGCCAGCGGCTTGCCCTGCTCGATGGTCATCAGGCGGCCGAGGTCGTCCTGGTTCTCCATCATCAGTTCGAACCAGCGACGCAGCTTGTTGGCGCGTTCCTTGGCGGTCAGCGCACGCCAGGCCGGCAGAGCACGCTCGGCAGCCTCGATGGCGCGGCGGGTCTCGGCGGTGCCCATCTTCGGCACGCTGCCGATGATTTCGCCAGTAGCCGGGTTGTTGACCTTGATGGTCTGGCCACTGTCCGCGTCCAGCCAGGTGCCGTCTATATAGGCTTGCTGGCGGAACAGCTTGGCGTCTTTCAATTGCATCTCTGTCTCCTTCACACCGGCGCTGCACGGGCGCCGGGGCAGGTTGTTGTTCTTCAGCCAATGCGGGATTGGCCAGGACGGAGTGATTGGAACGGCCCGGCTTATGGTGAGGCGAAGGGGCGTTTGAAATCTCAAACGGAATCCTAGGGTGCCGAAAACCTGAGGGCAATAGCCCGTTCGATAAAATCAACAAAAAGTCGCTACTGTTTGTCGAAATCCTGATCAAAGATGACCAGAAGCGGCACCATCGTTCAACATCACGAACAAGGTTATGCTGCATGGACGCAAGGGTCCGACATCGGTATCATGGCGCCGCCATACGCATCCGTAGCTCAGCTGGATAGAGTACTGCCCTCCGAAGGCAGGGGTCGTGGGTTCGAATCCCGCCGGATGCGCCATACATGAAAAGGCCCCTGGAGAAATCCAGGGGCCTTTTTCGTTTTCGTCGTCGTGAACCGGCAGGGACACCGGAGCGCCCCTGCCCGCCACTCACGCCGGCGACAGTCGCATGACCAGCTCGCGACCGATGATTTCACCGGTTTCCACAAAACCTTCGGCTGCGTAGAGCTGACGAGCACCGGTGTTCTCCGGAACCACGCCCAGGGCGACGCCAGGACCACCCGGCAGATCGCGCAGCAGGGCCACGGTGGCGCGCAAGGCGGCACGACCGTAGCCGCGCCCCTGATACTGCTGGTCGATCATCAGGCGATAGATCCAGCGACTGTTTTCGTCCGGATCGAGGGCATGCATCAGGAAACCGACCATCTCGCCACTGTCGGCGGCTCGAATCGCAAGAGGCTGACACCAGGGGCTTTCGGCGGCCTCCTGCAGGGATTCGGCATTGGTAGCGACGAAGTCTAACTGATCGTCCTGCACCCGCAGGGAACGGCAGTGCGCTTGCTCCTCAGGGGTGGCCAGTGGAACGAGGAGTACGCGGGGGTTGGAAATGGGCATGTTGGATTCTCCGCGGGGCCGCGAGGGCCCCTCCAGGATTTGGTAGACGGTTCTTCGGCGGAAAAATCGTTGGAAACCAGGTCATGGGAGCACCTCCTTGTTACGCGGATGAAGTAGGCGGGCGACCTGCCTGTCGACCCGGAAGCGGATTCTAACGGTGCCGGCGACACGGCCGGAAGCCCGGCAGGATACCGGTGGCGGCATCCGGGGAGTTGCCAGGATCAGTAGTCGCCGCGTTGTCCTGCAGGCCTTCTGCGAGTCGAACGGGTTCGCGGGGTGTTTTGATCTTCTCGATGACCAGACGCTTATCCCGAAGCACTCGCTGGCCATTCATCATGCGAAACGCGTTGGAGCCGAGATCCACGAAGGCAAACAGCGAAGCATCGCCTTTCATGCGGAGAGTCCCTGTCTGGCTGGCAAGCGGGCGGCTGCGGCGACCGTCCGTGAACATATGAAAAGGACGGGAAATGTTGCCGCGCAGCCCAAGACACTTCGATGGTAGGCCAGGGGGGAGCCGCCAGTTGGTGGCTGGCCCTTCGGGTCAGGCGAGGGGAATAACAGCGCAGCGGTACCGAAGCCAGACGCCTCAGCCCGCCAGCTCTCTGCAGAGGTCCTGGACCAGCCAGCTTTCGACTTCGGCCTGGGAAAGCCCCAGCCCGATCAAACCGAACAACTTGCCCAGGGCGGCTTCCCGGGTCATCCCGGCGCAGGAAACCAGTCCGGTACTGGCAAGCAGGCTGCCAGCGGCATAGATGTCGAACTCGACAGATCCTTCGGGGCATTGGCTGATCGCTGCCAGCACCACGCCCCGCGCATGGGCGTCCTTCAAGGCTTTAAGCAACTCGGCGTCGGCGGATGGACCGGTACCACTGCCGTAGCATTCCAGCAGCACGCCCTGGACGCCGCTTTCCAGTAGTGCGCGCATCTGGGGCGCGCCGAGGCCGGGAAACAGCGGCTGCACTGCCAGTACTACCGGACGACGCGGATGGCGATAGTTGAGGGCATCAGGAACGCTGTTGGCACGCGTACCGCGCGTCGGACGCCGTGATTCGGTGAAGGCGTCGAAGGCATCGCTCTTCTGCTTGCCAGCCCGGGTTCCTGGCAATAGATGGCCATTGAAATAGAGGTATACACCAGGTTCGATGCCGGTATGAAGTCGCTCCAGGGCGCCGAAGAGATTGGGCCAGGCATCGCCACCTTCAACGCCTGCTGGCTGCATGGAACCGGTCAGCACCACAGGTACGGGCAACCCCAGGAGCAGGAAGGAGAGGCTGGCGGCACTGTAGGCCAGGGTGTCCGTGCCATGCAGGAGCAGGACGGCATCGCAGCCGTGCCTTTCCACGCCTTCGACGATCGCATCCCGCATCTGCAGCCAGTTGGTCTGGGTCATGTTGGCGCTGTCGAGGATTGGCGACAGCTCGCGGAATATCCAATCAGGAACGAGCCGCTCCGGGTTGGCAGCCTGCTCGGCTCTCAGCCGCACTTCGAAGCCGGAAGCGGGTGCGAGGCCTGCGTCGGTCATCTGCATGCCGATGGTGCCCCCGGTATAGAGCACCAGGAGCTTGCGGGAGGGGGACATGGTTTCTCCGTTATTGTTGTACTGCAGTCCCAGCCATCCTAATCCCGCTCGGGGCCCTGGCCTACGGGCTTTTGGGTGTATTTCGCAACCCGCTGTTTTTCTCACGCGCAAAGACAAACCCCCGACACGCCTGGGCGTATCGGGGGTTTGGGATAGAAGCTTGACGATGACCTACTCTCACATGGAGAAGCTCCACACTACCATCGGCGATGCGTCGTTTCACTGCTGAGTTCGGGATGGGATCAGGTGGTTCCAACGCTCTATGGTCGTCAAGCAATTCGGTTGGGGCATCGTCTGGGACGCTACCCCGAATCAGGTATGTGACAGTCTGTTTGCGGTTCAGGCCAATTTTCGGTCTGTCGACTTCACCAGTCGCACCCACAATCACCAGATTGTTTGGGTGTTATATGGTCAAGCCTCACGGGCAATTAGTATTGGTTAGCTCAACGCCTCACAGCGCTTACACACCCAACCTATCAACGTCGTAGTCTTCGACGGCCCTTCAGGGGATTCAAGATCCCAGTGAGATCTCATCTTGAGGCGAGTTTCCCGCTTAGATGCTTTCAGCGGTTATCTCTTCCGAACATAGCTACCCGGCAATGCCACTGGCGTGACAACCGGAACACCAGAGGTTCGTCCACTCCGGTCCTCTCGTACTAGGAGCAGCCCCTCTCAAATCTCAAACGTCCACGGCAGATAGGGACCGAACTGTCTCACGACGTTCTAAACCCAGCTCGCGTACCACTTTAAATGGCGAACAGCCATACCCTTGGGACCGGCTTCAGCCCCAGGATGTGATGAGCCGACATCGAGGTGCCAAACACCGCCGTCGATATGAACTCTTGGGCGGTATCAGCCTGTTATCCCCGGAGTACCTTTTATCCGTTGAGCGATGGCCCTTCCATACAGAACCACCGGATCACTAAGACCTACTTTCGTACCTGCTCGACGTGTCTGTCTCGCAGTCAAGCGCGCTTTTGCCTTTATACTCTGCGACCGATTTCCGACCGGTCTGAGCGCACCTTCGTACTCCTCCGTTACTCTTTAGGAGGAGACCGCCCCAGTCAAACTGCCCACCATACACTGTCCTCGATCCGGATGACGGACCAGAGTTAGAACCTCAAGCATGCCAGGGTGGTATTTCAAGGATGGCTCCACGAGAACTGGCGTCCTCGCTTCAAAGCCTCCCACCTATCCTACACAAGCAGGCTCAAAGTCCAGTGCAAAGCTACAGTAAAGGTTCACGGGGTCTTTCCGTCTAGCCGCGGATACACTGCATCTTCACAGCGATTTCAATTTCACTGAGTCTCGGGTGGAGACAGCGCCGCCATCGTTACGCCATTCGTGCAGGTCGGAACTTACCCGACAAGGAATTTCGCTACCTTAGGACCGTTATAGTTACGGCCGCCGTTTACCGGGGCTTCGATCAAGAGCTTCGCTTGCGCTAACCCCATCAATTAACCTTCCGGCACCGGGCAGGCGTCACACCCTATACGTCCACTTTCGTGTTTGCAGAGTGCTGTGTTTTTAATAAACAGTCGCAGCGGCCTGGTATCTTCGACCGGCATGGGCTTACCGAGTAAATCGTTCACCCTCACCGGCGCACCTTCTCCCGAAGTTACGGTGCCATTTTGCCTAGTTCCTTCACCCGAGTTCTCTCAAGCGCCTTGGTATTCTCTACCCAACCACCTGTGTCGGTTTGGGGTACGGTTCCTAGTTACCTGAAGCTTAGAAGCTTTTCCTGGAAGCATGGCATCAACCACTTCGTGTTCTAGAAGAACACTCGTCATCAGCTCTCGGCCTTGAACACCCGGATTTGCCTAAGTGTTCGGCCTACCACCTTAAACTTGGACAACCAACGCCAAGCTGGCCTAGCCTTCTCCGTCCCTCCATCGCAGTAACTAGAAGTGCGGGAATATTAACCCGCTTCCCATCGACTACGCATTTCTGCCTCGCCTTAGGGGCCGACTCACCCTGCGTCGATTAACGTTGCGCAGGAACCCTTGGTCTTTCGGCGTGCGAGTTTTTCACTCGCATTGTCGTTACTCATGTCAGCATTCGCACTTCTGATACCTCCAGCAAGCTTCTCAACTCACCTTCACAGGCTTACAGAACGCTCCTCTACCGCTCGTCTTACGACGAACCCGTAGCTTCGGTGTCTAGTTTGAGCCCCGTTACATCTTCCGCGCAGGCCGACTCGACTAGTGAGCTATTACGCTTTCTTTAAAGGATGGCTGCTTCTAAGCCAACCTCCTAGCTGTCTAAGCCTTCCCACATCGTTTCCCACTTAACTAGAACTTTGGGACCTTAGCTGACGGTCTGGGTTGTTTCCCTTTTCACGACGGACGTTAGCACCCGCCGTGTGTCTCCCACGCTGACACTTCCAGGTATTCGGAGTTTGCATCGGTTTGGTAAGTCGGGATGACCCCCTAGCCGAAACAGTGCTCTACCCCCTGGAGTGATACGTGAGGCGCTACCTAAATAGCTTTCGAGGAGAACCAGCTATCTCCGAGCTTGATTAGCCTTTCACTCCGATCCACAGGTCATCCGCTAACTTTTCAACGGTAGTCGGTTCGGTCCTCCAGTCAGTGTTACCTAACCTTCAACCTGCCCATGGATAGATCGCCCGGTTTCGGGTCTATACCCAGCGACTAAACGCCCTATTAAGACTCGCTTTCGCTACGCCTCCCCTATACGGTTAAGCTCGCCACTGAATATAAGTCGCTGACCCATTATACAAAAGGTACGCAGTCACCTAACAAAGTAGGCTCCCACTGCTTGTACGCATACGGTTTCAGGTTCTATTTCACTCCCCTCTCCGGGGTTCTTTTCGCCTTTCCCTCACGGTACTGGTTCACTATCGGTCAGTCAGTAGTATTTAGCCTTGGAGGATGGTCCCCCCATATTCAGACAAAGTTTCACGTGCTCCGTCCTACTCGATTTCACTTCCTGGACCCTTTCGCGTACGGGGCTATCACCCACTATGGCCGCACTTTCCAGAGCGTTCCGCTAAAATCCAAGAAGCTTAAGGGCTAGTCCCCGTTCGCTCGCCACTACTAAGGGAATCTCGGTTGATTTCTGTTCCTCAGGGTACTTAGATGTTTCAGTTCCCCTGGTTCGCCTCTTGCACCTATGGATTCAGTACAAGATACCTAGGTTATCCTAGGTGGGTTCCCCCATTCAGAGATCTCCGGATCAAAGTCTGTTTGCCGACTCCCCGAAGCTTATCGCAGGCTACCACGTCTTTCATCGCCTCTGACTGCCAAGGCATCCACCGTATGCGCTTCTTCACTTGACCATATAACCCCAAGCAATCTGCCTGCGATCATAGGGGTGAAGACGACATTCGCCGAAAATTCGCGCTTGAACTCGCAAATTTTGCCTTGAATTATTGAGTGCAGTGAAACACCCAATAAGTCACTTCTATCACATACCCGAATTTTTAAAGAACGATTCTGAAACAAAGTTCAGAATTCAATATCCAACCACGGATATTCAATTCTGAGCTCTTGGTCTGCCTAACTGAGAGTGGTGGAGCCAAGGAGGATCGAACTCCTGACCTCCTGCGTGCAAAGCAGGCGCTCTCCCAGCTGAGCTATGGCCCCAATGTCAACCGGTCATTCGACCCCGCGACAATTGGTGGGTCTGGGCAGATTCGAACTGCCGACCTCACCCTTATCAGGGGTGCGCTCTAACCAACTGAGCTACAGACCCAATCGCCTTCGCAATTGAATCAAGCAATTCGTGTGGGAACTTATGAAGAAGCTGATGTCTTCGATTAAGGAGGTGATCCAGCCGCAGGTTCCCCTACGGCTACCTTGTTACGACTTCACCCCAGTCATGAATCACTCCGTGGTAACCGTCCCCCTTGCGGTTAGACTAGCTACTTCTGGAGCAACCCACTCCCATGGTGTGACGGGCGGTGTGTACAAGGCCCGGGAACGTATTCACCGTGACATTCTGATTCACGATTACTAGCGATTCCGACTTCACGCAGTCGAGTTGCAGACTGCGATCCGGACTACGATCGGTTTTATGGGATTAGCTCCACCTCGCGGCTTGGCAACCCTTTGTACCGACCATTGTAGCACGTGTGTAGCCCTGGCCGTAAGGGCCATGATGACTTGACGTCA